>NZ_JBAKHU010000002.1:0-364822 GCF_036906895.1 Micromonospora sp. CPCC 206060
TGGCCGCCTCACGTCTACGCCAAACCGGCTCTGAGCTGCAGGTCTGCCGTACACCACTCTGCCGGACGCAACTATGCAGGAGGACGTGTGCGGGTAGGTGTGACGGCAGCTCTGCTGCTCGCGGTGGTGCTGTCCGGCTGACGTCGGTCGCCCGCTCGGGCCAGGAGGTCCCGCCCTCCCCGGCCGGGTCGGGATCCGGCGTGCCACGATGGGCCGCGTGAGTATGGACGCGCCGGCGTACGCCCAGGTGAGCCCGACCCCGGAGCCGCCCGCCCGGAACCGGTGGGGCCGGTGGCTACTGGCCGTAACGGTGGTCTGGGCGGTGCTGCTCGCCGTGCTCACCTGGATCTCGGTCCGGGACGACCCGCCGACCGTCCGCGAGCAGCGCGACCTGGCCGAGGCCGTGCCGGTGGTGGACCGGGCGACCGGGGAGCTGGTCGCCGCCGCGTCCGGTCCGGAGAGCGTGGTCGAGCTGGGCCCGACCGAGTTCGAGCGGGGCTGCCGGGTCACCCCGTTTCTCGACGGTGCCATCCTGACCCGGCAGGTCACCGTGCACTTCGGCACCGGCACCGGCACCGGCACCGGGAGCGGGAGCGGGAGCGGCACGGAGAACGGCGAGGCGGTGCTGCGCCGGATCGCCGAGCGCCTCCCGGCTGACTACCGGGCCGGGGCCCGCCGTACCGACGAGGGGTTCCGGCTGCGCGCCGACGCCGGTGACTTCGTCGCAATCTATGGCGAGCTGCCGCAGCCCGGCCTGGCCGAGCTGTACGTCGAAACCGGCTGCCGGCCGGCCCCGGACGGCTTCGGCGGGGTCGACCCCGATCCCGACGGCCCCGGAGGCGGGATCCGGTTCGAGCTGACGCAGGTTCTCTCCGCACTCGGCCAGCCGGTACCCGACGTACCCGAATGGACGACCGTGCCGTGCCCCGGTCGCGGCTTGGCCGGCACGGCGTCGGCCGACACTCCCGGAGCCCTTCCGGCGCCGCCGGCAGCGCTGCTGCGGCCGGCCGCCGCGAGCCCCGCCGTGGTGGTGGACACCCCCGAGCGGTACGCCTACCGGAACGGCCCGCTCGGCGTGACGGTCACCGTCACCGACGAGCGGACCCGGGTCTCCGTCAGCCTGGACTGCGACCGCTGACGTCAACGGGAAGCCGACCAGCCGCACGGTCGTCCGGGGTCAGCCGGCGTGGCGGGTCAGGGCTCGGTGTCGGCCTCCTGCTGGGGGCGGCTGCGTCCGAGCGCGTCGACCCGTCTCCACCGGCCGGGGATGTCGAGCAGTTCGATCCGGCCCATCCCCTCCGGTACCGCCGGGTTGATGATCAGATGCTCGCCCTGCGGTTCCAGCCCCAGCAGGACCCGGAGCAGCAGCAGCGGGGTACCGGCCGACCAGGCCTGCGGGCTGCACGCGGTCGGGTACTGGACCGGGTACGTGGTCCGGGACCGGTCGTAGCCGGCGAACGCCTCCGGCAGCCGGCCGTTGAAGAAGCGCGCCGCGTCGCACATCGCCTGGCAGATGATCCCCGCCTCGCGGCGGAAGCCGTACCGCCAGAGGCCCCAGGCGATCATGGAGTTGTCGAACGGCCAGACGGTGCCGACGTGGTACCCGAGCGGGTTGTACCGGCCGGCGTCGGTGGCCAGGGTGCGTACCCCCCAACCGGAGAAGAGTTTGGGGCCGAGCAGGTGGGCGGCGACCTTCGCGGCCCGGTCGGGTGGGACGATGCCGCTCCAGAGCAGGTGGCCGATGTTGGAGGAGAGCGTGTCGACCGGACGGCCGTCGGTGTCCAGGGCGATGGCGTAGTACTCGCCGTCGGGGACCCAGAAGTCCCGGTTGAACCGCTCCTTCAGCTCCGCCGCCTCCCGTTCCAGTCGGTCGGCGTAGGCCGGGTCGTTCCAGAACGTCCGGGCCAGCCGGGCGCCCCGGATCTTCGCGTCGTACGCGTAGCCCTGTAGTTCGCAGGTGGCCCGGGGAAAGTCCGGCAACCGGCCGTCGGCGTACGAGATGGCGTCCGGCGAGTCCTTCCAGCACTGGTTCTCCAGGCCGCTTTCCGGGTTGCGGGTCTCGTACCAGATGTACCCGGTGCCGAGCAGGTCGCCGTACGAGTCGATCCAGTCCAGGGCGGCCCGGACATGCCACTCCAGCGTCCGGACCAGGTCGCTGTCCCCGCTCCACCGTTCGTACTCGTCGACCAGGATGACGAAGAGCGGCGTGGAGTCGGCCGAACCGAAGTACGGCGAGTGCGGCTGTTCCTCGAAACCCGCCGACTCGCCGTAGCGCAGCTCGTGCAGGAGCTTGCCCGGCTCCTCGTCACGGAAGTCGTCGATCCGGGTGCCCTGGAGGCCCGCCAGGGTACGCAGTGTCGGTGGGACCATCTGCGGCAGGAACGGCAGGGCCTGGAGACAGGTGAACATGCTGTCCCGGCCGAACAGTGTCATGAACCAGGGCAGACCGGCGGTGACGAGCTGGGTGGCGTGGGTGATCGAGGTGTACCGCAGCGCGGCCAGGTCGATCAGGCTCCGCCGGTACGCCGTGCTGAGCGGCTCGCAGTCGCTGCCCAACCGGGGCGCCTGGGCCAACCACTGATCCAGCTCCTGTTCCATCTCCTCCTTCGACCGGCTGCGTTGCATCCGGAGGCTGTCCCGGAAGTCCCGCCCACCGGCCCCGAGCACCCTGGTCGTCAGGTGCAGCCGGGTCGACCACTCTCCGTGCGGTGGAATGGTGATCCGGAAGGTCATGCCGTGTTCGTCGATGGCGCCCGGCTCGGTGGTGGTGATGTTCACCTCGCGCCGGAAGCTCTGCCGCTCGTACCGCAGCAGCAGGTGGTTCTCGCCGACGACGGCGCACGTCCTTCCCTTCTTCTGCTGCGGGTTCTTGATCTCGAACAGGTCGGCGAAGTCGCTGCCCACCTCCATCCGGACGGTCAGCTCCGCCGGCTCGCCGGAGTGGTTGAGTACGGCCACCTCCTCGTCGAAGCTGCCGCCGATGATCCGGTGCCGGATCACCGAGACCTTCGCGTCGAGATAGTGGGTGGGTTCACCGGGGACGAGAAAGTACCGGCTCTCGAAGTACTGCACGTCGTCCACGGAGAGCGGGTGCAGGCGTTCCCCGTCGAGGGTGAGCTGCCAGGTCGACAGGAACCGGGTGTCGTAGGAGAAGAACCCGGTCGGGAAGTCGGGGGACGGGTCGATGTCCCCGGACCGGTCGCTGACCACGAAGGTGTTCCCGTCGAGGATGCTGACCAGCGGCTTCATCCGGTGTGCTCCCGGGTGCCGGGTCCGGTTACCGGATCGTCGACCGCGTTCGGCTGGTGGCCGCCGCTGTACCGGCCGGCGCCCGTCGAGTGCTGGCCGGTGCTCGGCGGGTTCGTGGTCCGTTGGTGACCGGTCTGCCGGCTGGCGGCGACCTTCTCGCGGGCCACCTCGCGTGGATCCCGGACCCCGGGTGCGGCGGGGAAGAACCGGCGTAGGGCCAGGAACAGCCGGATGTCGCCGCTGACGGTGGCGTCGTTGCGCAGTACCGCCGCGTTCGGGCGGGACCGCCCGGTGACGAACTCGTCGAAGAGATCGGTGGGCACGGTCAGGATCGCGTCGGCAACCTGTTCGTCCCGGCTCACCTGGGCCTGGCCCGGCGCGAAGGTGACATACCAGTGTTCGGTTCTGTGGCCCTCGACGAGGTCGATCCGGAGCGTCCCGGCCATCGGTATCCGCAGGAGCAGTTGGGCCTTGCCCGGTATGGAGTTGAAGAAGTCCACTGTCGCCCCGGTCATCCCCGCCCCTCCCGCTCCACCGCATAGTAGGGCGAATTGGGGCATCAGCGGCGCCGGTCGCGGAAGGTCAGTAGACGAGAGCCTGGGCTCCCTCGGTCAGCGTCTCCTCCACGAAGACCGCAGCGCCCGCGATCCGTACCCCCGGCAGCACGTCGTCGGGGCCGATTTCCCGCCGGGCTGCGCACTGCGTACAGGCGGTGACCCGGCCGCTGGTCAGGATGATGTGCAGCAACTCGGCCAGGGGTGCGGAGTGGGGCAGCTCGAACTCCTGTGCCCGGCCGGGCACCGCGAACCAGGTGGACTCACCGGTCAGCCAGAGCGAGACGTCCACACCGGCGGCGGCAGCGGTGGCGGCCACCGTGAACGCCTGCGCGCAGCGCTCCGGTGCGTCCGCTCCGGCCGTGGCCTTGACGACAAGGGTACGAGCCATGGAGCCAGCATAGGATGACCATGATGGTTACCGAGATCGGGTTCGTCAGCCTGCTGGTCGCCGGTCTCGGCGCGCTCGCCGGCGGCCTGGTCTATCTTGCCGTACGCATGTCGAGAGGACGCTGGTGAGCGCGAGGAGTGAGCCGGTTTTGCGAGCCCCGCAGTCGCGAACGAAGGTGGATCGGTGAGCGCGAGGAGTGAGCCGGTTTTGCGAGCCCCGCAGTCGCGAACGAAGGTGGATCGGTGAGCGCGAGGAGTGAGCCGGTTTTGCGAGCCCCGCAGTCGCGAACGAAGGTGGATCGGTGAGCGCGAGGAGTGAGCCGGTTTTGCGAGCCCCGCAGTCGCGAACGGAGGACGGCTGGTGAGCGACGAGAACCCCTTGCAGCCGCCGTGGCTCAATGCGCCGCCGGTTGAGGAGTACCCGTTCGAGGAGAGCCACGACCTGCGGGTGGGGCCGAAGCTGCACCCCGCGTTGGACGGCTTCCTGCCGTACATCGGGGTGTGGCGGGGGCGGGGCCGGGGCGGTTTCCCGAGCATCGAGGACTTCGACTACGCGCAGGAGATCCGGATCAGCCACGACGGCCGGCCGTTCCTGGCGTACGAGTCGCGGGCCTGGCTGCTCGACGAGCAGAGCCGACCGATCCGGCCCGCCGGTCGTGAGGTGGGCTGGTGGCGGCCGGTGATGGACGGTGACCGGGTGACCGACGAGATCGAGGCTCTGCTGAGCACCCCGACCGGCGTCATGGAGCTGTACATCGGCCGGCGTACCGGTACCCAGGTCGAGCTGGCCACCGACGCGGTGGTGCGGACGGCCACGGCCAAGGAGGTCACTGCCGGGCACCGGCTCTTCGGCATCGTCGAGGGGGCGCTGTTGTACGCCCAGGAGATGGCGGCGGTCGGTTACGGACTCTCCCCGCACCTCTCCGCCCGGCTCATCCGGGTCGCCGGCTGATCCGACCCCACCCACCCCTTCCGGTGTTGATCATGAAGTTGTTGCCACGACACGCCGATCAGAGTGACAACAACTTCATGATCAACGGGACCGGGGTGGGGGTGGGATGGGGAAGCCGAGCAGGTCGAGCAGGTCGGCGGTGTACCGGGAGTCGGGCAGCGCACGGCCGTCCAGCGAACGGACCGGGGCCGGCCCGCGCACCGACGAGGTGAACCAGACACCGGCCGACGTCCGGAGCTGCTCCGGCGTGACCATCCGTTCGGCCGCCGCGAGCCCGAGCCGGCCGGCGTGCGCGAGCAGCCAGCCGGCGGTCACCCCGGGCAGGATCCCGGTGGCGGCGGCCGGCACCGTGCACAGCGTCGACCCGTCCAGCCAGACCAGGTTCGCGGTCGGCCCCTCCAGGGCGTACCCGTCGGTGGACACCCAGAGCACGTCGTCCACCCCGTGTGCGGCGGCCCACCGCCGGGCCGCGTTGCTCAGCGCGTACGACGTGGACTTGATCCCGGCCGGCAGCCAGTCCAGCCCGGCGCGACCGGTCGCGGTGACCGGCAGCGGCAGGGTGGCCACCGCGAGCCCGGCCCGCCGGGCGGCGCGGGCCCCCGCCGGCACCTCGGTCAACGTGGTCCAGACGGTGGTCTGCCCGCTGCTCTCCGGCCCCCGGGTGCAGACCAGCCGCAGTGCCCCCTCGACCCCGGCCGGCCAGTCCGCACAGGTCAGGCCGATCAGCTCGACCAGGTCGGCGCGGCCGGGCAGCGCCAGGTCCACCGCTGCCGCAGCCCCGGCCAACCGGGTCAGGTGCTCGTCGACCAGCCAGGGCCGCCCACCCCGCACGTGCATGGTCTCGAAAACCCCGTCCCCGTGCAGGGCGCCCCGGTCGTCGCCCAGCAACACCGGCTCCCCGGCCGGTACGACGCCCCGACCGGCGACCGCGATGATCCGGCGTCCCGACATGGCAGCCGAGCATAGCCTCCCGGGCGGCGTCCGCGGCGGGCATCCCGGCACGGCGAACTATGATCGGACGGTGTCGGAATCCTCCCTGGCCGAATTGCTGCGCTCCCGTGGGCTGCGGCTGACGGCGCAGCGGCAGTTGATCCTCCAGGCTGTGCTGGACCTCGGGCACGCCACTCCCGAGCAGGTGCACACGGCGGTCCGTGAAGTGGCCGCCGGGGTCAACATCACCACCATCTACCGGACCCTTGAGCTGCTGGAACGGCTCGGGCTGGTGACCCACACCCACCTGTCGCACGGTTCGCCGACCTACCACGCGGCGGGTGAGCACCAGCACATCCACCTGGTCTGCCGGGACTGCGGCGCGATCGACGAGATCGAGCCCGAACTGCTGGACCCGCTCGCCGGGCGACTGGCCGCCGAACGCGGGTTCCGGGTCGACATCGGGCACGTGGCGCTCTTCGGGGTCTGCGGCAACTGCGCCGGGACACCGCAGCCCGACGGACCCGGTGGCGTGCGCAACCACGAGCCCGCTGGTGGCGCCGGGCGCCACCACGAGCGCTGATAGCGCCGGGCGGCACCAGCCGGCCAGCGAGAACGGGGAGCGGAAATGATCGAGATACCGGGTGCGGTGGCGGTCGAGGCCATCGACACCGCGACGCCCGACCAGCCCGAGCCGGCGCACGCCGCCGCCGGGGTACGCCCGGTCGCCGCCCACTACGGTGACCCGCTGCGCGAACAGCGCACCCTGGCCACCGGTGCCGCACTGGTCGACCGGTCGCACCGGGGAGTCATCGCCGTACCCGGCGCCGAACGCATCGGCTGGCTGCACACCCTCACCACCCAGCACCTCGCCGACCTGCGCGCCGGCCAGGGCACCGAACTGCTGGTCCTCTCCCCGCACGGGCACATCGAGCAGCACGCCATGGTCGCCGAGGATGGCGAGACCACCTGGCTGGACACCGAGCCGGGCGCCACTGGCGGCCTGCTCGGCTACCTGGAGAAGATGCGCTTCTTCACCCCGGTCGACCCGACCGACGTCACCGCGCGGTACGCGCTGCTCACCGTGGCCGGTCCGGACGCGGTCCAGGCCGTCGGCACACTCGGGGTCACCGACCTGGCGGCACCGGACACCGTCGAGGTGCCCGGTGCGAAGTTCGCCGCCGGCAGCGTGCCACCCCGGCCGAGCAGCCGGTACGACGTACGCGTGCTGCCCGTCGGCGGGTGGGCCCGGCGTGGCCCGCTCGGTGTGGACCTGCTGGTACCCCGGGACGCGATGGACCAGGTGGTCGCCGAGCTGCGGGCCGCCGGAGTGCCGGTGGCGGGTCTGTGGGCGTACGAGGCGCTGCGGGTGGCCGCCCGGCGGGCCCGGGTCGGGCTGGACACCGACCACCGGACCATCCCCGCCGAGGTGGACCTGATCGGCCCGGCGGTCCACCTGGACAAGGGTTGCTACCGGGGGCAGGAGACCGTCGCCCGGGTGCACAACCTTGGCCGCCCGCCCCGCCGGCTGGTACTGCTGCACCTGGACGGGGTGGCCAGCGACCAGCTCCCGTCCCCGGGTACGCCGGTCACCCTGGACGGCCGGACGGTCGGTTTCGTCGGCACCGCCGTACAGCACTACGAGCTGGGGCAGATCGCCCTGGCCGTGGTCAAGCGCAACGTCGCCGACGACGCCCGCCTGATGGTCGGCGACTCCGCCGCCGCCATCGACTGAGGTGTAAGGAAGGGCCCCCTATTAACGTTTTCGGTATAGGAAGGGCCCCCTGTTAACCGAGTCGGTGCTGGTGATCAGCCCTGGGGCGCGGTCTAGGATCGCCGGCATGACAACAGGGACGTTGATCACGGTTGCCCCCACCGGCGCGGAGTCGAGCAAGGCGGACGTACCGGCGCTGCCGGTGACCCTCGACGAGCTGACACTGACCGCGAAGGAGTGCGCGGCGCTCGGCGCCGCAGTGATCCACGTCCACATCCGGGACGACGAGGCCAGGCCCACCCTCGACGCCGGCCGGCTGCGGGAGACCGTTGCCGCGCTGCGGGAGGGCACCGACCTGATCGTGCAGCTCTCCACCGGCGGCGCGGTGACCGACCCGGAGGCGGCCCGGCTCGCCGTGCTGGATGCCGGGCCGGACATGGCCTCCTGCACGATGGGTACGGTCAACTTCGGCGACGACGTCTTCCTCAACCGCTGGGAGTTCATCGTCGACCTGCACACCCGGATGCAGGAGCGCGGCATCGTGCCGGAGTACGAGATCTTCGACCTCGGTCATCTCACCGCACTCCAGCGGCTGCTCGGGAAGTACGGGCTGCCTGCGGGTGGCCATGTGCATGTCGACTTCGTGATGGGGGTGCCGGGCGGGATGCCGGGTACCACCGATGCGCTGGTCGCCTGCCGCCAGGCGCTGCAGGATCTGCCGGCGGGCACCACCTTCTCCGCGACGGGCGTCGGGCGGAGCACCCTGCCGGTCATGCTCGCGTCGCTCTCCGCCGGGGGGCATCTCCGGGTCGGCATGGAGGACACCATCACGTACGCCAAGGGCCAGCCGGTCGAGTCGAACATGCAGCTGGTGGCACGCGCGGTCAGTTTCGCCCAGTTGGCCCAGCGTCCGCCGCTGACCCCGGCCGAGGCCCGGCAGTTGCTCGGCCTGTGACAGGCGTTAAGAAGGGGCCCTTCCTATACCGGAAGCGATAAGAAGGGGCCCTTCCTTACGTCCGTAGTAGCGTTCCGCCTCGTGGGAAAGACGTACGAGGGCGGCGTGCCGCTCGCCGAGGTGGTCCGGTCCGGGTTCTTGGAGGGGAAGCACCACGGGTCGGTGGTGGTGTTGGACGCCGAGGGTGCGGTGGTCGCGTCGGCGGGTGACGTCACCTCGCCGGTGTTTCCCCGGTCGGCCAACAAACCGATGCAGGCGGTCGGCATGCTCCGGGCGGGGCTGCGGCTCACCGATCCGGCCGATCTGGCCCTGGTCGCGGCGAGCCACTTCGGCGAGGATTTCCACGTTGCCCGGGTACGCGCCATGCTGCGCGGTGGCGGTCTGGACGAGTCGGCCCTGCACTGTCCGCCCGAACTGCCGCTCGGAGCGTCGGCCCAGGCCGAGACGTACCGGGCCGGTGGCGGTCCATCCCGCATCCTGATGAACTGTTCGGGTAAGCATGCGGGGATGCTGCTGACCTGTCAGGCGGCGGACTGGCCGGTGGCCGGGTACTGGCAGCCGGAGCACCCGTTGCAGCAGGGGCTGCGGGCGACGGTCGAGGAGTTGGTCGGGGAGCCGGCGGCTGCGGTCGGGGTGGACGGGTGCGGGGCGCCGGTGCTGGCCCTGTCCCTGACCGGGCTGGCCGGGGCGTTCCTGCGGTTGGTGCACGGTACGTCCGGTTCGGCGGAACGCGCCGTCGTCGACGCGATGCGGGCCCACCCGGAGATCGTGGCGGGGACCGGGGCCGACGACACCCGACTGATGGCCGGGGTGCCCGGGTTGCTTGCCAAGGTGGGTGCGGAGGGCGTCATCGCGGTGGCGGTACCGGAGGTCGGTGCGGTCGCGATCAAGGTCGACGACGGAGCGGCCCGGGCCCGGACGCCGGTGCTGGTCTCCGCTCTGCGCCGGCTGGGGGTCACCGCCGGGGTGCTCGACGAGTTGGCCGAGGTGCCGTTGACCGGTGGGGGCGCGAGGGTCGGGGCGGTGCGGTCCGTCTGGTAGAACCCGTCCGTCGCGCCGACGCGTGGCAGGGGGCCGGTGGTGACGGGCCGAGGTGAGGTCGCTAACTATCGCTAGCGTTCTGCTTGCAAAAGTTAGCAGAGAGGGGTTAGCTTCGGGGCATGGCGACACCCAAGGACCTACCCCGTGACGTCGGGGAGTTCATCCGCGACCTGCGCCGCAACGCCCGGATCTCGCTCCGGCAGCTCGCCGAGCAGGCCGGGGTGAGCAACCCGTACCTGAGTCAGATCGAGCGGGGCCTGCGCAAGCCCAGTGCCGAGGTGCTCCAGCAGCTCGCCAGCGCGCTGCGGGTCTCCACCCCGGCGATGTACCTGCGGGCCGGTCTCCTCGACGACCGGGAGGGGCAGGGGGTGCTCGCCGCCATTGCGGTCGATCCCGACCTGACCATGGCGCAGAAGCAGTCACTGAGCCAGATCTACGAGACGTTCCGCCGGGAGAACCTGCGGCACGCCGAGCCGTCGGCCACGGTGCCGTCGGCCGACGGGTCCACCGTGGGCGAAGCGCCGGCCGCGCCGGCCGCCGGTGGGCCCACCGGCGGTGGGACACCGGCCACCGAGGTACTCGAATCGGTTGCGGTGACCGAGACCGGTGCGGCACTGCCTCCCAACGAGCCGGGCTCCACGCAGCCGGCGAAGAAGACGACCCGTCGGGTGGTCCGTAGGGCCGCTGACGACCGGACCATCGCCACGAAGTCCAGCGCCAGGAAGACCACCGCCGACAAGGCGACCGAAGACAAGGCCGCGGACGCGGTCGAAGAGGAGAAGTGATGACCCAGCAGTCCCGGACGACCCGTATCCCGGCTCCGCTCTACGCCGCCGCCGGTGCCGGCGAACTCGCCTACCAGCAGTTGCGCAAGCTCCCCACGGTCGTCACCGAGTTGGGTGGCAAGGCGGTGAACAGCACCTCCGAGCTGCGGGAGAAGGCGGTGGCCACCCTGCGTACCGCCGACCTGCGGGAGAAGGCCGTCGCCACCCTGCGTACCGCCAACACCACCGCCGCCGGCCTCCGCGAGAAGGCTGTCCCGGCGGACCTCGACCTGGACCGGATCCGGGCCGTGGCGGCCCGTAACGCCGCAGTGGTCGTGGCCGGCGCCCAGGCCGCGCAGGAGCGCGCGCTGGCCGCGTACGGTGCCCTGGTGGCCCGGGGTGAGCGGGTCGTCGGGTCCGGTGTGGTGCAGGCCGCCGACACGGTGAACGCCGACATCGAGGTCACCGAGGCCGAACTGGCCGAGACCCTGGCCGCGCCGGCCACCGCCACTCCGGCCGAGGCCACCGCCACGACGTCGGCCACCGACGCTCCGGCCGAGGCCACCGCCACCCCGGCCACCGTCGCGGAGGTCGTGGAGACCAAGCCCAAGGCGACCCGCCCGCGTGCCGCCCGCAAGCCGGCCGCCGCGCCGACCGCCACCCCGTCGGCCAAGCTGCCCACCAAGCGGACCCGCCCGGCCGCCAAGTAGTTTCCGGTACGCCGGTGCGACGAGCCCGGACGCGTCCGAGCGGACGCGTCCGGGCTCGTCGACATAAGCTTGCGGACATGGCTATCGCCGCGCCGCTTTTCATCGACCAGTTCCGCTATGTAGTGGAGCTGGTCCTGCTCGTGATCGCGTTGATCGTCCAGGGTGTCGCGCTGATTCACGCGATCACCCAGCGCGCCGACGCGTTCCCCGCGATCGGCACCCTGCCCAAGGGGGCCTGGATCGCCATCCTGGCCGTCTGCCTGGTGCTGACCCTGCTCGGCTTCGGGGTACTCAGCATCTTCGGTCTGGTCGGCATCGCCGCCGGCCTGATCTATCTGCTCGACGTCCGGGTGGGACTGCGGGACCTGACCGACGGCAAAGGCTTCTGGTGAGGGATTTTCGCTGGCCACCGCCACCGGACGGGGGCCCGCGCACCTACGGACCGGGCCCGAGCGCGCCACGTACCGGCCGGCCCGCCCTACCCGAGCCGGAGACCGAGGTGGTCGCCACCCCGCACGGGGTACGACTGGAACGGCTGATCACCGGTAGCGGTGACCCGGTGACCGTGTTCGCACACGGGCTGGGCGGCGGGATAGCGACCAGCCGGCCGTTCGGCAGTGCGGTCCGGGGCCGGAAGGTGTTCCTCCAGTTCCGCGGGCACGGCCGCTCCGACGCGCCGCCGGGCGACTGGAGCTATCTGGACCTGGCCCGGGACCTGCGGGCAATCGCCGATCTCACCGGCGCCACCCGCGCGGTCGGGGTCAGCCTCGGCGCCGGTGCGCTCTGTCGGCTGTTGGCGGAGAGCCCCGAGCGCTTCGACCGGGTGGTCCTCTTCCTGCCGGCCGCCCTCGACCAGCCCCGTCCAGCGGTCGCCCGCCAGCGGATCGCCGACCTGCTCGACGCGGTGGAGAGCGGGGACGCCTCGGCCGTCGCCGAGGCGGTGGCGGTGGAGCTACCACCGACGGTACGGAACACCCCGGCCGGCTGGGCGTACCTGCGGCAGCGCCTCGACCAACTGCTGAGGGACGGGCTGGCGACCGGGCTGGCCGGTCTTCCCGACCAGGCGCCGGTACCCGATCTCACGGCACTGCGCGCGGTGACCGCCCGGGCCCTGGTGATCGGTTGTGCCGGGGACGACCTGCACCCGGCGGAGATCGCCGGGCAACTCGCCGACGTGCTGCCCCGGGCCACCCTGCACGTGTACGACCGGCCGGGCGTGCTCTGGAGCGAACGGGCCGACCTGCGGGCGCGGATCTCCGGCTTCCTCAACGACTGACCGGAAACGGGCCCGGCGCGGCGTGCTGGCAGGACGTGTGCCGGCGCGGCGTGCCGGCAGGACGTGTGCCGGTCGGGCGTGTGCCGGCGCGGCGTGGGGGACGGGCTGACAGTCCTGTCGAGCTGCCTGCACAGACGGGGCAGCGCGCTGTGGCGGCACCCGCTGTCGGCCGTCAGGGTCCGACGTGCACGATGGCGGTCCGTCCCCGCGAGCCCGTCGGCGGTGCCCAGCCGTGCGGTCGTTCCTGCCGGCTGTGCGGTCCTCCGGCCGGCGGTGGTGGCCAGCCGTGCGGTCGTTCCGGCGGGGTGCACGGTCCTCCGGCCGGCGGTGGTGGCCGGCTGTGCGGTCGTTCCGGCCGGCAGGGTGACGCGGGCGCGGTACCCGGTGGCGGGTTGCGGCGGTGTTCTGCCCGCTAGCACAACCGGTGCAGCTCGACAGTGACTCAGCGGATATCGCCGGGCTGGTCCGTCGACGCGTCGGGCCGTATCTGATCGTCCGTGCCCGGCAGGTGCGCGGCCCGCACGTCGAGCAGCCAGCGCTCCACGGTGGTCTCGTCCGGGTGCTGCGGCAACGGGCTGTGCGCGGTGTCGAACCCGTCGGCCGCCGCGGCCAGCAGCTCGCGGGCCTCCGCCAGCTTCCCTCCGGCCACCCGGTCGCCGAATCCACGGTAGAACTCCGGGTCGTCGAGCCGGATCGGTAGCTGACCGGTGGTGTAGAGCACCCGGCCCTGGTGCAGCAGCCGGGCCAGATGCCGGGCGTGCTTGGCGGTCCGTCGCCGGGTGTCCGCCGAGAAGCTGCCGTCACCCCGGGACTCCAGTTTGCGGAACTGCTGCGTGGCGTACCCGAGGTAGGCGTCCCGGACCCGGGGCGCGCTGAGGAACGCCGACCGGATGGCGATCAGCCGGTCGCCCAGGTCGGTCCGGGTCTCGTACAGCTCGTCCGGCAGCCAGAGCAGCTCACTCGCGGTCGGGTTGCCGCTCAGCGCCAGCCGGCAGTACTTGCCGGCCTCGTGCCAGGTGAGGTCGGGGTGGGTGGTGACCACCGATTCCCGGGGCGGGTGCAGCCCGTGGAACGCCACGGTCGGTGCGGCGAACACGCCGATCCGGTCCACGTCGGACCCCGGGCCGGCCAGACCGTAGGCCACCGAACCGACGATCCCGGCGAGCAGCAGGTGCATCGCTTGATCATCGCGCATCCAGGCGAACCGGGGAAACGACTTCGGATCGGCCTGGAAAACCGGACGTTGCCTGTCAGGATTCGCTGCCAGGGTCGACGGTATGACAGGAACGCTGACAGGAAAGGTCGCCCTGGTAGCCGGGGCGACCCGGGGAGCCGGCCGGCAGATCGCGGTGCAACTGGGTGCGGCCGGAGCGACGGTCTACGCGACCGGCCGGACCACCCGGGAACACCGTTCGGAGATGAACCGCCCGGAGACCATCGAGGAGACCGCCGAGCTGGTCACCGCGGCCGGTGGCACCGGCCTCGCGGTCCAGGTGGACCATCTGGTACCCGGGCAGGTGCGCGACCTGGTCGACCGGATCGACCGTGAGCAGGGGCGGCTGGACATACTGGTCAACGACATCTGGGGCGCCGACCCGCTGATCACCTGGTACAAACCGGTCTGGGAGCAGCCGCTGGAGGCCGGGTTCCGTACGCTGCGGCTGGCCGTCGACACCCACATCATCACCAGCCACTTCGCCATGCCGCTGCTGATCCGGCAGCCCGGCGGGCTGGTGGTGGAGATCGGGGACGGCACCACCGCGTACAACGACGGGAACTACCGGCTCTCGGTCTTCTACGACCTGGCCAAGGTGTCGGTGAACCGGCTTGCGTTCAGCCAGGCCCGGGAGCTGGCCCCGCACGGCGCCACGGCGGTCGCCTTGACGCCGGGGTGGATCCGGTCGGAGGCCATGCTCGAACACTTCGGGGTCACCGAGGAGAACTGGCTCGACGGCACCACGAAGGACCCGCACTTCGCCATCTCGGAGAGCCCCGCGTTCGTCGGCCGGGCGGTGGCCGCCCTCGCCGCCGACCCGGACCGGGCCCGCTGGAACGGCCGGTCCGTGTCCAGCGGTGAACTCGCCCGGGTGTACGGCTTCACCGACCTCGACGGCAGTCGCCCGGACGGCTTGCGGTACATCACCGAGGTCGCCGACGCCGGTAGGCCGGCCGACGTGACCGGCTACCGCTGAGCCGCCGGCCGGAGTAGAGCCGGCCCAACCGGTCGGCCGCCTCGGCCATCCGGGACCGCAGCTCGGGCGGGTCGAGCACCTCCACCTCCGGGCCGAGCCGCAGCAGCACGTCGTACGCCACGTCGAGGGACTCGACGGGCAGCCGGGTGACCACCCAGCCCTGCCCGTCGGGTCCACCGGCGGCGGCCACCGCCTCGGCGTACGCGAAAGCCTCCGCCGCGTGCCGGAGCACCCGCAGCCCGGTGGGGCTGAGCCGCACGGTGACCCGGTCGGCGAGCACCTCCCGGACGAACTCCTCGGCCCGGGCCGCCCAGAACCCGGCCAGGTCGAATTCGTGGTCCCGGTCGAACGTCTCCTCCTGCACGTCGACGGTGACCACCCGGTCCACCCGGTATGTGCGGTGGCCCGCCCCGACCCGGGCCGCCAGGTACCAGATGCCGTTCTTGAGGACCAGCCCGTACGGCTGCACCGACCGGGTCACCTCCCGGTCACGCCGGCGGTACCGCAACCCGACGGTCCGGTCCTGCCAGACCGCGCGGGCCAGCTCAGCCAGCAGTGGCGGCGGGTCGGCCGACTCGAACCAGCCCGGTACGTCCAGGTGGAAGCGTTGCCCGGTGCGGGTGGAGGCGTCCCGCAGCGCGGGCGGCAGGGCGGCCAGCACCTTGAGCCGGGCGGCGGTGACCGCCTCGGCGAGTCCCATGTCCCCGGCCGGGCCGGGCAGACCGGCGAGGAACAACGCCTCCGCCTCCGCCCGGCTCAACCCGGTCAGCCGGGTCCGGTACCCGCCGAGCAGCCGGTAACCACCGGTGCGACCCCGGTCGGCGTAGACCGGGATGCCGGCAGCGGACAGGGCAAGCACGTCCCGGTAGATGGTCCGTTCGGAGACCTCCAGCTCGGCGGCGAGGTCGGCGGCGGTCATCGTCCCCCGGGACTGGAGCAGCAGCAACAGCGAGATCAGCCGGGAGACGCGCACCGTCCCATCCTGCCCGTCGCCGGTGGCCCGCCACCGACCGGCCGGGCGGACAGGTACCGCTACCGACCGGTCGGGCCGAGCAGCCCCCGCTCGAAGGCGACCGCCACGGCGGCGGCCCGGTCCTTGACGCCGAGCTTCGCGTAGACGTGCAGCAGGTGGGTCTTCACGGTGGCCTCACTGATGAACAGGTGCGCCGCCGCCTCCCGGTTGGTCGCGCCCTTGGCGACCAGGGTGAGGACCTCCAGCTCACGCTGGCTCAGCGGCGTCTCGGCCGGGCCGCGCAGCCGACCCATCAGCCGGGTGGCCACGGTGGGGGAGAGCACCGAGTCACCCCGCGCCGCAGCCCGGACCGCCCGGAACAGTTCGTCGCGCGGGGTGTCCTTGAGCAGGTACCCGGTGGCCCCGGCCTGCACGGCCGGCAGCACGTCACCCTCGGTGTCGTAGGTGGTCAGTACCAGCACCCGGGGAGCGGGCTCGGCGGCGAGGAGGTGGCCGATCGCGGTCACCCCGTCCATGCCGGGCATCCGCAGGTCCATGAGGACCACGTCCGGTCGCAGGGACCGGGCCAGGACGAGCGCCTCGGCGCCGTCGGCCGCCTCGCCGAGCACCTCGAAGTCGGGGTGGCCGGCGAACATGCCCCGCAGCCCGTCGCGGACCACCGGATGGTCGTCGACGATCAGCAGCCGGACCGGCCCGCTCATCCGGCGGCCCCGGTGCCCGTGATCATCGGGCGGCCCCGGGGAGCACCGGGACGGACGCGCAGACCGCCGTACCCGCCCCCGGCTCGGACTCGATCACCAGTTCACCGCCCACCCCGTCGACCCGTTGCCGCATCGCGGTCAACCCGAAACCACCCAACCCGACACCATCGGGCCCGACACCATCCGACCCGGACCGGTCGTCACCGGTGCCGACCCGCTCCGGCCGGAAACCCACCCCGTCGTCGCGTACATCCAGGGTGACCACATCCTCCATGTAGGACAGGGTCAGCCCGACCCGGGTCGCGGCGGCGTGCCGGGCGACGTTGGCCAACGCCTCCTGACCGGCCCGCAGCAGGGTCACCTCCACCTCCGGGTGCAGCCGGCGGGGCGTACCCGTGGTGACCAGCTCGGCGGTGACATCGTGTCGTACCGACCAGCGCCGGGTCAGCTCGGCCAGCGCGTCCGGCAGCCGGGCGGTCTCCAGCGGTTCGGGGCGTACCGCCCGGACCGAGCGCCGGGCCTCCGCCAGGCTCTCCCGGGCCAGCGCGGCGGCGTACCCGACGTGCCGTTGCCAGTCCCCGCGCCGGTCGCGGGCCTGCTCCGCCGCCTCCAACTGGGTGACCACCCCGATCAGACCCTGGGCGAGGGTGTCGTGGATCTCCCGGGCCATCCGCTGCCGCTCGTCCAGGACACCGGCCTCCCGCGCCTGGACCAGCAGTTGAGCATGCAGTCCCTCGTTCTCCCGCATGGTCTCGGCCAGCCTCCGGTTGGCCTCGGCAAGCTCCTCGACCAGCCGTTTCCGGTTGGCGTGCTGCTGCTCGGTGACCGAGTTGAACCAGCTCACCGCACTGGCCACGCCGAGGTTGAACAGCAGGATCACCGTCCAGAACAGCCAGTGTCCGCCGTTGCCGGGGAGACCACCGCTCTGCGCGGTGGCGACCAGGACCGCCGAGCCGGCCACCCCGGCGAACCGCCAGCCGTTGGGCAGGGCGAGGAACGCGTGTACGAACCCCACCCAGGCGAAGAAGCCGTACCAGGGACTGCGCAGCACCAGCACCGCGGCGAAGGCCAGCAGGCCGACGTAGTAGACCGCCATCAGCCGGCGTCGGGAGGTCCAGCCCGGGTGCAGCACGATGAACCAGGTGACCCAACCGGCGGCCACCGCCGAGATGGCGAGCGTGCCGGCCAGTTGCGGCGTACCGGTGACCGTGGACAGCAGCGCCGAGACCGCCAGGGTGAGGTACGGCAGGAACCGGTAGAGGACGGTCAACCGTTCCTCCCAGGTGGCCAGGCGACGGACCCGCTCCGCGGTGGTGCTCATCGGTGGCCTGCTCACTCCCAACGGAACAGCTTCGCGGCCAACGCCCCGGCGAGGACCGTGACCGTTGCCATTATGGCCAGGTGCGCCGGCTGTGGCGGCGTCCCGCTCCAGGCGTCCAGCAGGGGCCGTACCCCCGGCGGGGTGACGTCCCCGATCCGGACCACCACGTCGGGCAGGAGGAACCGGGGCAGGTACACGCCGCCGAGGAACATGGTCGACATGTTCAGCGCCGTGGAGAGCCCGGCCGCCGTCCGGGTGCTCCGCGCCACCGCCGCGACCAGCAGTCCGAGGGCGAACAGCGCACCGGTACCGAGCAGGAAGGCGACCGCGAACCCGAACGGCGCCCGGGGCAGGGGGATCCCGAAGAACAACCGGCCCACCCCGATCAGCAGTACCGCGCCGAGCACCGCGATGGCCAGGTTGACCACCAGCTGGGCGGCGAGCAGGCTGACCGGCGCGGCCGGGGTGGTCGACAGGCGACGCAGGACCCCGCGTTCCCGGTACCCGGCCAGCACGTTCGGCAGGGCGTTCAACCCCGCCATGGCCAGCGAGATGATCAGCAGCGACGGGGCGAGGTACGCGACCAGGCTGTGCCCCTCGAAGAGCGGGTCGGGCCGGCGCAGCGCCGGTACCGCGCCGAGCAGGACCAGGATGACCGTGGGCAGGGCCACCGAGAAGACCAGCATCGGGATGTCCCGCAGCTGGAGCCGGGTTTCCACGAGCAGGATCCGACCGAACCCGGTCACCGGTCGGCCTCCGGTCCGATCAGGCGGAGCAGCGCGTCGTCGAGGGTGGGTTGGTCCAGCCGCAGGTCGGCCACGACGATCCGGCTGCGGGCCAGTACCGAGGTGACCGCGTGCAGCACGTTGCCGGTACCGGTGACGACGACCTGCCCACCGACCCGCCGGACCGAGGTCACCTCCGGCAGGTCGGCGAGGAGCCCGTCGTCCAGTTCCCCGTCCGGCCGGAACCGGATCCGCTGCTCCGGTACGACACGGCCGACCAGACCGGCCGGGGTGTCGATGGCGACCACCCGACCCGCGTCGATCACCGCGATCCGGTCGCAGAGCCGTTCGGCCTCGGCCATCAGATGGGTCACCAGCAGCACCGTCACCCCCCTGTCCCGGACCTGTTCGACGAGTTCCCAGGTCTCCAGGCGGCCCTGCGGGTCCAGCCCGGTGGTCAACTCGTCGAGGATGGCGACCTCCGGGTTCCCGACCAGCGCCAACGCGATGGACAGCCGTTGCTTCTGCCCGCCGGAGAGCGACCGGTACGCACTGTTCCGCTGGTTGGCCAGGCCCAGATCGGCCAGGAGCCGATCCCGGTCGGCGGGTGCCCGGTAGAACGAGGCGTAGAGATCGAGTGCCTCCCGTACCCGGATCCGGTCCGGTAGCTGGCTCTCCTGCAACTGCACCCCGACCCGGTGGCGTAGCCGGGCCGCGTCCCTGCGGGGGTCGAGTCCGAGGACCGACACCCCGCCCCCGTCGGGGACCCGGAGCCCGGCTACGCACTCCACGGTGGTGGTCTTACCGGCGCCGTTCGGGCCGAGGATGCCGAAGATCTCACCCCGCTCCACCCGGAACGAGACGTCGTGTACGGCGATCCGATCGCCGTACCTCTTATGCAGGTTGGTCACCTCGATGACCGGCATGACGCCGCCCTCCGCCCCGGGTGTCGTACGCGATCAAGCATCCCCGCGCCGACCCGGCTGTGGATCAACCAGCGGGCGGCGATCCGGCCCGGCCCCGGTGGATCCCCAACATCCACCACCTGGTGGATGTAAGGAAGGGCCCCCGCTTAACGCTTTTGGTATAGGAAGGGCCCCCGGTTAACACTCCCGCCCCTTGTCACCGCTCCACCGCACCCGGCCGCCGGCCGGCCACTAGGCTTCCGGCTCGTGAACTCCCCTTCGGTGGTGGCGCCGGTGACCGGCGCGGCAGGCCAGTTCCTCTCCGGTGCCGGCCTGCTCCTGCGTGGCCTCGCGGTCTATGCCCGCAGCCCGAAACTGGTCCTGCTCGGCATCGTGCCCGCGCTGCTCTCCGGCATCCTCCTGCTCGGCGCGTTCGTCGCGCTGGTGTGGTTCGTCGACGAGTTGGCCGCGTTGGTCACCCCGTTCGCCGACGACTGGTCCACGGGTCTGCGCAACACTGTCCGGGTGGTCGCCGGGCTGGCCCTGCTCGGCGTCGGCGGGTTGCTCGCCGTGGTCACCTTCACCGCGCTCACGCTGCTCATCGGCGACCCGTTCTACGAGCGGATCTCGGAACTGGTGGAGCAGCGGTACGGCGGCACCCCGGATCAGGTGGAGGTGCCGTTCTGGAAGGCGCTGCGGCGCAGTGCCGCCGACTCGGTACGCCTGGTCGCGGTATCGGCCCTGGTCGGCGTCCCGCTCTTCGTGGCCGGCTTCATCCCGGTGGTCGGGCAGACCGTGGTACCCGCCATCGGCGTGGCGGTGGGCGGCTGGTTCCTGGCGCTGGAACTGGTGGGCGCGTCCTTCCAGCGGCGGGGCATGGGCCTGCCGGACCGGCGTCGGGTGCTGGGGACCAACCGAACCATGTCCCTCGGATTCGGGACGGCCGTCTTCGTCTGTTTCCTGATCCCGCTCGGCGCGGTACTGATCATGCCGGCGGCGGTCGCCGGAGCCACCCTCCTCACCCGGCGGTCGCTGGGCCAGCCGGTCGAGGAGGTGTGACGTGGAGATCATCCTGGTCGAGGGGGACAGCACCGGGCAGCAGGTGTCCGCCGAGGACTGACTCAGGTCGGAAGGTCAGCCAGGCAGGACCACTGGGTCGCCACCGGGCGGTAGCCGAGCCGCTGGTTGACCGCGAGCATCGGCTTGTTCGCCTCGTCGTTCGACGTGTAGGCGGTCCGTACCCCGTCGGCGGCGGCCCGGTGCAACGCCGCCAGCTTCGCCAGCCGGGCCAGCCCGCGACCCCGGTACGCCGGCAGCGTCGCGGTCATGTCCGACCACATCCGGTCACCGTCCCGTTTCACCAGCGAGAACGACGCCAGCGTGCCCGCGCAGTCGGCGGCGGTGCTGGCGTTGCGGTCCAGGCCCAGGTTGTCCCAGACCTCGTACCGCCAGGTCTCGTAGGAGAGCGCGTCGTGGGGTACGTCGTTGGGCTCGTCGGCGCTGGCGGCCACGTAGGCCGCGTGCAGCCGCCGGGGGTCCAGTTCCGTCAGCGGTACGAGCCGGACGCCCTCCGGGGCCGCCGGCAGCGGTGGTACGTCCCGCAGGTCCAGGGCCGAGTAGCGCAGCTCACGGCTCGCCTCGAAGCCGTGTTTCGCGGCGAACGGCAGCGCCTCGGTCAACGCCCAGGTGCGGACCCGACGGACGCCGAGCGGGCGCAGGTGCCCTAGTGCCCGGGCCAGCAGTGCGCTGCCGAGCCCGGTGTTCCGGTGTCGGGGGTGCACGTGGAGCAGGGATATCTCCCCGATGTCCGGGACCGAGGAGGTCCTGTTCCGGTACGCCGAGACCCAACCGACGACCCGGCTGTCGACCTCGGCCACGAAGGCCGTCCAGTGCTCGCCGGGTGGCGGTTCGGTGATCATGCGACGGGTGGATTCGACCCCCCGCACCAGGTACGGGTAGACCAGCGCGCGGAGCGCCACCACGGCGGGCGCGTCGGTCGGTACGGCGGTCCGGATCAGCACTCGGCACCCTCCCGGACCGCGGCGACCGCTTCGACCTCGACGAGCTGGTCGGGGTAGCCGAGGACGGCCACGCCCAGCAGGGTGCTCGGCGGATCGTGGTCGCCGAACCTGTCCCGGACCACGTCCCAGACCGTGACCAGGTCGGCCCGGTCGGTCGAGGCGACGTAGACGGTGGTTTTCACCACGTCGGTGAGCCGGGCACCGGCTGCGGCGAGCGCGGCCGCCAGGTTCGTCATCACCTGTTCCGCCTGACCGGCGAAGTCACCCGGGGCGACGGTGGCGCCGGTGGGGTCCAGCGGACAGGCTCCTGCGGTGTGGATCAGCCGGGCCGCCGGGGTGACGGTGGCTGCGTACGCGTAGGGGGCGTCGGCGAGTGCGGGCACGCGGATCAGGTGTGCAGCGGGCATCCGGGGAACCTACCCGGCCCGGGCGCCGGCCTGGTGAGGATTTTTCAAGGAATTGGTGAGGATTTTTCAAGGAAACAGTGCTCCGAATCTTGCCGAAGCGATAAAAGGCACAAATCATCCTCACTACCATGTAGTGCGACGTAGGCGTCTATTTGAGGACATGCGGGGGATTACCGATGAGAACTGCACTTACCCGTCTGGTCGCTGTCGGGGCCACGGCCGGCGCGCTGCTGCTTGGCTCGATGGCGCCGGCCATTGCCCAGACGACCATCAACATCAACCCGGGCAATGTGCCCACCACTGCTGCCGACTTCGCACAGGGCTGTAATCGGGACCTGGGGGGCGGACCCCATCCGAGTGAGGACGTCTGGATCTTCAACCTGCCCGGAAACCCGCAGACCACCGGCGTCTTCGAGTCGGTGACGGCCACGTTCGACAGCGGCAACGGAAACGTGACCGTGACCATCCCGACCGACGGCGGGACGATCGTGAACGACATGGGTACGAGCAAGGCGTGGATCCGGTTGCCCGCCGGCTACACACTTCTCAGCGCCACTGCGGTCATCTCGGGCACTGCGGAGTTCTTCGTACTGTCCGCCACCTGTGCGGCCGGTGCGTCACCCAGCCCCACGGCGAGCCCCACGGCGAGCCCCACAGCGAGTCCCACGGTGAGCCCGACGGCGACGCACAAGCCCACCCACAAGCCCACCCACAAGCCAGAACTGCCGAAGACCGGCCCGGGTGAGCTGGTGCCACTGGTGGCCGTCGGTGCGCTGTTCGTCGTAGCCGGCACGGTGCTCATGGTGATGTGGCGCAGGCGCAGCATCGAGGACTGAGCTGACCGGCGTACCACTGATCGGCGCCCCTTCCTGCGAACGTAGGAAGGGGCGCCGCCCGTACCCGTCAGGCGGAGTCGCGGACGATCAGCTCGGTGGGCAGGATCACCGCGCGGTCGATCGGTTGCCCGGCGGCGAGCCGGAGCAGCAGCCGGGTCATCTCCCGGCCGATCTGCCGGATCGGCTGGCGGACCGTGGTCAGCGGCGGGTCGGTGTAGGCGGCCATCTCGATGTCGTCGAAGCCGATGATCGCCACGTCTTCCGGCACCCGCCGGCCGGCTTCGCGCAGCGTACGCAGCGCGCCGTGGGCCATCAGGTCGGAGGCGGCGAAGACCGCGTCCAGGTCGGGGTGCTGGTCGAGGAGCTGCCGCATCGCCACCGCGCCGGATTCCCGGGTGAAGTCGCCGACCGCGACCAGCGGTGGGTGCCCGGCGGCGACCAGGGTGTCCCGGTAACCGGCGAGACGTTCGATACCGGCCACCATGTCCTGTGGGCCGGCGATGGTGGCGATCCGCTGTCGACCGGCGTCGAGCAGGTACGCCACCGCCCGGCTCACCCCGCCCAGGTGGTCGACGTCGACGTAGGGGACGGAGTCGTCGAGCGGGCGCCCGCTGCACACCGCCGGGATGCCGGCCCGGGCCAGGGTGCCGGGCAGCGGGTCGGCGCCGTGCAGCGAGGCGAAGAGCACCCCGTCGACGTGCCGGCCCAGCGCGTACCGCTCGACCCGGTGGTGGCCGGCCGCCGACCCGGCCAGCATCAGCACGAGCTGCTTGTCGGCGGCCTCCAACTCCTGACTGACGCCCTGGATGATGCCGGGGAAGACCTGGTCGTCGGAGAAGACCCGGGTGGCCGCCTCCGGCATGATCAGTGCGATCGAGTCGGTCCGCTGGGTGACCAGGGTGCGGGCGGCCAGGTTGGGGACGTACCCCAGCTCGGCCACCGCCCGGCGGACCGCCTCCTGGATGTCCTCGGCGACGGTGGTGGAGCCGTTCACCACGCGGGAGACGGTGGCCCGGGAGACCCCGGCCCGCCGCGCCACCGCCTCCAGCGTCGGCCGTTGCGCGGTCGTCATGCCACCCCCCACCATCGTCACACCCCCACCATCGTCACAGCCCGTTCCGGGCGATCACCTCCTGATACCAGCGGGCGCTCGCCTTCGGTGTCCGCCGCTGGGTCAGGTAGTCGACATGGACGATTCCGAAACGCTTACGGTACCCTTCCGCCCACTCGAAGTTGTCCAGCAGTGACCATACGAGATAACCGCGCAGGTCCACGCCCCGGGCGAGCGCGGTGTGCGCGGCCCGGAGGTGCCCGTCGAGGTAGGCGATCCGGTCCGGATCCCGCATCTCGCCGTCGTCCACGGCCGGGTCGTAGCGCGGCCGGTCGGCGAAGGCCGCGCCGTTCTCGGTGATCATCAGTGGTACCCCCGGGTAGTCCCGGCCGAGCCGTTCCAGCAGCCGGGTCAGTCCGTCCGCCTCGATCAGCCAGCCCATGTCGGTGACCGGACCGTTGGCCGGAAGGAAGTGCACCTTCCCCTCGGTACCCGGGTACTTGTCGTCACCCGCCGCCCCCGGCCGCCAGGCGACGTAGGTCGGTGAGTAGTAGTTGATCCCGAGCAGGTCGACCGGGGCGGCGATGAGCTTCTCGTCCTCGTCGCGGATGAAGGTCGCCGGGTCGACGTACCGGGCGAGGTGCGTCAGCATGTCCTCCGGGTACGCGCCCCTCAGCAGCGGGTCGAGGAAGATCCGGTTGTGCATGCCGTCGACCAGGCGGACCGCCTCGGCGTCGTCGGCACTGGTCGGGTCGGCGGGCTGCACGTCGGTCGGGTTGAGCGTGATGCCGACGACCTCCGCGCCGGCCGCGCGCAGCGCCCCGGCCGCCAGGCCGTGCCCGAGCAGCAGGTGGTGGATGGCGGTGAAGGCCGCCGCCGGATCCTGCTGGCCGGGGGCGTGCACCCCGTTGCCGTAGCCGAGGTAGGACGAGCACCACGGCTCGTTGAGGGTGGTCCAGGTGCGGACCCGGTCACCGAGCCGGGTGTGGACCGCGGTGGCGTACTCGGCGAAGTGTTCGGCGGTCTCCCGGCTGAGCCAGCCGCCCCGGTCCTGGAGCGTCTGCGGCAGGTCCCAGTGGTAGAGCGTGACGATCGGGTCGATACCCCGCGCGATCAGGGTGTCCACGAGGCGGTCGTAGAAGTCCAGGCCGCGCGGGTTGATCGGGCCGCTGCCGTCCGGCTGGATCCGCGGCCAGGCGACCGAGAAACGGTACGCCTGGAGCCCCAGCTCCGCCATCAGTGCCACGTCGTCCGGGTACCGGTGGTAGTGATCGCAGGCGACGTCGCCGGTGTGCCCGGCGTACACCTTGCCCGGGGTGCGGCAGAAGGTGTCCCAGATGGACGGGCCGCGCCCGTCCTCCTGGGCGGCGCCCTCGATCTGGAAGGCGGCGGTGGCCGCACCCCAGATGAAGTTCTCGGGGAAACGGATCTCGTTCAAGCCTTGACCGCACCTTCCATGATGCCGCCGATGATCTGGCGGCCGAAGAGGACGAAGACGAGCAGCAGGGGCAGGGTGGCGATCGCCGTACCGGTGAACACCTGCGACATGTCCGTGTAGTACCCGTCGGAGAGGGCCCGCAACGAGAGCTGCACGGTGGGGTTCTCCGGGTCGTTGAGCACCGCGTACGGCCACAGGAAGTCGTTCCAGGTGGTCATGAACGTCAGCAGCCCGAGCACCGCCGCCGCCGGGCGCAGTGCCGGCAGCACCACGTTCCAGTAGATGCGGGCGGTGTTGCAGCCGTCCATCCGGGCCGCCTCGATCAGCTCGTTGCTGACCGCCTGGCTGGCGTACTGGCGCATCATGAACACCCCGAAACCGGTGACCAGGGCGGGCACGATGACCGCCGGCAGCCGGTCGTTCCAGTTCAACTTCGTCATGAGCATGTACAGCGGGATCACGCCGAGCTGGGTGGGGACCATCATGGTCGCGACGATCACCACCAGCAGCGCGTTGCGGCCCCGGAAGCGCAGTTTGGCGAAGGCGAACCCGGCGAGGGTGGAGAAGAAGACCACCGACGTGGTGACCGAGACGGAGACGATCGCCGAGTTGATCAGACCGGTGAGGAAGTACGCGTCGGTGTTGCTGAACAGCTTGGCCACGTTGGCGCCGAAGTTGCCGCCCGGGGTGACCGGCGGCGGCAGTTGGCCCATGGCGTCACTGGACCGGGTGGCCACGACGAACATCCAGTAGATCGGGAAGATCGACATGATCCCGGTGACGATCAACGCGAAGTACGTCAACCGGCTCGCCGCGAAGAGCCTGCTACCCGCCATCTCAGTCCTCCCCCGTCACACTGCCGCCGAGCTTGCGGATCAGCAGCACGTTGATCAGCGCCACGATCGCGATGAGGGCGAAGAGCAACCAGGCGACCGCCGAGCCGTATCCGAAGTTGAAGTGCGGGGCAAACGCGTTCTCGAACATGTACATCGTCATCGTCTGCGACTCCCGCAGGGGCCCACCCCGGATCGGGTTGGTGCCCGCGTGGAACATCCGGGGCTCGGTGAAGAGCTGGAGCCCGCCGATGGTGGAGATGATCACCGCGAAGATGATCGTCGGCTTCAGCAGCGGAACGGTGATCGACCAGAACTGCCGGGCCGGCCGGGCACCGTCGATGGCCGCCGACTCGTACAGGTCACGCGGGATGGCCTGCATCGCGGCGAGGAAGATCAGGGCGTTGTAGCCGGTCCACCGCCAGTCCACCATCGTGGCGATGGCGGCCCAGGAGGCGTAGCGGTTGGTCTTCCAGCCGATCGGGTCCAGCCCGATCAGGTCGAGCATCCAGTTGAACATGCCGAACTGCTGGCCGAAGAGCGCGCCGAACACGATCGCCACGGCGGCGGTGGAGGTGATGTTGGGGATCAGCACCGCCATCCGGAACGTGGTCCGGGCCCGCAACTGCCTGTTGAGCCAGTTGGCCAGCCAGAGGGCGAGCAGCATCTGCGGGACCGTGGAGAGGACGAAGATGCCCAACGTGTTGACGACCGAGTGCCAGAAGTCGGTGTCGGTCATCAGCGCGGTGTAGTTCGCCAGGCCGACGAAGTCGTGCTCGGCGGCGAGCAGGTCCCAGTCGTGCAGCGAGACCCAGAACGTGTACACCAGCGGGTACAGCCCGAAGATCCCGAAGAGGACGAAGAACGGGGCGACATACAGGTAGGGCGAGTACTTCATGTCGAACCGGCTGAACCGGAGCCGGGGGGCCCGGGCTTGCGCCCGGGCCTCTACGGTCGGCGGCCGCGCGTCCAGACGGACGGTCATGGCTGCGTTCCTCTCCAGGGTTACTTGGCAGCGGCCTTCTTGGCGTTGGTGACCGCGTCCTGCCAGCCCTGCTCAGCGGTCCGCTGACCCAGTTCCACGGTCCGGACGGCGTTCTCCACCTCGGTACGGACCGCCTGGTTCTTCGGGCCCATGTAGACCGGCTTCAGGGTCTTGGCGCCCTTGGCGAAAATCTGGCCGACCGGGGCGTCGGAGAAGTACGCGTTCTTGGAGCCGGTGATGGCCGGGTCGGCGAGCGCCTGCGGCGACGACGGCAGCGGTCCCTTGGCCTGGAACGCGCCGATGTGGCCCTGCGGGCTGGTCAGGAACTTGGCCAGCTTGACGGCCTCCTGCTGGTGCTTGCTCTGCTTCGGTACGGCGAGGAATGAGCCACCCCAGTTGCCGCCGTTGCCGGGGACGCTGGCGATGTCCCACTTGCCCTTGGCGTCCGGGCCGGCGTTGCCCTCGATCACCCCGGTCATCCAGGCCGGGCAGGCGATGGTGGCGAACTTGGCCTGCTTGAAGGCGGAGACCCACTCCTCGGACCAGGCGCCGAACTTGCCGGAGAGGCCGGAGTCGACGATGTCCATGGTGATGTCGTACGCCTCCTTCACCGCCGGGTTGCTGTCCACCACGAGGTTGTTCTGCATGTCGTAGTAGTGGTAGCCCGGTCCGTTGCCGGCGGTCTGGAGCACGATGGTGTTGAAGGTGTTGGTGGCGGCGTCGAGGAACGACGCGCCGGTGTTGGCGGCCTTGAACTTCTCACCGGTGGCGACGTAGTCGGACCAGGTCGGCCAGAGCTTCGACACGGACTCCCGGTCGGTGGGCAGGCCGGCCTTGGCGAAGAGGTCCTTGCGGTAGCACATCGCCATGCCGCCGACGTCGGTACCGAGACCGATCAGCTGCTTGCCGTCGGCGGTGAGCGCCTGGTTCCACTTCCACTCCAGGAAGTTGCCCTTGAGGTCGGCGGCGCCGTGGTCGAGCAGGTTCACGAAGTTCTGCGGGTTGGCCTTGTACTCGACGAGCAGGCCCTCCTCGATGGCGACCACGTCGCCCGCGCCCTTGCCGGCGGCGAGCCACTGGGTCAGCTTGGGCGAGTACTCGTCGAGGTTGCTGCCGGTACCCCGTTCGACGATCTTCACGTTCGGGTTGGCGGCCATGTATTCCTGGTAGAGCTTCTCGTATCCGAGCTGTCCGAAGACATCAACGGTGAGCGTGATCGGCCCGTCGGCCTGCTGCGACTCGTCGCTGCCGCCGCACGCGCTGCTGGCGACGAGCACGCCGGCCAGGGCGACGGCCACGGCCGCGAACCGACGACGCGGAATGACACCCATGTCAGGGTCCCCCTAGGGTTGGTGGTGGGGTGCGCTGGAGCGTCCCGAGAGAGCGCTCTCACGACAGGGTGCTGCGCGCCCGCCGGGATGTCAAGAGAGCGCTCTCCGGTATCTGGTAACCAACCGGTCACCGTCGATCCTCCACCGAGGGTGGCGGGATAGTCAACCGGCTGTGGTGGGCACCCTCACCCAGTGGCTCAGGCGGACCGGTCGTCGACCGGCAGAACCCACCGGACCTCGCCGTCCTGCCGGTGGTCGGTGGGAACGAGTCCGGCGGCGGCGGCAACCGAGGCCGACGCGTGGTGGTCGGGGTGGACGTGCGCCATGACCGTGCGGATCCCCTGCTGCCGGAGCCAGCCGACCAGACCCCGGGCGGCCTCGGTAGCGATGCCCTGCCGCTGCCAGGCGGTCCCCACCACCCAGGCGACCTCCGCGACCGGCTCGGGCGCGGCGCGGCTGACCGTCGCCTGGACCGTGCCGACCAGACGGTCCGGTCCGGTCAGCCGCAGCACCCAGTTCAGCCAGTCGACGTCGGGGTCGGGTGAGCCCGCGACCAGCCGCTCGTAGCGGGACCGCAGCTCGTCCGGACGGGCCGGGGTGCCGCCGATGAAGGTGTGCAGCTCCGGGTCGGCGAGCACACCGGCCATCTCGGCGGCGTGCGCGACCGTCAGGGGGACCAGGAGGAGCCGGCCGGCGGTGACGGGGCAGGCCGCGAGAGGGTTCACCCCGTCATTCTGCCCGCCGGGCGGGCGGCGGATCCGCTGGTCCGCCGCCCGGGATCAGCCGGTCCGCAGTCCTTCCAGCAGCGTGCGGTCGCCGGTGACCGCCAGCATCTCGAAACCGATCCGGCCGTACAGCGCCAGCAGCATGTCGCTCGCGGTGCCGGTGACGTGCGCCCGGGCGTGGTGGTCGTCGCTGTCCAGGATCGTGTCGGTGTCCAGCAGGGCCACCCCGGTACCGCGCAGCCGGAGGTACCACTCCTGACCGGCGTCCGTCGCCACCAGCTGGACCACCCCGTGCCACTGCCCGGAGTGCTGCCGCCGGCCGGCGGGCAGCCAGGTGTCCAGCACCTCGCTGACCCCGTCGGCGGCGAGCTTCGCCTCGATCGGCTCACCGGCGGCGATGGCGAGCTGCGCGTCCCACCGGTGGACCGCGGTCTCGAGCGCCATCCGACGGGGCCAGAAGGCGGCCTTCTTCGGCTGCGGCGCCCAGTTCCACGCCGGTGTCTCCGGGTCGAGCCCGTCGAGGAGCACCATGAGCTGGTCGTACTCCCGCTGGAAGTGCTGCACCGGGCTCAGCCCGGGGGGCGTCTCCCCGCCCGGACCGGCCGGCGGGTTGGTCGTGCCCGAACCGACGAACGAGCGGACCCAGGCGTAGCCCCGGGCCAGGTGGTGGGCGAGATCGCTGACCGTCCAGCCGGGGCAGGACAGGACCGGTGTCTGCGGCGGCGCCTCGGCCACCGCCGCGCCGAAGGCCGGCCCCTCGACCCGCAGCGCCCCGAGCCAGAAGTCCTTGCTGCCGTGCAGTCTGCTCATCGTGATCCTTCCAAGCGACCGGCGTACCAGTGGGCGGCGCGGCTGCATCTCAGCCTAGGGTGAAGGCGTGTCAGACGTTAGTGCCCAGCGGACAGCCGTCACCGAACCTGCCGACGCCAGATTTCTGGCCAGATACACCACGCTGCGTCTGGGCGGGGTGGCAGGGCGGCTGGCCGTGGCGACGACTGCCGAGGAAATCGTACAGAACGTACGAGAAGCGGAAGGGCGTGCCGAACAGGTACTGATCCTGGCGGGTGGGAGCAATGTGGTGATCGGGGACATCGGTTTCCCGGGCACCGTCGTGCTGATCCGCTCCCGGGGGGTTCGCGTCGTCACCGAGGACGCGGACACGGTGACCATCCGGGTCGAGGCCGGTGAACCGTGGGACGACCTCGTCGCGACCACGGTCGGCAACGGCTGGTCCGGTCTGGAGTGCCTCTCCGGCATCCCCGGTTCGGCGGGCGCCACGCCCATCCAGAACGTCGGCGCGTACGGGCAGGAGGTCGCCGAGACGGTCACCGCCGTGCAGGTGTACGACCGGCACCACGGCACGGTCGGCGAGATCAGCGGTACCGAGTGCGGCTTCGCGTACCGCTCCAGCATCTTCCGGTACAGCGACCGCTGGGTGGTACTGGCGGTGGACTTCCGGCTGGCCCGCTCGCCGCTCTCCGGCCCGGTCCGCTACGCCGAACTGGCCCGGGCCGTCGGGGTCGAGGTGGGGGAGCAGGTGCCGCTGGACCAGGCGCGGGCCGCCGTACTGGCCCTGCGGGCCGGCAAGGGCATGGTGCTCGACGCGGACGACCCGGACACCTGGTCGGTCGGCTCGTTCTTCACCAACCCCATCCTCGACCAGGCCGGGTACGACCTGCTCCGGGAACGGGCCGCCGGGCTGGGCGAGCCGCCGGCCTGGCCGGGTACCGGTGGAGTGGTGAAGGTCAGCGCCGCCTGGCTGATCGACAAGGCCGGCTTCGGCAGGGGCTACCAGGGTGCCGGCGGGGTCGCCATCTCCGGCAAGCACACCCTCGCCCTGACCAACCGGGGAGACGGGTCGACGGCCGCGCTGGTGGCGCTGGCCCGGGAGATCCGGCACGGCGTGCACGACCGGTTCGGCGTGACCCTGCACCCCGAGCCGGTACTCGTCAACTGCGTCATCTGACCGCCACCGGCCCGCGTCAGGTAGGGGCGACCGCCGGCACCGGCCCGCGTCAGGTAGGGGCGACCGCCGGCCAGGCGACGGTCAGCTCGCCGAGCCGCCACCGGCTCGGCCGGTCCAGCACCGGCCAGCCGGCCGCGCGTACCGCCGCGACCGCCTGCAACCAGCGCTGGCGGGGGCCGAACGGCGCGTAGGGTGCCGCCGCACGCCAGCCGTCGTCCAGCGCCGCGATGAACGCGTGCACCGGCTCGCCGGGCACGTTGTAATGGATCAGGGCCTTGGGAAGCCGCTCGGCGAACGTCGCCGGGGTGTCCAGGGTGGACAGCCTCGCGGCCAGGGTCAGTGACCGGGGCCCGGTGCCGTCGACCAGCAGCCAGGCGCCGAGCCGGCCCAGTTCGTCGCAGGTCCCCTCCACCAGCACCCCACCCGGGGCGAGCCCGCCGGTCATCGTCCGCCACGCAGGGTCGACCGCCGACTCGTCGTACTGCCGGAGCACGTTGAACGCCCGGACCAGCACCGGGCGCAGCCCGGCGAGTTCGAAACCGCCCCGGGCGAAGGTCAACCCGGGCGGGTCGGCGGCGGGGGCCGCGTCGGCGACCCGCTGCGGGTCGATCTCCAGCCCCACCACCCGCACGTCCGGGCGGACCAGGGCGGCCAGCCGGGCGCGCAGCTCGACGGCGGTGACCGGGGAGGCGCCGTAGCCGAGGTCGACGACCAGCGGATCGACGGCGTCCCGCAGCAGGTCACCGCAGGTCGTGGCGATCCAGTTGTCGACCCGGCGCAGCCGGTTGGGGTTGGTCGTCCCCCGGGTCACCACGCCCTGCGGCGCGTTCCGGCCGGTCGCCCCGGTGGCGCCCCGGCCGTCGGTCGGCGTCGGCCCGGACCGGGCCATCAGCCGACCCGGTGCACCTTGTGCTGGGCGGCCTGGGCCAGGGGCCGGACCACCAGGCGGTCGATGTTGACGTGGTGCGGACGGGTGGCGCACCAGGCGATGCAGTCGGCCACGTCCTCGGCCACCAGCGGCTCGGCCACCCCGGCGTACACGCTCGCCGCGCGGTCGGCGTCACCGTCGAAGCGGACCAGCCCGAACTCGTCCGTCCGCACCATGCCCGGGTCGATCTCGACGACCCGGACCGGACGGCCGCACAGCTCCAGGCGCAGCGTCCCGGCCACCGCGGTCTGCGCGTGCTTCGCCGCCGCGTACCCGCCACCGCCCTCGTAGACCGTGAAGCAGGCGGTGGAGCTGACCACGACGATCGTGCCCGCACCGGAGGACTCCAGGGCGGGCAGCAGCGCCTGGGTGACCCGGAGCGTGCCGAGCACGTTCACGTCGTACATCCACTGCCAGTCCCCGACCGAGCCGGACTCGACCGGGTCCAGGCCGCGCGCCCCGCCCGCGTTGTTGACCAGGAGGGTGACCGGCCCGGGCGCCTGCGCGGCGGCGGTGGCGAGCCCGGCCACCGACTCGTCGGAGGTCACGTCACAGGTGACTGCGGTGGCGGAGCCGCCGGCCCGCTCGATCCCGGCGACCAGGTCGGCCAGCCGGTCGGCTCGGCGGGCTGCGGCGAGTACGTGGAAGCCCTCCCGGGCGAGGCGGCGGGCGGTGGCCGCGCCGATCCCGCTGGAGGCGCCCGTGACGATCGCGACGGAAGTCATCGGACCATTCTCGCCGACCCGTCGGCCGGTCGAGCCGGTCGGTGGACCCGGCACATGAGGTGGGTCACGTCGGTCGACGGTCCGAGGAATGTCGATCCGCTGAACGGGAAGATGAAATCCGGCGCAGAGGTTGCTTCTGGGGCGCCGGTCGTGCGGGACGGCCTGTAACCGTGGCAGAAGGAGCGGATGTGGCGGAAATGCACACCGGTGTCGGTCGTCAGCGTGGTGCGCTGCCGTGGCCCCGGCCCCGACGGATCGCGACCCTCTCGGTGCACACCTCCCCGCTGCACCAGCCCGGCACCGGTGACGCGGGTGGGATGAACGTCTACATCCTCGAAGTCGCCCGCCGGTTGGCCGAGGCCGATGTCGAGGTCGAGATCTTCACCCGGGCCACCGCCCGCGACCTGCCGCCCGTGGTCGAGATGGCGCCCGGCGTCAAGGTCCGGCACGTCGCCTCCGGCCCGCTGGAAGGGCTGACCAAGGAGGAGCTGCCCGGCCAGCTCTGCGCGTTCACCGCCGGGGTGCTCCGGGCCGAGGCGGCCCGGCCACCCGGCCACTACGACCTCATCCACTCCCACTACTGGCTCTCCGGTCAGGTGGGCTGGCTGGCCAAGGAACGCTGGGGAGTGCCGCTGGTGCACACCGCGCACACCCTTGCCAAGGTCAAGAATGCCCGGCTCGCGGCCGGCGACCGCCCGGAGCCGAAGGCCCGGGTGATCGGCGAGGAGCAGGTGGTGGCCGAGGCCGACCGGCTGGTCGCCAACACGGGCGTGGAGGCCCGGGACCTGATCGCCCGGTACGACGCCGACCCGGGCCGGGTGGCAGTGGTCGAACCCGGGGTGGACCTCGACCGGTTCCGGCCCCCGGCCGCCGGGCAGGAGACGGTGACCCGGCTGGCCGAGCGCCGCCGGCTCGGCCTGCCCACCGACGGGTACGTGATCGCGTTCGTCGGCCGGATCCAGCCACTGAAGGCGCCGGACGTGCTGGTACACGCGATCGCCGCGCTGCGGGGGCGGGACCAGGAACTGGCCTCCCGGGTCACCGTCGTGATCGCCGGTGGGCCCAGCGGGAGCGGCCTGGACCGGCCCACCGCCCTGATCGAGCTGGCCGCGTCGCTCGGCGTCGCCGACCGCGTTCGGTTCCTGCCGCCGGCCACCGGGTCCGACCTGCCGGCGCTGTACCGGGCGGCCGACCTGGTGGCGGTCCCCTCGCACAACGAGTCGTTCGGGCTGGTCGCCCTGGAGGCGCAGGCCTGCGGTACCCCGGTGGTGGCCGCTGCCGTGGGCGGACTGGTCACCGCGGTCCGCGACGAGGTGAGCGGCCTGCTGGTCGACGGCCACAACCCGGTCGACTGGGCCCGTACCCTGGGCCGGCTGCTGCCCGCGCCGGCCCGCCGGGCGGAGCTGTCCCGGGGCGCGGTGGCACACGCCTGCAACTTCTCCTGGACCCGTACGGTCTCTGGCCTGCTCGCCGTCTACGCCGAGGCGATGGCGGAGCACCGGACCAGGCTGGAGGCCGAGCTGACCGGGTACGGAGCGGGCTGCGGCAGCCGGCCGTAGAGTGGGCCGATGAGCGCCAAGAGCGATGTGGCGGCCCTGATCGAGACCGTCTGCACCGAGCGGGAGTTGGCGTACGAGTCCACCGGCGAGGCGTCGTACGCGGTCACCCTGCCCGGTACCCACAAGCTGAAGACGATCTGCAACCTGATCGTCGGCGAGCACTCGCTGCGGATCGAGGCGTTCGTGATGCGCCAGCCGGACGAGCGCCGCGAGGAGTTGTGGGCCTGGCTGCTCCAGCGCAACGCCCGGATGTACGGCGTGGCCTTCTCCATCGACGCGGTCGGCGACATCTACCTGACCGGACGGGTCAGCCTGGGCGGGGTGACCGAGGACGAACTCGACCGGCTGCTCGGGGCGGTGCTGACCTACGCCGACGAGTCCTTCGACACCATGCTGGAGATCGGCTTCGGTACGGCGATCCGGCGCGAGTGGGAGTGGCGGGTCAAGCGGGGCGAGTCCACCGCCAACCTGGCCGCCTTCGCCCACCTCTTCGAGCGGTAAGGAAGGGCCCCTTCTTAACGCTTTTGGTAGAGGAAGGGCCCCTTCTTAACGCCTGACCCCACAGGTTTGGCTCGCGGCTGGCGGGTATGCCGTCGGGTGCGGCGGGGCGGTGACCGTCCCCCCGCGCTGCCGAGGGAGCCCGCTGTCAGGGGACCCCGCTGTCAAGGACCACTGTCGAGGGGTGACGGTCCCCGCACAGTCGAGGAACGCCACTGTCGAGGAGCGTGAGAACGCCATGCCTCAGCGGAACAGCTCAGGTCGCGGCGGTACCGCGACGGCGAGAAGCCGGTCGTCCGACACCGCCACGGGGACGAGGGGGCGGATGGGCACGGTGAACCGGTCGTCCGGCACCGCCACGACGATGCGCACCCGGTCGTCCGGCGCCAGCCGGATCGCCGAGGCCGACATCGCCCGCATGCGGGTGGACGAGATCCGTGCCGAACTGCGCCGGCGGGGTGTCACCGGCACATCCGGGCTGCGCAAACCGGACCTGGTGTCGACCCTGACCCGGGCGATGCGGGCGGAACGACGGCCGGGCGGCGCGGCCAGGCAAGACGCCGGCCCAGCCGCCAAACGCACCGGCCCAGCCGCCAAACGCGCCGGGACGGCCACCAAAGCCGGTGGGACGGCGAAGCAGGGTGCCGGGACAGCGGGACGCTCCCGCACCGCCACTGCGGCTGGCCGGACCCGCCAGGGTGGCTCCCAGGCCCGTTCGGTGCGGTACGCCCAGCAGATCTCCTCACTGAACGACCAGCCGGAACGTCCTGGCCGGAGCCTGGTCACCACCAACCACGAGGTGATTCGTCGCTGGGCGCAGGCCCGACAGGCGAAACCGGCGACGATCACCGGGACCGAACGGAACGGCCGACCGGGGGTGCTGACCTTCAACATGCCGGGGTACCGCGAGAGTTCCCGGCTGAAGCAGATCACCTGGGAGGAGTGGTTCCGGACATTTGACGCCCGACGGCTGAATCTGATCTATCAGGAGCAGTTGCGGGACGGACGGCAGAGCAATTTCTTCCGTACCGAGTCACCCGATCGTGAGGATGGCTGACCGGAATTCGGGGAATGTAGGACCCATGGATGACGTTGGTCATATTCGAGGCCGGGTACCGTCACCGGAACGGTTGGTGTGACCGGCGAGACAGCCCGATCAGGTTGTTTCTGGAATCTGGCCGATCTAACTTTATTGCACCGCACCACGCTCGGAAACGTTCGGGGGAGCGGCGGATCACGCAGATCCGCGCACCGAGCGGGGTGCTGGGGGACAGGTGGCGCTTGCCGTTGGGGGACGGTAGCCACCTGTACACCGGCGGCGCGTGCGGGCGACGCTTACGGGGGTGAGTGTCGCCCGCCGCCGCCGGGCACAACCCAGCGAATGGGATTTCCCGGCCTGGTCACCGGCTCTTCCGGGTCACCGGAACTTCTCGCGGCTCACCGCGACGTCCCGGTCGACGGGAGTGGCCGAGGACCACAGTGCGGCGACCCGGCGCTCCCGGGGCGGCCCGGCCAGCAGGTGCCCGACCACCGCGAGCAGCCCTACGCCACCGACGATGATCCAGTGTCCGTCCCCCAGGTACTGGAGGCTGATTCCACCGAGCGTGGGCGCCACGAACGCAGCCGCCGGAAAGGTCAGATAGAAGACCGACTGGTAACGGGCGCGCAGCGGAGCCGGTGCCAGTTCCGCGTTGATTTCGGCGTTGGGTGGCGCGGCGAGCATCGAACCGATCGTCGAGGTGACGCAGGCCGCCAGATACAGCGGTAGCCCGTCGGCGAAGGCCAGTGCGCCGAATCCCACCCCCATCAGCCCGGTGGACACGGCCAGCACCCGGTGCTTGCGGTGCCCGTCCAGCAACCGGGGTACGAAGAGCTGCCCCAGCACGATGAGCGCCCCGCCGACCGCCACGACCAGCCCGTACGTCGACGGGCCGAGCCCATCGGCCCGGATCGAGAGCGGCAGGATTGTGGACGTCTGGGTGGTCAGCACCGCCAGAACGAAGGTCAGCCCGACGAAGACCAGGAACGTCCGGTCGGTCAGCGCGGTACGCAACCCACCCTCGCCGCCGCCGGACCGGACCCCACCGGTCGCTTGCGCGCGTCGGCTCCGGCCCAGGGTCTCCGGCACCTTCCAGGCGATCAGTGCGGCGGTGGTCAGCGCCGCCCCCGCGTCGACCAGGAAGAGTGCCAGGTAGCTCGCCTCGGCCAGTATCCCGGCGAGCAGGGAGGCCACCGCCATCCCGAGGTTGAACGCCCAGAACTGGAGGTTGAACGCCCGGGAACGACGCTCCGGCGGGACCACGTCGATGATCGCTGCGACGTACGCCGGGCTGGGCATGGAGTGGACCACGCCGAGCAGTGCGGCGAGTACCGCGATGGCCAGCAGGTTGCCGGTGACGGCGAGCGCGATCATCGCCGCGCCGGACGCGAGGTGGGACCAGAGCAGGGTGGCGCGTCGGCCCCACCGGTCGGCCAGCACGCCACCGAGCAGCACACCGACCGCCCCGCCGGCGCCGTACGCCCCGACGACCAGGCCGGTGAGCGCCTTGCTGGCGCCCCGGACGTCGCTCAGGTAGAGCGACAGGAAGAGGACCACGAACGCGCCGGCCCGGTTGATCAGCAGGCCGGACCAGAGGTACCAGAAGGTGGCGGGCAGCCCGCCCGCGGTGTCGTGCAGCCAGCGCCGCAGGGCGACCACAAATCCTCCTGGAAACTTTCCTAACAGGTCGCGCCGACGCTATCTGATCAGCTGCGGGCCAGGTCAACCGCCTCGGTGGCGGTCCCGGCGGGTACCCCGTGCGGGGCTGGACCGACCGCGGTGGCGGCGATCGCGGCCGGTCCGGCGGTCGCAGCCGGGGCGGCGGCGGCCTTCACCACCGCCGGTGCGGTAGCGACCGGCGTAGCAGCCGGGCGCAGGGCCGTCGCCCGACGTTCCCGGGCCGGCCCGGAGGCGAGGTGCGCCACGGCGACCAGCAGCCCGATCGCGGCGCAGCCGAGCCAGAGCACCGGGTCGCCGAGCTGCTCCCGGACCAGACCACCGAGGATCGGCGCGGAGGCCCCGGCGATCTGCCAGGAGAGGGAGAAGACGCTCTGGTAGCGACCGCGCAGGTCGGCGGGGGACAGCTCGGCGATCAGGCTGGAGTTGGACGGGGAGTTCAGCATCTCGCCGAGGGTCCAGATCAGCACGGTGACGGCGTAGAACCAGGCGGCGTCGGCGAACGCGGTCAGCCCGAAGCCGACCCCGACGATGGCCGAGGCCAGGGCCAGCACGTGGGACCGGCTGCGCCCCCGGACGAGCCGGGGGATGAAGAGCTGCCCCGCGACGATGAGCACGCCGTTCAGCGCGATCACCCAACCGTAGGTGGCCGCGGGGAGACCGTCGTCGCCCATCGCGATGGGGAGCATCGAGATGTGCTGGAGGAAGATCAGCGCGTTGAACAGGTTGAGCAGCACGAAGACCAGGTAGACGCGGTCCCGTAGCGCGGTGCCCAGCCCGCCGCGCCGGGCCCGGGTGGGTCCGGTGGGCTGGGTGACGGTGACCGTACGGGTCTCGCGGACCTTGACGAAGATGACGACCGCGGTGAGCAGGGTGGTGGCCGCGTCGACGACGAAGAGCAGCAGGTAGCCGGCCTCTGCGGCGAGCCCGGCCAGGATCGCGGCGCAGGCGAAGCCGAGGTTGATCGCCCAGTAGTTGAGCGAGAAGGCCCGTAGCCGGTCCCGCTCGGGCACCACATCGATCACCATGGCGCCGAACGCCGGGCGGGACGCCTCGGCGAAGAGCCCGAGGAGCAGGGCGGCGCCCACCACGGTCCGCAGTTCCTGGGCGAAGCCGAGCGCGAGCATCATGGTGGCCGCGCCGAGGTGTGCGGTGAGCAGTGTGGGGCGGCGTCCCCACCGGTCGGTGAGCACCCCGCCGGCCATCGTGCCCGCCGCGCCACCCACCCCCCAGGCGCCGATGACCAGGCCGGCCTGGAAGGCGGAGAATCCGCGCTCCCCGGTCAGGTAGATGGCGAGAAAGATCAACACGAACGAGCCGAGCCGGTTGATCAGGGTGCCGACCCAGAGATACCAGAAGGTGCTGGGTAGTCCGCCGGTGGTTTCCCGGAACCAGCCCCGCACCGTCCGCATCTGCGCCCCCCGGACACGTAATGACCCAAACAACCCCAGCGCCTTACAACCTAGTGCCGTCCGGATGCGCTGGTCATCCGCTTTCCACGTGGTGGTCGTCACCACCACTGGCGGCATGTCGCCCGGCGGGGTCGGGCAGGATGAGCGGCATGACTGCGAGCGAGCGACCTTCCGTCGGGACGCTGGTCCTGCTGCGGCACGGCGAGAGCGACTGGAACGCTAAGAACCTCTTCACCGGCTGGGTCGACGTCGACCTGACCGCCAAGGGCGAGGCCGAGGCACGACGCGGCGGTGAGCTGCTGCGCGAGCACGACCTGCTGCCCGACGTCGTACACACCAGCGTCATGCGGCGGGCGATCCGGACCGCCGAGCTGGCGCTGAACGCCGCCGACCGCCACTGGATCGCGGTCCGCCGGTCCTGGCGGCTCAACGAGCGCCACTACGGTGCCCTCCAGGGCAAGAACAAGAAGCAGACCCTCGACGAGTACGGCGAGGAGCAGTTCATGCTCTGGCGCCGGTCGTACGACACCCCGCCGCCGCCGATCGACGACAACGACGAGTTCTCCCAGGTCGGCGACCCGCGTTACGCCCTGCTGCCGGTGGAGCTGATGCCGCGTACCGAGTGCCTCAAGGACGTCGTCGAGCGGATGCTGCCCTACTGGTACGACTCGATCGTGCCGGACATCCTCGCCGGCCGGACGGTCCTCGTCGCCGCGCACGGCAACTCGCTGCGGGCCCTGGTCAAGCACCTGGACCAGATCTCCGACGAGGCGATCGCCAAGCTGAACATCCCGACCGGGATCCCGCTGCGCTACGACCTGGACGCGCAGCTGCGGCCGACCGTGGTCGGCGGCACCTACCTCGACCCGGAAGCGGCCCGGGACGCCGCCGCGGCGGTCGCCAACCAGGGCCGCTGAGGTGTAAGGAAGGGCCCCTTCTTATCGCTTTCGGTATAGGAAGGGGCCCTTCCTAACACAACCCCTCCCCAGGGCTGTGGTGTGGTCAGTCGACCACCGTCTCGCCGGTGATCAGATAGATCACCTGGCGGCCCGCGTTCACCGCGTGGTCGGCGTACCGCTCGTAGAACCGGCCGAGCAGGGCACCGTCGATCGCGGTCTCCGCGCCGTACGGCCACTCGTCGTCCAGTAGCACCTTGAACAGGTCGCGGTGCAGGTCGTCCATCGCGTCGTCGTCCCGGTCCAGTTCGGCGGCGAGGTCCACGTCCGGCTCGGAGAGGACGGACGCGATCTTCTCCGCGATCCGGTCCGCCACCGCCGCCATCTCCTTGAACACCCCGCGCAGTTCGGCCGGTACCGCCGGGGACGGGTGCCGGCGCAGCGCGGTCTTCGCCACGTGGTCGGCCAGGTCGCCCATCCGCTCGACGTCGGCGGCGACGTGCAGCGCGGTGATCATCGCGCGCAGGTCGGAGGCGACCGGTGCCTGCCTGGCGAGCAGGTCGCAGACCCGCTCCTCGACCTGGCGGTAGAGGCTGTCGATCTCGGCGTCCCGGGCGATCACCGCCTCGGCGGCCTCCCGATCGGCGGTCAGCAGTGCCCGGGTCGCGTTGCGCATCGCCGCGCGGACGGCCTCGGCCATGTCGACCAGTAGTTGACTGACCAGATGGAGGTCGGCCCGGAACTCCTCGCGCATCATCACGTCCTGTGTTCGGTGGCCGCCGGTCCATGGTCGGAGTGCCGGCGACGAGGTACGGGTAGGGCAGGTGCGCCGCTTACCGTAGGTCGGTACGGCGGACCGCAGGTGAACCCCGGTGAACGAGACCGGACCGGACGGTGAACTTTCTTCGACGTCGGTCTGATTCCTCCCGTTCTGTGCACTAGCCGGGTGAACAATGACCCTACGATCGCCCGGTGGGTTGGACAGTGGTGGCCGCAGTCGCGGCAGGGCTGGTGGTTGGCCTGCTCGCGGGACTGCTGCTGTCACGTTGGAATCCACGTGGCGCCGACCGGTCCGCGAGCGTACGAGCCTGGATGAGGGGTAGGGCCGCGATGGCCGAGGACGAGCAGGCCGCTCTCGCCGGGGTCGGTCGCCGGGCGATCGACTCGCTGCGCGCCGGAGTGGTGGTCCTCGACGAGGACGACGTGCCGGTGCTGGTCAACCCGGCGGCCCGGGCGATGGGACTGCTGCGCACCGGGCCGACCCCCGGTTCGGTGGCCGCGCATCCCCTGATCCGTACCCTGGCCGGGCAGGTGCGCCGCACGGGCGTCCGGCGCGAGATCGAGCTGGACCTGCCCCGGGGCCGCGACAACGCCGGCCCGGATCCGCTCGGCGTGCACCTGCGCGCTATGGGCCTCGGCAGCGGGTTCGTCGCGGTGGAGGCAGCCGACGTGACCGAGTCACACCGGCTGGCCCGGGTACGGCGGGACTTCGTGGCCAACGTCAGCCACGAGCTGAAGACCCCCATCGGGGCGTTGCAACTGCTCGCCGAGGCGTTGCTGGACGCCACCGGCTCGGCCGGGTCGGCCGGGGCGGAGCCGGCCGAGGATCTGGTGGCCGCCCGGCGGTTCGCCGAACGCATCCAGAAGGAGTCGACCCGGCTCGGCCGGCTGGTGCAGGAGCTGCTGGAGCTGACCCGGTTGCAGGGGGCCGAGCCGCAGCCGCCACCCGAGCCGGTCGCGGTGGACTGGGTGGTCGCGGAGGTGATCGACCGGACCCGTACCGCGGCTGCCGCCCGACGGGTACAGGTGGTGGTCGCCGGTGAACGGGACCTGACCGTGCACGGCAACGACAGCCAGATCGCGACGGCGGTGGCGAACCTGGTGGACAACGCGATCGCGTACTCGGGGGAGGACACCACCGTGACGGTGGCCACCCGGGCGGACGGCGACGACATCGAGATCGCGGTGACCGACCAGGGTATCGGTATCGCCCCCAATGACGTGGACCGCATTTTCGAGCGTTTCTACCGGGCCGACCAGGCGCGTTCCCGGGCCACCGGCGGTACCGGCCTCGGCCTGGCCATCGTCAAACACATCGCCAGTAACCATGGCGGTCGGGTCGAGGTGTCGAGCACCCTTGGCGGTGGGTCGACGTTCACCCTGCGGTTGCCCGCCCGCCCCCCGGACGACCTGCTGCCGTCGGACCGATCGGGTGGGATCGAGACCGGTACGGCCGAGTTGCGGTCGGCGTGACGGGCCGGACCGGAGCTGGCGTGACCGGCGGCACGGTACGGCGGTCGGTGTGACCGGCGGCACGGCACGGCACGGCGGTCGGTGTGACCGGCGGCACGGTACGGCGGTCGGTGTGACCGGCGAAACAGAGAAGTTCTCCGGCGGGTCCATTCCGCCGGTGAGGAAAGGAAAGCCCCGTTGAGCCGCGTTCTGGTCGTCGAGGATGAGGAGTCGTTCTCCGATGCCCTCTCCTACATGCTCCGCAAAGAGGGGTTCGAGGTCTCGGTGGCCGCGACCGGCCCCACCGCCCTCACCGAGTTCGACCGGACCGGCGCGGACATCGTCCTGCTCGACCTGATGCTGCCGGAAATGTCCGGCACGGAGGTCTGCCGTCAACTGCGGCAGCGCTCGCACGTGCCGATCATCATGGTCACCGCCCGGGACAGCGAAATCGACAAGGTGGTCGGCCTGGAGATCGGTGCGGACGACTACGTCACCAAGCCGTACTCGCCCCGGGAGCTGGTGGCCCGGATCCGGGCGGTGCTCCGCCGGCAGAGCGCCGAGTCCGCCGAGTCCGGTGCGCCGACGCTGGCGGCCGGCCCGGTACGGATGGACATCGAGCGGCACGTGGTGACTGTCGACGGGGCCCCGGTGCAGCTGCCGCTGAAGGAGTTCGAGCTGCTGGAACTGCTGCTGCGTAATGCCGGACGGGTGCTGACCCGTGGGCAGCTCATCGACCGGGTCTGGGGTGCCGACTACGTCGGCGACACGAAGACCCTCGACGTACACGTCAAGCGGCTGCGGTCGAAGGTCGAGCCGGAGCCGTCGGCGCCGCGCTTCATCGTGACCGTGCGGGGGTTGGGCTACAAGTTCGAGCCGTGAGGTTGTGTGCCAGTGTTTGCAGGGGCACCTCCCCTGTTGACCAGGTCTGGTTCGCGTCGCTCCGGTCAGCGGGCAGGGCTGCCGGTCAGCGGGCAGGGCTGCCGGTCCGGAGGCACGGGAACAGCTCGTCGGGATGTTCGACGCCCGCGTCCGGCCGCCGCTGCCAGCCGTCTGGCAGCTCGGCTCAGCCTGCCGGCGGGAGGGTCACCGGGCCTGGGTGGCCGACCTGGCCCGGCAGGCCGCAGCTCTGCGGCTCAGGTGTTAATAAGGGGCCCTTCCTCTACCGAAAGCGTTAATGGGGGGCCCTTCCTTACCCGCTGGCGGGGTGGGGGGCGACCATGCCGGTGCGGACCCGGGCGGCGCAGAGTTCGGCGAGTTTCACGTACGCGGCCTCGCCGATCAGCGCGGTCAGCTCCGGGGCGTACGACAGGTACATCGGCTCGGTGCCGACGTGCGCCTCCGGTGACGAGGTGCACCACCAGTCCAGGTCGTGCCCACCGGCGCCCCAGCCCCGCCGGTCGAATTCGCTCAGGCTGGAGACCAGCACCTTGGTGCCGTCCGGACGCTTGCTCCACTCCTGGTCCCGGCGGATCGGCAGTTGCCAGCACACGTCGGGTTTGTACTCCAGAGGGTGCGCCCCGTCGCGCAGCGCCTGGGCGTGCAGGGCGCAGCCGCCGCCACCGGGAAAGTCCATGTCGTTGAGAAAGACGCAGGGCTCGTCCTCACCCCGGGTGGCGGTGCGGCGGGCCGGGTTCTCGCCGTCGATGGTGTCCATCTCGGTGTAGTTCTTGAAGCCCCGCCGGTAGTGCTGCCAGGTGGCCGGGGTGAGCCGTTTCGCGGCGACGCGGACCCGCTTCTCGTCGTCGGCGTCGGTGAAGAACGCCCCGTGCGAGCAGCAGCCGTCCGCTGCCCGGCCGGCGACGATGCCATGGCAGGACTTGCCGAACACGCAGGTCCAGCGGGAGAGCAGCCAGGTCAGGTCGGCCCGGATCAGGTGCCGGCGGTCGGCTGGGTCGACGAACTCTATCCACTCGCGGGGGAAGTCGAGTTCCACCTCGCGACTGCGGGGATCCTGCGGGTCGTCGACGAGTATCCGGAGCTCAGTGCGGCCTGCCACCCGGCCAGCGTACGCCGCCGACCAGGTTCCGGCCGGCTGGCCGCACGATTGGGCCTTAGGGTGGCCCACATGCGACTGGGCGTGCTCGACGTCGGATCCAACACCGTGCATCTGCTGGTGGTCGATGCCCACCACGGTGCCCACCCCTGGCCGGCCCGGTCGGTCAAGGCGGTGCTCCGGCTGGCGGAGCAGATCGGCCCGGACGGGGCGCTGACCCGGGCCGGTGCGGATGCGCTGGTGGAGGCGGTGACCGCAGCCCGCGCGTCGGCGGTCGAGTTGTCCGCCGACGACCTGATCGCGTTCGCGACCTCCGCGGTGCGCGACGCCACCAACGCGCCCGAGGTGCTCGCCCGGGTTCGGGACGAGACCGGGGTACGCCTGGAGGTGCTCACCGGTGCCGACGAGGCGCGGCTGACGTTCCTGGCGGTCCGCCGGTGGTTCGGCTGGTCGGCGGGTCGGCTGCTGGTGCTGGACATCGGCGGTGGCTCGCTGGAGATCGCGGCTGGTGTCGACGAGGAGCCGGCGGTGGCGGAGTCGTTGCCGCTGGGCGCCGGGCGGCTGACCCGGGACCGGCTGCGGGTGACGCCGGAGACCGACGCGCCGCCGTCGGCCCAGGCTGTGCAGGAGCTCCAGGAGTACGTCGAGAGCCGGCTCGATCCGGTGGTGGAGCGGATCACCGAGGTCGGCTGGGAGCGACCGGTCGCCACCTCGAAGACGTTCCGCACCCTGGCCCGGTTGGCGGGTGCCGCGCCCTCGGGAGCCGGGCTCTGGGTCGGGCGCAGCCTGTCGAGGACCGGCCTGCGGCAGGTCACCGGCTTCATCCGGCACATCCCGCCGAGCCAGCTCTCCGAACTGGAGGGGGTCGGTGCCGGGCGGGCGCACCAGTTGCTGGCCGGGGCGGTGGTGGCCGAGGCGGTGATGCGCCGGCTCGGCGTGGAATCGCTGGACATCTGCCCGTGGGCGTTGCGGGAGGGGGTCATCCTGCGCCGGCTGGACCAGCTCGAATCCGCCTGACCCATGGTGGGGGAATATGAGTCTTTTGTCGCCTTTTGCGGGGGTGGTACTCGCCGGGCCGGGCTACCCTGATATACGTGACTTCCCCTGCCCCCGTACTCCTCTCCAGCTCCTCGGTCTTCCCGGAGCCGACGGCGGCGGCCTTCCAGCTGGCCGCCGCGCTGGGCTACGACGGCATCGAGGTGATGGTCTGGACCGACGCGGTGAGCCAGGACGCCGGCGCGCTGCGCGGTCTCGCCGCGCACTACGGCGTACCGGTGCTCTCGGTGCACGCCCCCTGCCTGCTGGTCACCCAGCGGGTGTGGAGCCCGGACCCGTGGGAGCGGCTGCGGAAGGCCGCCGAACTGGCTGAGACGCTGGAGGCGCCGACGGTCGTGGTGCACCCACCCTTCACCTGGCAGCGCGACTACGCCCGGTCCTTCGCCGACGGCATCGGCCGGGTCGCCGACCGGTTCGGCGGCCTGCGGTTCGCGGTGGAGAACATGTACCCGGTCCGGATGGCCGGCCGGGAGTTCGTCCCCTACGTCCCCGGCTGGGACCCGACCGACACCGGGTACGACGCGTACACCCTCGATCTGTCGCACTGCGCCGCCTCGCACACCGACTCGATGGAGATGGCCGACCGGATGGGCGCCGGCCTGGCCCACGTGCACCTCGGGGACGGCACCGGTGAGGGGCGCGACGAGCACCTCGTGCCGGGCCGGGGCAACCAGCCCTGCGCCGAGCTGCTCTCCTCGCTCGCCGGTCGGGGCTTCACCGGGGCGGTCGCGGTCGAGGTGGCCACCCGCCGGGCGAAGAGCCGCGCCGAGCGTGAGGCGGATCTGCGCGCCGCGCTCGACTTCGCCCGCGAGCACCTGGCCACCCCGACCCCGGTCGACGCCTGACCCCGCCCGTCAATCCGTGACAGAGCAGGGCCCCGTCGCGGGGCCCTGCTTCCGTCGTGGGGAGCGTGCCGGTCCCGCCGCCGGGGCAGTACCGGTCAGCTCACCGGGGCGAGGGACGGCGGCTGGGCCTGCTCGATGACCGCCGCCCGCTTACGGGCCCGGTGCGCGGCCACGTGCGACCGGGTGGCGCACCGCTCCGAGCAGAACCGCCGGCAGCAGTTCGACGAGGTGTCCAGGTAGACGTTGCCGCACCGCTCGTCGGCGCAGACCCCGAACCGGGCGCTGCCGTACTCGCAGAGCCAGACCGACAGGCCCCAGACCGCTCCGGCCAGGTACTCCGCGCTCACCGAGGCACCCCGGCTGGTCACGTGCATGTGCCAGTCGCTGGAGTCGTGCCCGGAGATCCGGGGCTGGACCGGGTACGCCTCCAGCAGTGCGTTCAGCTCCGCGACCGCGTCCGCGTCCCGGCCCGAGGTGCCGTACTCGAAGATGTCCCGCAGACGCTTCTGCGCCCGGCGGAAGATGGCCAGATCCCGCTCGGCCACCTCGTCCCGCATCCAGGCGTGCTCGTCGGGGAAGAGGGACCGCAGGTCGTCGAGGTCGTCCAGGCGGGCGTTGACGAGGTCAACGCCCGTCCGGGCGTACGCGTCGAAGTTCACACTCCAACGGTAGACGACTCACGCCTGTCGCGGTGCGTCGATGTAATGGGGGAGGAATCGGGCGTACCCGTCGGTGATGAGGCCCGGACTCTCCCGGATCCCGGCCCCGGCCGACTCCCCGCCGACCACCCAACTGCCCAGCACCACCCGGTTGCCGGCGAACTCCGGCAGCGGATGGAACTGCTGGTAGCACCAGCCCTCCTCGCCGTAGATGCCCGGATTGCTGATCTCCTCGGCGCCGGTGACGATCCGCACCGAGGCGCCCTCCCGGCCGAGCAGCGGCTTGACGACGTACTCGGTCATGCCCCGGGGGGAGTCCAGGTAGGCGGGGAGCAGATAGGGGTGGTCGGGGTACAGCTCCCAGAGCACGGCGAGCAGGGCCTTGTTGGAGAGCAGCAGCTTCCAGGCCGGTTCGATCCACGTGGTCGGCGTACCCGGCTCCACCGCCAGCCGGCCGTACGGCTCGGCCAGCATCCACTCCCAGGGGTAGAGCTTGAAGCAGGTGGTGATCGGCTGGTCCGCCGCGTCCCGGAACCGCCGGCCGTCCCAGCCGATGCTCAGCATCGGGATCAGCTTGGCCTGTAGCCCTGCCTGCCGGGCGGTCTCGGCGAGGTACCCGGCGGTCATCTGGTCCTCGCCGGACTCCTCCTCGTTCGACCAGGCGACGTGCACCAGCGGGTCGTGCAGCCCCTTGCCGATCTTGCGCCAGGTCTCCACCAGCCGCTCGTGCAGGCTGTTCCACTGGTCGCGGTCCGGGTGGGTGTCCTCCAGCCAGAACCACTGGATGATGCCCGCCTCGACCAGCGAGGTCGGGGTGTCCGCGTTGTACTCCAGCAGCTTCGGCGGCCAGCTGCCGTCGTAGGCGAGGTCGAAGCGGCCGTACAGGGTGGGAGGCTGTTCACGCAGGGACCGGGCCACCGCCTCAGTCGCCCAATCCGGGATGCCGAAGTCCGCGTACCGGTTGCGGGCCACCACGTGCTCGGCGGCGGCCACCGCCATCCGGTGCAGCTCCTCGGTCGCCTCCTCCAGCCGGTACACCTCGTCCAGCTCGAAGGCGTACGCGGCGGTCTCGTCCCAGTACGACATCACCTCGCCGTCGGGCAGCTCGGTGTCGACGTAGATCAGCCCCTGCTCTCCGACGGTGCTGTGCCAGTCGGGGCGGGGGGTGACGGTGACCCGGCGCACCGGTCAGCCGCCACAGGAGGCGAGGTGGGTGCCGAAGCCACCCCGCTCGGGGACGACGGCGGCCGCGTCGGCGCCGGACGTCCCGGTCGTCGTGCGCGTGTCGACCGTCGGTACCTGCATGGCGACGACGACGGTGTCGCCGCCACCGAGCGGACCCATCGCGCAGTCGTCGTCATCGTCGTCGTCGGATGTCATGTTGCAACCGGAGAGGGCGAGCGCGAGTGCGGTCAGGGCACCGAGTTGCACGGTGGCCGACCGCAGTCGGCGCCGGGGGTGTTGTTCCACGTGAACGTTGTAGCTGACGGATGCCAGTCTGTCCCTCCCCCGGAAAGCCTGTAAGGAAGGGCCCCTTCCTATCGTTTTCGGTATAGGAAGGGCCCCTTGTTAACATCTGCCCGGGTGCGGGAGACCCGTACTGCGTGCCGCTGCCGCACGGCGGGCCGGGGTTGTGGGACGTTACGCTCGGCTCATGCTCCGTTCGGTCATTCTCGCCGCCTCCCGGTCATCCCGGGTCGAGCGGCTCGTCGAGACGGCCCCCTACACCCGGGACGTCGTCCGCCGGTTCGTCGCCGGCACCGGCACCGACGACGCGCTGCGCGCAACCCGCGAGCTCGTCGCCGAGGGCCTCACCGTCACCCTCGACCACCTGGGCGAGGACACCGTCAACCCCGAGCAGGCCGACGCGACGCGGGACGCGTACCTCACCCTGCTCGCCGCGCTCTCCGCCGCCGGGCTCACCCCGGCCGCCGAGGTCAGCCTGAAGCTCTCCGCCCTCGGGCAGATGTTCGACGAGCAGCTGGCCTACGAGAACGCGCAGGCGATCTGCGCCGCCGCAGCCGAGGCAGGCACCACGGTCACCCTGGACATGGAGGACCACACCACCACCGACTCGACGCTGGACGTCCTGGCGAAGCTCCGCGAGGACCACCCGGGTACCGGCGCGGTGCTCCAGGCGTACCTGCGGCGTACCGAGTCCGACTGCCGTGACCTGGCCGGCGCCGGATCCCGGGTACGGCTCTGCAAGGGCGCCTACCGGGAGCCCGAGTCGGTGGCGTACCAGTCGGCGCGTGAGGTGGACAAGTCGTACGTCCGCTGCATGAACATCCTGATGTCCGGCGACGGGTACCCGATGCTGGCCACCCACGACCCACGGCTGATCGCGATCGGCGAGGACCGGGCCCGCTGGTTCGACCGGGGACCGGACCAGTTCGAGTTCCAGATGCTCTACGGCATCCGCCCGGAGGAACAGACCCGGCTGGTCGGCGAGGGGTACACCGTCCGGACCTACGTCCCGTACGGCACCCAGTGGTACGGCTATCTCATGCGCCGGCTCGCCGAGCGCCCCGCCAACCTGGCCTTCTTCGGCCGGGCGCTGGTCTCCAAGAAGTAGCGGCGGTCACCGCTGGTCGGTCGGGGTGGCCCGCCGGGCCGCCTCGATCCCGTCCAGCAGCACGGTGAGGCCGCTGCGGAACGTCTCCCAGGCCTCCTGCTCCAGGTAGGGCCTGGTCTCGTCGTCGAGCTGGAAGGCGCCCTCGGTCTCCATGCTGCTGACCATGGGGAACCGTTCGGCGAAGTCCGGCGCGACCTCGGTGAGCAGGGCCGAGCGGGCGTACCACCACTCCTCGTCGCTCAGGCCGGTGGCGGACGCGGCCTGGCGGGCCTCGGCCACCGTCTGCGCGGTACCCCGGATGAACTGGAACAGCGCGCTGATGATCCGCCGCCGGGCGTTGGCCGGCAGTCCGGTGCCGTGCATGATCCCGGCCACCGTCTCCAGCATTGCGTACTCGTGCGGGCCGAGCACCGGGCGGGCCTGCGAAACCTGGAGCACCCACGGGTGGCGCAGGTAGAAGCCCCACAGGTCCTCGGCCCAGGCGGTCAGGCCGGCCCGCCAGCCGCCGTCGGTGGGGTGGTCGGTGGCCAGTTCGGCGTGGATGCGGTCGTACATCAGGTCCAGCAGTTCGGCCTTGTTCGGCACGTAGGTGTAGAGCGCCATCGCGGTCCGGCCGAGCCGCTCACCCACCGCGCGCATGGAGAGCCCGGCCATGCCGTGCTCGTCGGCGATGGCGATGGCCGCGTCCAGGATGACGTCCACGCTCAGCCCGGGCCGTGGTCCGGGCGCGGTCCGCGCGGTGGCGACCGAGTCGGGGGTACGCCAGAGCAGGGTCATCGAACGCCGAGGATCGCCCTGGCCCGCGAAGACCACCAACTTGCAACTCCTTACAGCGTAAAGTAACGTGGCGCAGCTAACTCTTTACTGCGTAAGGATATCAGCCATGGAACTCGCCCCCGCCAGCCGCCCGATGGCGGCGGACAGCCACGACGTGATCGAGATCCGGGGCGCCCGGGAGAACAACCTCGCCGACGTCTCGCTGGACATCCCCAAGCGCCGGCTCACCGTCTTCACCGGGGTCTCCGGTTCCGGCAAGTCGTCCCTGGTCTTCGGCACCGTCGCCGCCGAATCCCAGCGGCTGATCAACGAGACCTACACGGCCTTCATCCAGTCCTTCATGCCCAGCCTCGGCCGACCCGACGTGGACGCCCTGCGCAACCTCAGCGCGGCGATCGTGGTCGACCAGGAGCGGATGGGCGCCAACTCCCGGTCCACGGTCGGCACCGCCACCGACGCCCACACCATGCTGCGGATCATCTTCAGCCGGCTCGGCACCCCGTACGCCGGCACCTCGACCGCGTTCAGTTTCAACAGCCCGGAGGGCATGTGCCCGACCTGTGAGGGCCTGGGTCGGGTCTCCGACGTCGACATCGACGAACTCGTCGACCGGGACCGCTCGCTCAACGAGGGCGCGATCACCGCGCCGAACTTCCACCCCGGGAGCTGGTACTGGTCGAGCCTGGCCCACTCCGGCCTGGTCGACCCCGACGTCAAACTGCGCGACTACACCCCCGAACAGTGGGCCGACCTGCTGCACCGGCCGCCCACCAAGATGAAGATCGGCGGCACGAACGTCACCTACGAGGGCCTGCTGGTCAAGGTACGACGGCTCTACCTGGCCAAGGACCGGGAGTCGATGCAGCCGCACATCCGCGCCTTCGTCGACCGTGCGGTGTGCTTCACCCGCTGCCCGGACTGCGCCGGCGCCCGGCTCAAACCGGCCGCACTGGCCGCCCGGATCGCCGGTCGCAACATCGCCGAGTGCGCGGCCATGCAGATCACCGATCTCGCCGAGTTCGTCCGGCGGATCGAGGACCCCTCGGTGGCGCCGCTGCTGGCCACCCTCCGGGACACCCTGGACTCGCTGGTCGAGATCGGTCTGGGCTATCTCAGCCTGGACCGGGAGTCGGCAACCCTCTCCGGGGGAGAGGCGCAGCGGGTCAAGATGGTCCGGCACCTCGGCTCCAGCCTGACCGACATCACCTACGTCTTCGACGAGCCCACCGTCGGGCTGCACCCGCACGACATCCAACGGATGAACGAACTGCTGCTCCGGCTGCGGGACAAGGGCAACAGCGTACTGGTGGTGGAGCACAAGCCGGAGACGATCATGATCGCCGACCACGTGGTCGACCTCGGGCCGGGTGCCGGTCCGGACGGCGGCCGGATCTGCTACTCCGGCGACGTGGCCGGGCTGCGCCGCTCGGGCACGCTGACCGGCCGGCACCTCGACCACCGGGCCACGCTCAAGCCGGAGGTCCGCAAGGCACAGGGGGAGCTGACCATCGCCGGGGCGAACCTGCACAACCTGAAGAACGTCACCGTCGACATCCCGCTCGGCGTCCTGACCGTGGTCACCGGGGTGGCCGGCTCGGGCAAGAGCTCCCTGATCCACGGCGCGCTGCCCCGGCGGGAGGGCGTGGTCGTCGTCGACCAGTCGGCGATCCGGGGCTCCCGGCGCAGCAACCCGGCCACCTACACCGGCCTGCTCGACCCGATCCGGACCGCGTTCGCCAAGGCCAACGGGGTGAAGGCCGCGCTGTTCAGCGCGAACTCCGAGGGGGCCTGCCCGAACTGCCGGGGCATCGGGCTGGTCTACACCGACCTGGCCATGATGGCTGGCGTGGCCACCGTCTGCGAGCAGTGCGAAGGGCGGCGGTTCACCCCCGAGGTGCTCACCTACACGCTGCGTGGCCGTACCATCAGCGACGTCCTGGTCATGTCCGTCACCGAGGCCCGGGACTTCTTCCCCGGCGGCCCGACCCGGGCGATCCTGAACCGGCTGGCCGATGTCGGGCTGGGCTACCTCGGTCTCGGCCAGCCGCTCACCACCCTCTCCGGAGGTGAACGGCAACGCCTCAAGCTCGCCATCCACATGGCCGAGAAGGCCGCCACGTATGTGCTGGACGAGCCGACCACCGGGCTGCACCTGGCCGACGTCGACCAACTCCTGGCCCTGCTGGACCGGCTGGTCGACGACGGCAACACGGTCATCGTGATCGAGCACCACCAGGCGGTGATGGCGCACGCCGACTGGCTGATCGACCTCGGACCGGGGGCCGGGCACGACGGCGGCCGGATCGCCTTCACCGGTACGCCGGCGGACCTGGTGGCCGAGGCCGACACGCTCACCGCCCGGCACCTGCGTGAGTACCTGAAGGGTCGGTGACCCGGGCCGGTACCGGTGAACGCCACGACCCGGCCGGCCGTGGGCGGCGGCCGGCCCGTTCGCGTGGTGACCCACGGCGTCGTAGGCTCCGGCGGTGACCGGGGCTGACCAGGTATCGCGGCCACGCCGGTGGTGGCCGCTGGTCGTCGCGCTGGCGGCGGTCGCCGCGCTGCTCGGTGCCGTACTGCCGACCGCCCTGCTGGCCGGTCCCGACGCCGGCTCCCCGGAACCGGCGGCCAGCCCGCGCCCCGGTGACCCACCCGCCGTCGCCGCCCGCTGGCTGGGCCAACGGATCGGCGAGGAGTTGGACCGGCAGGCCGGCGCGTTGCTGCGCGGCGACGAGGCGGGCTGGCTGGCGGTCGCCGCGCCGGCCGCGCTGCCCGACCTGCGCCGCCGGTACGCCGCGCTGCGCGCGATGCGGATCAGCGTGTGGCAGGCGGAGCCGGTGGGCGTCCCGGAACCCGTCGACGGCCAGCCGGGGCAGTGGCAGTTGCGGGTGGTGCACCGACACTGCTTCGTCGACCCCGACTGCCCGCCCGCCCGGGTGCAGGTGGAGACCCGGTGGCGGGCGGTGGACGGGGTACCCCGCCTGCTGGCCGTCGACCCGGTCGGCGGAACCACCGGCAACCGGCCGTGGGAGGTCAGCGAGCTGGCCGTGACGGTCGGCGACCGGACCCTGGTGGCGACCACCCCCGCACTGCGCGGGCGGCTACCCGTGCTGCTCCGGGCAGCGGAGGAGGCCGCCCGGACCGCCGACCGGTACGCGGTCGGGGCCCCGCCCGCCCGGTACGTCGTCTACTACGCCGGGGCGGGGGAGTGGCGGCGCTGGTTCGGTGGTGGCCGCGCCGAGTGGACCGCCGGCTACGCGGTCTCCACCGGAGGTCGTCACGAGGTCGTGCTCAACTCGGTCGGGTTGCGGGACAGCTTCGCCGACGACCTACTGCGCCACGAACTGACCCACGTCGCCTCGCTGCCGTCCCGGGACTCCTCGGCCGACGAGACCTGGTGGCTGGTGGAGGGGCTGGCCGAGCTGGCCGGTGCCGGTGGCCGGCCGGTGGCCCGGTACCAGGAACTACCGGAGGTGCGGCGGCTCGTCACCGGCGACTGGAACGGCCGACTCGACGGCGTCGCGCCGGCCGCCGGGGCCGGGGCCGACCGGGTCGCCGCCGGCTACGGCATCGGTTACCTGGCGGTACGCCACCTGGCGCTGCGGTACGGCGAGCAGCGGCTGGTCAGGTTCGTCCGGGAGGTGCTGCACGAACGGCGGACCCTCGACGAGGCCGCCCGCCGAGCGTTCGGCGAGCAGTGGGCGGTGTTGCACGAGGAGTGCGCGGCCGCCGTCCGTGCTGCCGTGGCCTGAGATCAACACTGCGGACCGACCTGAGATAGTGGATCCGCTCCCAGCGCGGAGCCCCGGTCCGCGTCCGGAAGTGGCCCGGGGCACCCGTCCGGTGGCTCCGGTGGCGCCGCCGGAGCCACCGGACGCCCTCCGCGTCGGGCGGCACTCCCGGGGAAAGGCCGACACGCCGATTTTGCTGCTGATTCGTTATCAATTGCAGGAAGGGATCGCGCCGGTCACAGCCGTCCCGTTACCGTACTGGTAACACGCGCGTTGCCCGCCGTCGACGTGGGTCATCCCGTCCGGCGGCCCGCGCCGGGGATGGGATGGGGTCGGTGAGCCATGGCCGGGTCACAGTCCGACGGTCGGCTGTCGGAGGTCAGGTTCCTCACCGTTGCTGAGGTGGCGACGGTGATGCGGGTGTCCAAGATGACGGTCTACCGGCTGGTGCACTCCGGTGAGCTGACCGCGGTGCGGGTCGGCCGGTCGTTCCGGGTGCCCGAGCACGCGGTGCACGAGTACCTCCGTGGGGCGTTCCAGGAGTCCGCCTAGGAGGTGCCCGGACCGACGTCCCGGACCGGGGCGGATCGGGCATCGACGGGGGCGCGTTGGTCCTGCTGATACCGGGCGGCTACCCTGGACCGCGACCGTGACCGCACGCCGGTGCGTCCGACACCCACCAGGCAGGTCCGGTCCGTTGTCCAGATCGGTTGCCGGCGGCACCCAGAGTGTGCGCCGGCCCGACCCGCACGTTGCATCGAAAGGCTGTCGTATGGGCTCGGTGGTCAAGAAGCGCCGCAAGCGCATGGCTAAGAAGAAGCACCGCAAGCTGCTGCGCAAGACCCGCGTCCAGCGTCGCCGTCTCGGCAAGTGACCGGTGCCGGGCGGCTGCCCGGCACCGGACTGCACTTGCCATCTGTCGACCCTCGGAGGCCCAGGTGATGCGGACGCGGCGACGCGGGCCCGTCCAGGGCCCGATGTCGGGTTGTGCGCGATGACCCCCGGTGGCACCTCGGGTGCTCCGGGGGTCGTCGTGGTGACCGGCGTCAGCAGATATCTGGGCGCACACGTCGCGGCCCGGTTGGCGGCCGATCCCAGGATCGGCCGGGTGATCGGCCTCGACCCGGCGGACCCGGCACCGGAGTTCGCCATCCTGCTCGACCGGGTCGAGCGGGTCCGTGTCGACATGGCCTCCGTCGGCCCGCTCATCGACGACCTGGGCGCCGACGTGGTCGTCCACCTCGCCCTGGTCACCGCACCGGACCGGCAGCACGGGGGCCGGATGGCGATGAAGGACCAGAACGTCATCGGCACCATGCAGTTGCTCGCCGCCGCCCAACGGGCATCGCGGCTACGCAAGCTGGTCGTCCGTTCCTCCACCGCCGCGTACGGCGTGTCGTTCCGGGACCCGGCCGTCTTCACCGAGGAGACCGAGCCCAGGGAGGTCCCGCGCGGCGGTTTCGGCCGCGACATCCTGGACATCGAGGGGTACGTCCGGGGCTTCCGCCGACGTCGCCCCGACGTGACCGCGACCGTGCTCCGGTTCGCCCCGTTCATCGGCTCCACCGCCGACACCACCCTCACCCGGTACTTCTCCCAGCCGGTGGTGCCCACCGTGCTCGGCCGCGATCCCCGGTTGCAGTTCGTGCACTTCGACGACGCCCTTGAGGTCCTGCACCGGTCGGTCGTGGAGGAGCACCCGGGCACCTACAACGTCGCCGGTCCCGGTGTGCTCAACCTCTCCCAGGCGATCCGCCGGGCGGGCCGGATCGGCGTACCGGTGCTCGAACCAGGACTCTCCGGTGCCGCCAGCGTCGCCCGCACCCTCGGCTTCGGGCGGTACGGGTTGGACCAGGTCGACCTCTTCGTGCACGGTCGGGTGGTGGACACCACCCGCCTGATCGAGGAGTACGGCTACACGCCGCGTACCACCGCCGCCGCCTTCGACGACTTCATCCGCGCCCACCGGGGCGGGATCGTGGTCACCCGGGACCAGCTCGCCGCTGCCGAGCAGGCCGTCCTCGACGGCATCCGGCAGGTCCGGGCCAGCGTGCGGGAGCGGTCGTGAGCGCGGTGCCGGGCAACAGCAACGGCAACGGCCGGCCGGGACGGGTGCCCCGGTTGCTGGTACCCCTGGACGCCCCGGCGGGCGGGCCGACCCCGGCCACCCCGGCGGCCGATCCGGCGTCGGAGGATCCGGGCCAGCCGGCCCCGGTGGGCGAGCCGACCCCGGCCGGAGCAGCCCAGCGCAACGGGCACCGGCCGGCGCCCGTACCGGCCGACCCGCCGGACATCTGGGACCGTCGGGTCGCCACCGGCCTGGCGTTCCTGCGGCGCCGGCTCTCCGGCGAGTACGAGGTCGACGAGTTCGGTTTCGACCAGGAGTTGACCGACCAGTTCTTCCACCCGCTGCTGCGGCTGCTCTACCGGGACTGGTTCCGCACCGAGGTGTTCGGGCTGGAGCACGTACCCGACGACGGCCCCGGCCTGGTCGTCGGCAACCACTCCGGCACGGTGGCGCTGGACGCGCTGATCCTCTCCGCAGCCCTGCACGACCGGCACCCGGCCCGGCGCTACCTCCGGCTGCTCGGCGCTGACCTGGTCTTCCGGATGCCGTTCGTCTCCGAACTGGCCCGCAAGTCCGGTGGCACGGTGGCCTGCAGCCCGGACGCCGAGCGGCTGCTGCGCGGGGGTGAGCTGGTCGGGGTCTTCCCGGAGGGCTTCAAGGGCATCGGGAAGCTCTACTCGGAGCGCTACAAGCTGCAACGCTTCGGGCGGGGCGGGTTCGTCTCGGCGGCGCTGCGCACCGGCACCCCGATCGTTCCGGTCGCCATCGTCGGTGGCGAGGAGATCTATCCGATGCTCGCCGACATCAAGCCGCTGGCCCGGCTGTTGAAACTGCCCTACTTCCCGGTGACGCCGACCTTCCCCTGGCTCGGGCCGCTCGGCATGGTGCCGCTGCCCAGCAAGTGGCTGATCCAGTTCTGCCCACCGATCCCCACCGCCCACCTGGTCGACTCCGCCGACGATCCGATCGTCGTGTTCAACCTCGCCGACCAGGTCCGGGAGACCATCCAGCAGACCCTGCACCAGCTGCTCGAACGCCGGCCCGACCCGTTCGGCCCGTGATCCCCGGGGATGTCCTGCGGGGCACGGTCCGCTCCGCGCGACACCCCTAGCCGAGGCTGCGCAGATCCAGGACGTGCCAGGCGGCGGTCGCGTCGGTCCCGGTCGACCACCAGAGCATCCCGTCCCGGCTGGCCACCATGCCCACCCCGTCGGCCACGGTCACCGTCTGCCGACGCGCCAGGTCGTAGAGGCGGAGCTGCTGGGTGCCGGTCGCCGTACGTTGCGCGTCGGCGAGGACCAGCACCTCGAACCGGTCCTGCACCGCCACGTCGAGGACGGCTGCGGTCGCCTCCCCGCCGGCCACCCGTTGCCGGTCCGAGCCGTCCGGCCGCATCAGCTCCAGCCGCCCCGGCCCCGTCCCGGCCAGTACCAGCACCCGGCACCAGACGGGACCGCAGGTGACCAGCTCGTTCCCGCCGGCCGGTACCTCGGTGACCGTCCCGGCCTCCAGATTGCGCAGCCGTACCGGCCCGTACTCCCCGCTACCCGCGCTGACCAGCCACGGCCAGGCCGACAACGCCCAGGCACCCGGCTCGGTACGCACCGACACCGGCCCGCCGGTCAGCGCCACCGAGCGCACCTCGGTCGCCGGAGCGGGATCCGGCGCCACCGCGAGCCAGTACAGCCGACCCCCGTTCAGCACCAGGTCGTACTGCGAGTTGAACAGCACCAGATCACCGGTGTCGGTGGTCAACCGTCGGGCCGGACCACCGCCGGCCAGGTTCACCGTCCACAACTCGGTACGCCCCCGACCCTCTTCGTCCCCGGTCGACTCGGACCAGGCCAGCTCGTCACCGGCCCGGGTGAACCCGCCGTACTGCGGACTCCGGTCGACCGGCAACCGGCGCAGCTCCCGGGTGGCGCCGTCGGCGGCCCGGAACAGCAGCCGCAGTTGGGTGCCGTCCGGGCTGGCCGCGGTACCGACCGAGGCGCCACCGTCCAGGACGTACCCCGGGGTGTATGCCGGCCCGTCGGCGACCCCGGCCGGTAGGTCGAACCGGCGGGCCTGCGGCCAGACCTGCTCCGCCGCCCCCGGTGGGCGGGGACCGGCCGGCTGCGGGGCGGTGACCGGTGACGACGCGAGTAGACCGGCACCGGCGGCCAGCGCGGCGGCCAGCCCGACCAGGGCGCCGAGGCGGCGTGGCCGGCGGCCGGGTGCGGGGGCGGAGCGGGTGGGGGTGGTGGTGACCGTCATCGGGCGAGCCGGCGCCGACGCAGCGCCAGCCCGGCGGTGACCGCACCGGCCAGCAGCCCGGCGGCGGCGGTCGACGGCACCGCGATCCGTGCCGCCTTGCGACCGGTCCGGAAGTCGCGCACCATCCAGCCGCGCAGCCGGGCCTCCCGTAGCAGCACCGAATCCGGGTTGACCGCCACCGCCCGGCCGACGGCCGAGAGCATCGGCAGGTCGTTCGCCGAGTCGCTGTAGGCGACACAGCAGGACAGGTCCAGCCCTTCGACCTCGGCGAGCTGCGTCACCGCGTCCGCCTTCGCCGGGCCGTGCATCAGATCACCGACCAGCCGGCCGGTGTACGCGCCGTCGATCACCTCGGCGACCGTACCGATCGCGCCGGTCAGGCCGAGTCGCGCGGCGATCACCCGGCCGATCTCCACCGGAGCGGCGCTGACCAGCCAGACCCGCTGCCCGGCATCGAGGTGGGTCTGGGCCAGGGCGCGGGTACCGGCCCAGATCCGGGGAGCCATCAGCTCGTCGAAGATCTCCTCGGTGAGGCGCTCCACGTCCTCGACCCGCCAGCCCTCGACGAAGGCGAGCGCCGTCTCCTTGGCATGCGACATGTCACCGGCGTGCTCGTACGCCAGCAACCGGAACCGGAGCTGCTGCCATGCGAACCGGGCCAGATCACCGGCGGTGAAGTAGTCCCGGGCGGCCAGCCCGCGCGCGAACCAGTAGATGGAGGCGCCCTGCATCATGGTGTTGTCGATGTCGAAGAAGGCCGCGGCGGTGGGGTCGGTCTCGGCCGGCGCCGGAGGGGCCAACTCCGTCGGCGCCCAGCCAGCGGTGTGACCGTGTACGTCGGTACTGACGGTCACCTTTCGGAAGCGGCCCACCACGCACCGACCTCCCTCCGCTCGACGACCGCGACGCGTGCCTCAAGGGAGAGTAACCGGCTGATCCGGCTCCCCGGAGCGCGCCCGGAAAGCCGTGGCGTGCGTCAACCGGCCGGTCGGCCAATCTCCGGCTTACCGGCGTCCGGCGCCACCTGGGTCGGCACCACGGTGGGGAGGACGACCGGCGGTTGGGCCGATTCGGTGGCCCGGGTCGGCGCCGGCTGCCGGGTCGGCTCCGCCGGACGGTTCCCCTCCACGGGTGCGGGCACCGACGGCTGGTTGGTGGTCGGCCGGCTCTCCGGGCAGGAATGCGGCTGAGGGCCCAGCGAGTCGGAGCGGACCGATCGGGGAGCCCGGCAGGCCAGGGCCGTCCGGAGCCCGTCCGACCGCCGGCCCGCCGCATCGAGCAGAGCGAGCGAGTCGGCCACCCGGTCCCGCTGGGTACCCGACCCGCTGTCGAGCAACCGGGTCACCGCCCGCCGCTGGCCGGCGAGGAACGTGTTGATCGCGTCCAGGGCGGCATTGTCGGCCCGCTGCACCGCTGCTGCGGTCAGCAGGCTTACGCCCTGGCGGGTGTCGGCGTCCATGTCGTTGAGCACCGAGACGAACCCGGCCGGATCACCGCGCAGCGCCTCCGCCTCGGCGAGCCGGTTCCGGGCGAAGTCGAGGAAGAGCTGCCCCCGGCTGAGATCCGAGCTGGCCAGCGCCAGCTGGGCCCGCTCGGTGGAGCGCTTCATGCCGTACAGCGCGTCGCCGGGGACGGCGTTCTCGCTGGCGGCGGAGATGCCGGAGACCGCGATCGCGCCGACGGCGACGCCGACCAGGATCGCGCCCCGGGCCCGGGCCCGCTGACCGGTGAGTGCACTGGGGATCAGGGCACGCGGAGCCCTGGTCGGGACCGGCGGCGCCGGGACGGTCTCCGGTGTGCCGTCGCCGATACCCTCGCGTACGGCTGTGGCGACGAGCATCGCCCGCAGACTCGTGCGGAAGTCAGGGTCCGGGCCGTCGCTCGGTGCCGCGTCCCGGATCCGCTGTCCGATAGCGACGAGTCCGGCAAGGTCGTCGTCGACCCTGGAACGGACATGGTGTCGCCGGCCGCCGTTGGCTTCGTCGAGAAGTTGCGCGAAGCGCTCGGCGCGCCGGCGGGAGAAGACGAACCTGTCCACCGCCGGCACCTCCTCTCGCTGGTTACGGCCCTGACAAGGGCCGTCGTTGCCGGCGGAGGGCGGCGGGCACCGGCGCGCGACAGTCGTAGCCGGATGGGCCGCCCGGTCCGCCGGGCCCGGGGGGATGCCGAGGCAACCACCGGTCGCATCCGGACAAACGCGTGGTGGCCCACACCGGTTACGGCTCAGTAGGCGACAGAACTACCGGGAGTGGCTCCGGTCACGATGGCCGGAGGGCGCCGGGAAGGTCACGGCTGGAAGCCGTCCGGCAGGAGCCGGGCGAGTGCCCGGACCGCGCGGTACTGGAGGGCCTTGATCGCGCCCTCGTTCTTCCGCATCGCCCGGGCCGTCTCGGCCACCGAGAAACCCTGGAGGAAGCGGAGGACGATGCACTCCTGCTGCTCCGGGTTGAGTTGCTTGACAGCGGCGAGCAGGGCCACGTTGGTGATGTGCTCGACCACGGCCGCTTCCGGGCTGCCCTCCGGCCCACGGTCCTCGCGGTCGGCGTCGAGGACGTCGCCGGTGGTCACCTCCAGCCGGTACCGGCCGGACTTGAAGTGGTCGGCGACCAGGTTGCGGGCGATGGTGACCAGCCAGGCCCCGAGATCCCGCCCCTGCCAGGTGAAACTGCCGATCCGCTTGAGGGCGCGGAGGAAGGTGTCCGAGGTGAGGTCCTCCGCGAGTTGCCGGTTGCCGACCCGGAAGTAGACGAAGCGGAAGACGGTGTCCACGTACCGGTCGTAGATCAGGCCGAACGCCTCGGCCTCGCCGGCCTGCGCCCGTTCCACCAGGGCCCAGACCTCGGTCGCCGGATCGGAAGGGTCGGGACGGCTCGGGTAGTTGGTGGTGGGGCCGCTGTCGGAGCCGGCCGGTCCGCCGGAGGCCGGCTGACCGCCGGGGTCACTGACCGCCGGCAGGACCGCCGTCTCGGTCTCCGCCGGCTCGGCGACGACCGGATGGTCCGTCGGTCGGCCCTGGTTGGGGCGACCCTGGGTCGGCATCGTGGGCCGGGCCGGCATGGCCAACCTGCTTCCGCCACCGGGTGTCCTGACGTTGCCGCCCGGTGCCGCAGGTCGGGGCGGCGGATCGTTGTGGTGCGGGCGGCCGCGGAGCCCACGGGGCGCTCCGTCACCGCGTACCGCGAGACTGAGCATGTCGTCCAGGGACGTCCGGAGCAGCGCGAGCCCGTCGTCCAGGGTGTGCCGGGCGGACCGCCCGCCCGGTTGCTCGGCGTACCCGTGGGCGGTCACCGGGACGCTCCAGCCTGGTCGCCGGTCGGCGCGCCCCGCCACGGTCCCGGGTCGGGCGTCGCGGAACGCGGCGCCGCCCCGGTGTGGTCGGGCACGACTCGATCCGGGTACGCCGCTGCGCGGCGACCCGTGAGGTGCTGATCCAGTGCGCTTGACGGCACGGCGGCCTCCTCGGGCTGAGGGGTGTCGACTCACGGCAAATGGGGTGAGCCGACCCGAGTGATGATAGGGCCAACGTCACCCTTGTGTGGCAAGTCCGTTACACAGAGCGGAAGTATTTCCCGGGTCGGCGCACCGGTGCCGCACCCGTTGTCCGTCGTCGACAACGAACATTCCTCACCGGACCGAAGGGCCGGTGTGAAGGTTTTTGACAGCCACGGCGTAGTCGGCCGGTGGTCGGCTGTGCCAGACTCAGCGACCGTGCAGGACGCATGCAGCATCCCATCGTCGACCCTCGCCGACCGGTTACGCCACGCGGCAACCGGGCAGGGTGACCGGCCCGCGTTGCACTGGCGCGGGGTGACCCTCACCTGGGCGGAGTTCGACGCCGCCGTGGACAGCGTCGGCCACGCGCTCCGCGCCGCGGTGACGCCCGGTGGTGACGTGCCGCCCCCCGACTCCCCCGGGTTACCCGCCCGGGTGGCGATCGCCCTGCCCAACACCCCGGACTTCGCGGTGGCCTTCCTCGCCGTGCTGCGCGCCGGTCTCGTCGCGGTACCGGTCAACCCCGAGCTGACCGCCCCCGAGCTGCGGCACGTCCTGGCCGACTCGGGCGCCGCCGTGCTCCTCTGTACCGCCGAGGTTGCGGACCGGGCGTCCGCGATCACCGCCGACCTGCCCGGGCCGCTGGCCGTGCACACCACCCTGCCGACCCACCCCGGGGTACCGGGGACCGTCCACCCGGGCCGTTCCGGGGAGGACCTGGCGGTACTGCTCTACACCTCCGGCACCGAGGGACGGCCCAAGGGGGCCATGCTGACCCACCGGGCGCTGCTCGCCAACCACGAGCAGATCGACCGGATCGAACCGCCGGTGGTCGGCCCGGACGACACCGTGCTGCTCGCCCTTCCGCTCTTCCACGCGTACGGGCTGAACTCCGGGCTCGGTGCGGTGGTGTACCACGGGGCGACCGGGCTGCTGATCGACAGCTTCGACCCGGCCGGGTCCCTCGCCGACATCGCGCGGCACCGGGTCACCGTGCTCGCCGGCGTACCGTCGATGTTCCTCGCCTGGCCGGCGCAGCCGGACCTGGCCGGGGCGCTGGCGTCGGTCCGGGTGGCGGTGTGCGGCGCGGCCCCGCTTCCGGTGCCGACCGCGGCCCGGTTCGTCGAGGCCGCCGGACGCCCGGTCGGCGTCGGGTACGGCCTGACCGAGACCGCTCCGGTGCTCACCTCCACGCTGGTCGGTGGACGGTTCAAGCCCGGCTCGATCGGCACCCCGATCCCCGGCGTCGAGCTGCGGCTGGTCGGTACCGACGGGGTGGACCTGTGGCGGGACGGGACGATCGAGGCCGAGGCCGACACGGATGGGCCGGACCTGGCGTTCTCGTCGCCCGGCACGGATCCGGGTGAGATCGTGGTACGCGGGGCGAACCTCTTCTCCGGGTACTGGCCGGACGGGCGGGGCGGCCCCGATCCCGACGGCTGGTGGGCCACCGGGGACATCGCCTACGCCGACGGCGAGGGCGACCTGTTCCTGGTCGACCGGCTCGGTGAGCTGATCCTGGTGAACGGGTTCAACGTCTACCCGCACGAGGTGGAACTGGTGCTCCAGTCCCACCCGGGGGTGGTGGAGTCGGCGGTGCTCGGGGTGCCGTACCCGCGTACCGGGCAGAGTGTGCGGGCGTACGTGGTGCCGGCACCGGACAGTACGGCGAGTGAGGCGGACCTGCTGGCGCACTGTGCCCGCAACCTGGCCCGGTTCAAGTGCCCCACTGCGATCGACTTCGTCGACACGCTGCCCCATTCGGTGATCGGCAAGGTACGCAAGCGGCTGCTCCCGGCGGCCCGGACCGGTACGGAGGTGCCCGATGGCGACTGAGCCCCGACTGACCCTGATCACCCGGCAGGGCTGCCACCTCTGCGACGACGCGCGGGCCGCGCTCGACCGGGTGGCGGCGGTCACCGGCGACCGGTGGACCGAACTGGACATCGCCGACGACATCGAGCTGGAGCGCGAGTACGGCGACCGGCTGCCGGTGGTGCTGCTGGACGGCAAGGAGCACGGCTACTGGCGGGTGGAGGAGGACCGGCTGCTGCGGGACCTCACCACCCCGCTGCTCTGACGGCGCCGACCCCCGATGTCGTCGGTGACGTGAACCCGGTCCGCTGGATTGCCGTCGACGGGCCCGGGCTCGGTATGGTCCGGCCATGACTCCGGTACGCCCCCACCTTGTCTGGGACTGGAACGGCACGCTGCTCAACGATCTGAGCCTGGTGGTCACCGCCACCAATGCGGTCTTCGCGCACGTGGGTGGCCCGACGGTCACCGCCGAGGAGCACCGGACCCGGTTCCGTCGCCCGATCGCCGACTACTACGCCGAGGTGCTGGGCCGAGCGGTCGACGACGAGGAGTTCGGCCGGCTCGACCGGGTCTTCCACGACGCGTACCGCACCGGGCTCACCACCTGCCAGTTGGCGGAGGAGGCCACCGAGGCGATGCGGTCCTGGCCCGGCAGCCAGTCCCTGCTCTCCATGTGGTTCCACGACGAGCTGGTACCCACCGTCACGACGTACGGGCTGGACGGGCACTTCACCCGGGTCGACGGATTGCGGGCGGCGGTCGGCGGCGACCGCAAGGCGGCCCACCTGGAGCAGCACCTGGCCGGGTTGGGGCTGGACGGCCGTTCGGTGGTACTGATCGGTGACTCGATCGATGACGCTGACGCGGCCGAGGCGGTCGGCGGGCGGTGTGTGCTCTACACCGGCGGGTTCACCGATCCGGGCCGGCTGCGTGCCTCGGGGCGGCCGGTCGCGGACACCCTGACCGAGGCGGTCCGCGTGGCCGCCACCCTGCCCTGATCCGCCCCCTCCCCGGGTACCCACCCCATCCCGTCCCCGCCCCACCCCGCACCGGCCCACCGGACCGGCCCATCCCGTCCCACCCGCACCGGCCCACCCGCACCGGCCCACCCCGCCGGACCCGGGTTGATCATGAAGTTAATGACGACAAAACGGGCACCGGCCGGCGATAACTTCATGATCAACCCGGGTTGGGGGTTGCAGGGGTGGTCTGGGCGGCGTCAGCAGGGGGTTTTCGGCCACACCGGGCGGCGGTGATTGGCGAGAGAAGTCTGAATTGGGCAATAATCGCCGGGCGGCCCGAACGAGGCCGTTCGATCGATCTTGAGAACGGAGGGCCTGGTGAAGCCGTGTCGCGGCCTGTCAAGATCGCGATTTGTGCACGTCTTCACAAGCGCCTACTCTGTAGTTCCGACGAGCCCTGCTAGCACAGCCGGTCACGGCGGGAGCCAGCGGGAGTCCCGAAACGGTCGACCCTTCGGGTGGACCGAGGATCGCACCGCACGGAGTCTCATGAGTCAGCACCGTCACCCTGACGCGCCCGGCCGCGCCGGTGCCGTCCCGGCGCTCCCGGATCTCCCGGAGGCGACGGTCGCCCGGCTCCCCGAGTATCTGCGCGCCCTGCACCAGTTGGCCGAGGCGGGTCACGAAACGATCTCCAGCGAGGGCCTGGCCGGCGCCGCCGGGGTGAACTCCGCCAAGCTCCGCAAGGATCTCTCCCACCTCGGCTCCTACGGCACCCGGGGCGTCGGCTACGACGTGGCGCTCCTGGTCGACCAGATCGAGTTCGTGCTCGGGCTCACCCAGCGGCGCGGCGTGGCACTGGTCGGCATCGGTAACCTCGGTCACGCGCTGGCCGGGTACGCCGGCTTCGCCAGCCGGGGATTCCGGGTGGCCGCGCTCTTCGACGCCGACCCCGCCCGAGTGGGTGAGGAGATCAACGGCCTGATCGTGCGGCACATCGACGAACTGCCCCGGGCGGCTGCGGAGGAGTCCATCGCGATCGGCGTGATCGCCACTCCGGTCGCCGCCGCGCAGCGGGTCGCCGACCAGCTCGTCGCGGCCGGCGTGACGAGCATCCTCAACTTCGCGCCGTGCGTACTCTCGGTTCCCGAGGGGGTCGACGTGCGCAAGGTCGACCTCGCCATCGAGCTGCAGATCCTTTCCTTCCACGAGCACCGCAAGGCGTCGCTGACCGCGCTACCCGCCACCGGCGGGTCGGGGTTCACCGCGCTGCCCGGCGGGCTCGCGGCTCCCGGCACGCAGGAGGCGGTCGGCACGTGAACCTGCTCGTCGTCGGCGCGTCGTACCGCACCGCTCCGGTCGCCACCCTGGAACGGCTCGCGGTCGCCCCCGCCGACCTCACCCGCACCCTGGACCGCCTGGTCGCCCAGCCCTACGTCGGCGAGGCCGTGGTCGTCTCCACCTGCAACCGGGTGGAGGTGTACGCCGCGGTGTCCGGATTCCACGGCGGCCTCGGTGACATCTGCGCGGTCCTCGCCGAGCAGGCCGGCTGCCCGCCGGGGGAGTTGGCCAACCATCTCTACGTCCACTACGACGGCGCGGCGGTCGACCACGTCTTCCGGGTCGCCGCCGGCCTGGACTCGATGGTGGTGGGCGAGGCCCAGATCCTCGGCCAGCTGCGTGACGCGTACCACTGGGCAACCGGTGCCGACTCGGCCGGGCGGCTGCTGCACGAGCTGATGCAGCAGGCGCTGCGGGTCGGCAAGCGGGCCCACACCGAGACCGGGATCGACCGGGCCGGGCAGAGCGTGGTGAGCGCCGCGCTCGATCTGGCCGCCGGGCACGCCGACGGTGACCTGGCCGGGCGCTCCGCGCTGGTGGTCGGGGCCGGTGCGATGGGTGCCCTGGCCGTGGCCACCCTCTCCCGCCTCGGTGCCGGCCCGCTGACGGTCACCAACCGGGGAGCGGAGCGGGCGGTGCGACTGGCCGGGACGTACGGCGCGAATGCCGTACCGATCGCCGAACTGCCCACCCTGCTGTCCACTGTAGACATCGTAGTGGCCGCCACGGCGGCGACGGAACCGGTCCTCACCTCCGAGGTGGTTACCCGGGCGCTGACCGGACGACCAGCCGACCGGGGTCCGCTGGTCCTGCTCGACCTCGCCGTACCGCGTGATGTCGGGCCCGGCGTGGCGGAGCTGCCCGGTGTCGAGGTGATCGACATCGACCGGCTCGCCGCGACGCTGGCCGACGGCCCGGCCGCCGCCGATGCCGCCGAGGTGGCCCGGATCGTGGCCGGTGAGGTGGAGAGCTTCCTCACCTGGCTGCGCGGCGCCGATGTCGCGCCCACCGTGGCCGCGTTGCGCAGCCGCGCCGAGGACGTGGTCGCCGCCGAACTGCGCCGGCTGGCGCAGCGCCGGCCCGATCTGACCGACGATCAGCGGGCCGAGGTGGCGCACACCGTGCACCGGGTGGTGCAGCGGCTGCTCCACTCGCCCACCGTCCGGGTCCGCCAGCTCGCCGCCGAACCCGGCGGTGACCAGTACGCCGCCCTGCTGCGGGAACTCTTCGATCTCCAGGTCCCGCAGACCGCGCCGGTCGACACCGTGCCCGACGTCGCCCCGCCGGTGGACACCGTGCCCGACGCAGTTCCGCCGGTGGACCCGTCCACCCCGACCACCGGAGGTGACCGATGAGGGCCCTGCGCCTCGGTACCCGGGGCAGTGCGCTGGCGATGGCCCAGTCCGGGCAGATCGCCGATGCCCTGACCACCGCCACCGGACGGGCCGTCGAGCTCGTCGAGGTGGTCACCGCCGGGGACCGCTCCTCCGCGCCGGTACAGCGACTCGGGGTCGGGGTCTTCGTGTCCGCACTGCGCGACGCGCTGACCGCCGGCGAGATCGACTTCGCGGTCCACTCGTACAAGGACCTGCCCACCGCTGCGCACGGTGGGCTGCACATCGCGGCGGTGCCGCCCCGCGAGGATCCGCGCGACGCGCTGATCACCCGGGACGGCAGCACGCTGGCCGAACTGCCGCCCGGCGCGACGGTGGGGACCGGTGCACTGCGCCGGATCGCCCAGCTGCACGCGCTCGGGCTGCAGCTCACCGTCACCCCGATCCGCGGCAACGTCGACAGCCGCGTCCGGCGCGTACTCGGCCCGGACGCCGACCTCGACGCGGTCGTACTGGCCCGTGCCGGGTTGGCCCGGCTGGGGCGGGTCGGCGAGATCAGCGAGACGCTCGACCCGATGCTGATGCTGCCCGCGCCCGCCCAGGGTGCGCTGGCGGTGGAGTGCCGGGTCGACGACCCGGAGCTGGTCGAGCTGCTCGCGGTACTCGATCATGCACCGTCCCGGGCCGCGGTCACTGCGGAACGGGCGCTACTGGCCACCCTGGAGGCCGGGTGCAGCGCACCCGTCGCCGCCTTCGCGGAACTCGCCGAGGGCGATGACGGCGATGAGATCTACCTGCGCGGTGCGGTGATCAGCCCGGACGGTACCCGTGACCTCCGGCTGTCCCGCACCGGAACGCCCGCCGACGCCGAGGGGATCGGTAAGGCGCTCGCCGCCGAACTCCTCGACCGTGGCGCCGACTCGATCCTCGGTCAGCCTGAACAATCCGGCCCGGGGACCCAGCAATTTGGGAGCACAGAATGACCCGCACCCGTAAGCCCGTAGGGCGCATCGCGTTCGTCGGGGCCGGACCCGGCGACCCGGGCCTGCTGACCCGCCGGGCGCACGACGCCCTGGTCGACGCCGACCAGGTGGTGTACGACCGGGGGGTACCCGAGTCGTTGCTCGATGCCGTGCGCGCCGAAGCCCGGGAGGACGCCCAGTTCACCCCGGCGGAGGGGGCACCGGGCGACGTGGCGAAGGTGCTGATCTCGGCCGCCCGGTCCGGCCTGTCGGCCGTGCACCTCGTCGCGGGCGACCCGTTCGGTCACGACTCGGTAATCAAGGAGGTGCAGGCGGTGGCCCGTACCGCCGCGCACTTCGAGGTGGTGCCCGGGGTCGGCCAGGCCGAGGGGGTGGCCACCTACGCCGGTGTGCCGCTGCCGGGTGTGCGTACCGCCGCTGACGTCGAGGACGTCACCACGCTCGACTTCGACGCGCTCGCCGCCGCCGTCGGCCGGGGTTCGCTGGCCCTCGCGGTGGACGCCGGGGACCTCGCCGCGGTCCGGGACGGCCTGCTCGCCGCCGGGGTCGACGGCAGCACCGGGGTCGGGGTGACCGGTGACGGCACGGGTGAGACGCAGTACACGACCACGTCGACCGTGGACAGCTTCGTGGCCGCCGCGCTCGGCTTCACCGGTCGGGTGGTGCTCACCATCGGTGTCGGGGTCGGCCAGCGGGACAGGCTGAGCTGGTGGGAGAACCGGCCGCTGTACGGCTGGAAGGTGCTGGTGCCGCGTACCAAGGAGCAGGCCGGCGCGATGAGTGCCCGGCTGCGGGCGTACGGCGCCATCCCGTGCGAGGTGCCGACCATCGCGGTGGAGCCGCCGCGTACCCCGGCGCAGATGGAGCGGGCGGTCAAGGGCCTGGTCGACGGCCGGTACGCCTGGGTGATCTTCACTTCGGTGAACGCGGTCCGGGCGGTCTGGGAGAAGTTCGGCGAGCACGGACTGGACGCCCGGCACTTCGGCGGCGTCAAGATCGCCTGTATCGGTGAGGCGACCGCCGACGCGGTCCGCGCCTTCGGTATCCAGCCGGAACTCATCCCGTCCGGGGAGCAGTCCTCGGAGGGTCTGCTCGCCGAGTTCTCCCCGCACGACGAGATCCTCGACCCGGTCGGCCGGGTGTTGCTGCCGCGCGCCGACATCGCCACCGAGACGCTCGCCGCCGGGCTCACCGAGCGCGGCTGGGAGGTCGACGACGTGACCGCGTACCGGACGGTCCGGGCGGCGCCACCGCCGGCCGAGATCCGGGACTCGATCAAGTCGGGCGGGTTCGACGCGGTGCTGTTCACCTCGTCCTCCACGGTCCGGAACCTGGTCGGCATCGCCGGGAAGCCGCACGCGCGTACGGTTGTTGCGGTGATCGGTCCCAAGACGGCGGAGACGGCGACCGAGTTCGGCCTGCGGGTCGACGTCCAGCCGGCCGACGCCTCGGTGCCCGACCTGGTGGAGGCGCTCGCGTCCTACGCCGTCGAGCTGCGGGAGAAGCTGGCCGCGATGCCCGCCAAGCAGCGCCGTGGTTCGAAGGTGCAGGGGCCGACCGCCCTGAGGTTCCGCTAGGACCCGAGGTTCCATCGGGAGCCCTGAGGGCCCGTTAGGAGTTGTGCCATGCCGTACCCGGAGATCCGGCCCCGCCGACTGCGCCGCACCCCGGCGCTGCGCCGGCTGGTCTCGGAGACCCGTGTCGCACCGTCGGAGCTGGTGCTGCCGATGTTCGTCAGGGAGGGGTTGACCGAGCCACGCCCGGTCGCCTCCCTGCCGGGTGTCGTGCAGCACTCGCGGGATTCGCTGCGCAAGGCCGCCGCCGAGGCGGTACAGGCCGGCGTGGGCGGGATCATGCTCTTCGGAGTGCCGGCCGAGCGAAACGCGACCGGGTCCGGCGGCATCGACCCGACCGGGATCCTCAACACGGCGATCCGGGACGTGACCGCCGAGGTGGGCGACGCCACCGTGGTGATGAGCGACCTCTGCCTGGACGAGTTCACCTCGCACGGGCACTGCGGGCTGCTCACTCCGACCGGTGAGGTCGACAACGACGCGACGCTGGCCGCGTACGCCGAGATGGCGGTGGCCCAGGCCGCCGCCGGGGTCGGCGTGGTCGGCCCGTCCGGGATGATGGACGGCCAGGTCGGCGTGGTCCGCCGGGCGCTGGACGTCGCCGGTCACACCGACGTGGCGATTCTCGCGTACGCCGCGAAGTACGCCTCGGCGTTCTACGGCCCGTTCCGGGACGCGGTGGAGTCGGCGCTGGACGGGGATCGGCGCACCTACCAGCAGGATCCGGCGAACCTGCGCGAGTCGCTGCGCGAGGTCGAGCTGGACGTGGCCGAGGGTGCCGATCTGGTGATGGTCAAGCCGGCCCTGCCCTATCTCGACGTGGTGGCGGCGGTCCGCGCCACGGTCGACGTGCCGGTCGCGGCCTACCAGGTCTCCGGCGAGTACGCGATGGTCGAGGCGGCGGCGGCGAACGGCTGGATCGACCGGGAACGGGTCATCCTGGAGACGCTGACCTCGATCCGCCGGGCCGGTGCGCAGATCATCCTCACCTACTGGGCGGTCGAGGCTGCCCACCTGCTGCGCCAGGGCTACTGAGCCACCCACTCCTCCGGGGCGTCCCGCTGAGCTGCCGCGTCGTTCTGCTGCTCTGCTGCGTTGCGGTGGCTCTGCTGCGTTGCGGTGCTCTCCTGGCGCCACCCGTACCCTCCTCCACGCGCTTTGCTCTGCTTCAGCGGAGGAAACGCTGAGCCCGGCTCGGTGTTGCCGTCGCTGAAGCAGAGCAAAGGGTGCGACCGAGGTGCTGTGACCGAGGTGCTGTGACCCGAGGGGTCCGTCGCACCAGCGCCGAGTTTTCCACAGGTTTATCCACAGGCGTTGCATGGGCTGACACCGCTCGGCAGGCTGGCGGCATGCCTTCCGCGTTGGATCCGCCCCCGCCCCAGCCCTCGGTCGGTCAGTATCCGGTGGCCGGTCTGGTCCGGCGGGCCCGGCGTATCGCAGGGCTCGGGCAACGGCAGATGGCCCGGTTCGCCCGGGTCGCGCCGAGCACCGTCGGCAAGGTGGAGGCGGGCCGGATGACGCCGAGCATCGCGGTACTCGAACGGCTGCTCGGTGCCGCCGGTCTCTTCCTGGCCGTGGTCGACCAGGACGGTCGGGTGATCCAGCCGATGCGCGACTGGGACGAGACCTTCGACGGCGCCGGCCGGAGGTACCCGTCCCACCTTTCCACGATCCTCGACCCGGAGCCGGGTGAGTGGTGGGCGGACATCTACGGCCTGGCCCGGCCGCCTGAGACCTTCCACCGGAGTCCGGTGCTGCGCGAGATGCGGCGCCGCCGCAGCCAGTGGGAGGTGCGGGTGGCGAAGCACCGGCACCTGCCACCACCGCCGGACATGCGCGATCAGTACTGAGCAGGCCCCGCCGGCCCGGCCGGGAGCCGGGTCGACGGGGCCTGGATCAGCCGCGCTCAGCCGTGGATCAGTCGTCGTTCGAGATGGTGCCGAAGGCGACCGGGTCGGCCAGCCGCAGCCCCGGCACGCCGGCCACCACGATGGCCAGCTTCTCGTCGGCCTCCGGGCGCCGGTCCCCGCGTACGGTCACCGGGAAGGCCACCGAGGTCTGCCCGGCAGCCAGGGTCCGGCAGCCGGCGTACGACGTGAAGTCCGAGCCGGCCGTCGCCGAGACGCCCAGCGTGGTCGCGCAGAGCAGTACCGGCTGGGAGAGCGGCCGGGAGACGGTGGCCGTGAAGATCAGCTCCCGGGTGTCCCGGTCGCCCTCGACCACCGACACGTCGGCCACGGTCAACGCCGCCCGCGAGCGGAACCGGGCCACCTGCGGGTCGTGGTCGCTGGAACCCCGCGAACCGTCCCCGGCGTACTCCGCCGGCCAGTCGGCGTTGATGTGCGCGGCGCGCATCTGGACCAGGTCCCCGTGCAGCGCGTCGTTGACGAACAGGTGGTCCAGCGTCTGCGCCTGCCCCTCGAAGCTGTACGAGTACGCCGCCGACGCAACGTCCGCGAGCAGGCCGTCGTACAGGTTGTGCAGCCCGGCACCGTAGAGCGGAGCCAACTGGTCCGACGGGGTCGGGTCGGCGCCGGTGGCGATCGGGTCGTCCGGACGGGGGAAGACGTTCAGGTCCCCGCCGTACACCACCCGGGCGTGCGGGTCCGCCGCCTCGATCGCGGACACGATCGCCGCGCCGTACGCCGCCTGCTCCCGCCGCTGCCCCACCCGGCTGTCCGGGCCGGACGAGTAGTGGTTGCTGGCCGCCCAGAGGGTGAACTTCTCGGTCGCGCCGGGAGCCGCCGCCACCAGGAACTTCCCGAGCTGCGGGGCCCGGGTGAAGACGTTGTCGCCGTCCTTGCCGGTGGAGGTGTCCACGTCCGGCGGCAGCACCGCGTTGAGCGCCTTCGGGTTCTGCACGTCGGCGTTGGACGCCAGCCCCGGCGCGCGGTACTGCACGGTCGGGGTGGCACCGAGCACCGCGTCGGTCGCCTCGGCCGGGGCCAACGAGACCCGGTCGGTGCGGTAGAGGAAGGCGGCGGTGATGCCCCGGGCGTCCGCGCCGGTGCGGTCGTACGCCGCCGCGTAGGCCGGGCCACCGGCCGCCGCGATGGTCAGCGCCAACTCCTGGAGGGTGTCCGGAGCGCCGTCGGCGTTGTCCGTGGTGCCGCAGACCAGCGTGGCACCGTCGACCGTGCAGATGTCCTGGTCCTCGGCCTCCTGCACCAGGATCAGGTCCGGCGAGTGCAGATCACGGGTGATCTGGTCGGCCAGGTTCGACAACTGCTCCTGGTACTCCGCCTCGCTGGCCGGCACGTAGTCGAACGGCGGGCGCACCCCGGGGCAACCGGCGTTGCCGGTGAAGTCGCAGCCGTCGAACGGGTCGTCGCGGAAGTCGTACAGGTTCTCCACGTTGTAGGTCGCCACCGCGACCTCCTGCGACCGGTTGGCCGGCTGCGGCGGGTGGTTCGCCGACGGGTCGGCACCGGCGGCGAACGCCGCCTGCTCCACCTGCACGCCGTACTTCTCGAAAGAGTAGTAGAGCCCACCGACCGCGTCCATGGTCAGGGTGTCGTAGGTGCGGGCCGGCGGCAGCAGCGCGGCGGTGTCCCCGGCGGCGGCCTTGACCCCCATGGTGCCCAGCATGATCCGCTGGCCGTTGCCGTCGTCGAAGAGCCGCGACGGGTCGTTGTCCAGCGGGTGGACGTCCCGGAACAACCGGCGGGCGTACGCGTCGGTCCGGTCCAGCAGCGGGTCGTCCCGGTCGATCACCCACACCTCGGAGTCGGCCGTGGAGCCGAAGACGTTCCGGCCGCTCACCGCGCCACTGCCGGCGCGTACCCGCAGCCGGGCGCCCTCGTGCCGCTCCCAGAACCGGGCGGCGGCGTCCGCGTCGGCCGGCGGTACCGCGTCGGTCACCGTGACCTCGGCGTTCACGTCCAGCCCCGAGGCGAGCTTCTGCACCAGCGAGGCGCCGGAGAGTTGGGTCTGGTTGAAGTACTCGGAGACCCGGGCGCGCAGGACCACCTCGTCGCCGACGGTCGGCACGTAGCCACCGATCAGCGAGGTGAACGAGCCCATGAAGACGAAGACGCCGTCCGAACTGGCCGGATCGCCGTCGGTGGCGCCGTTCCGGCTCTGCAGGAAGAAGCCGTACTGCGGGGCACCGGCCGAGGTCCGGGCCAGGGTCCGCTGGGTGATGACCCCGCGCACGTCGTACAGCGTGCTGCTGGTGCCGTTGCCGCTGGCCGGGGCGAGCGGGGACCGGTCCGCCGGACCCGACTCGGCGTCGGTGGTCGGGCCCTGCACCTCGCCGACCGTCAGCACCGTGGTCACCTGCACGGTCAGCGTGCAGGTCGCGGTGGTGCCGTCGGCGTCGGTCGAGGTCACGGTGACCGCGTACGACCCGGCGGGCAGGTCGGCGGAGGCGGTGACGGTGGCCTGGGCGGTGCCGCCGACCCCGGTGGCCGGGGTGACCGCGGTCCGGGTGATCGAGCCGGTGGCCGGTGCCGGGCTGACCGAGGTGACCGCCAGGTCGACCACGGTGTCGTCCGGGTCGGTGGCGGTGACCTCCCGGGTCGCGGCGGTGCCGACCGGGGTGGCGAGGGTGCCGCCGCAGGTCACGGTGGCCGGCTGGTCGGTCGGGCCGCCGTCGTCCACGGTGTGCGCGCCGAGCCCGTCGAAGGTGTCGGTCGCCAGTCCGGTCCACTGGGCGGCCGGGTCGAAGGCGTCGGAGGGGTCGGTGTCCCCGGCGCTGACCGAGGCGAGCCGGCGCAGGGTGTTGTCCGCCGTGCTGGCCGCGCCGGTACCCCACTCGGTGCCCGGGTCGGTGCCGACCTGGCCGATCGAGTCGATGACCGCGTCGCCCTTACGCAGCACGATCGCGTCGTCGCCGTTGAACAGGCCCGCGCCGGTGGTCTGGTCGGCCTGGGCCAGGATCGCCGGTGCCGCGCTGGCGTGTGCGAAGACGAAGACGTCACCGGGGGCGACGGTACCGGCCAGCGCCAGGCTGGTCGGGGTGGTGGAGCCGTTGAAGTGCAGTTGCAGCTGGTATCCGCCGGCCGCCAGGTCGACGGGGACCCCGGTGCCGTTGTACAGCTCGACCGCCTTGTTGTTGGACGAGCCTTCGACGTACTCGGAGATGAACAGGTCGGTGGGCGCGGCGCTGGCCGCGGTTGGTGCGACTCCGGCCGCCGTCAGGGTGACGGCGGCGACGGTCGCGAGCGCGGCCGGGATGCGGCGCGGGCGCATGAAGCCTCCACGATGGGGGTTACGGGGAATCAACGCACGTTAAGGCGCTGGGCCGGCTGCCGTCCATCCCTGATCGGTCGGGTTGGTGAACTCTTCGTCACCCGATGGCGTCCAGCCGGTGCGCCAGCTCGGCCACGTCGACCCCGTACTCGCACCACTCCCGGTCGGGGCGGAAGCCCAGCTCGGCGTTGACCGCGAGCATCGCCTCGTTGGCCTGCGCGTTCCAGGTCTGCACCTCGGTCAGCTCGGGCTCGGCCGAGCGCAGTTCCAGCAGCATCCGCGCCTTGATCGCCCGGTCGATGCCGTAGCCCCGGTGGTCGGGGGAGACGATGGTGTCGTACTGGTCGGCGCGGGTCGGGTGCTGGGCGGGCACCACCACCTCGGTCAGCCCGGCCACCCGCCTAGTGCGCTCGTGAATGGCCAGCACGATGTACGGCTTCATGCCCCGTCGGTCCAGGCAGTCGAGGCTGTCCCGGAGCCGCTGCGGGTCGTACGAGCTGGGACGCGGATCGTCGTCGTCCTCCCCGTCGGCGTTCTCGGTGTCCCGCACCTCCGCCTTGGCCCGCGCGTACGCGTCCAACAGTTCGTCGGGGGGACCACCGGGGCAGAACTCCAGGCGGTACCCGCTGCTGATGCCGGAGGCCATGCCGGACAGGGCCGTCCAGTCGACCCGGTCCAGCCGGAGCACGCTGCGGGTCTCCACGTACTCGCGGACGAAGCCGAGCGAGGTGTAGAAGTCGACGGCCGGCGTGTCGCCGACCACCTCGACCCCGATCGACTGGAAGCCCTCCTGGAGGGTGCGGTGCGCAGCCACCTGGAGCAGTTGCCGGCCGACCCCGTGCCGGCGGACGGACGGGTGCACCAGCAGGTCGATCACGCCGATGTCGCCGAGGAGCAGCACGTTGATGTGGCCGAGGATGGGTCCGGGCTGCCCGTCGGGGCCCGGCACCGCCTGGGCGACCCACGAGATACGTCGCTCGCCGGGCATCACCTCGGCGAGATACTCGCGCAGCGAACCGTCCCGCCACGGCGGATCCGCCGGGAGGTCGGCTGCCAGGACCGCGTTGAGCGTGTCGAGCAGCGACCCGATCTCGGCGGACGGAGCCCTGCGGGGATCCCACTCGCGCACCATCACGGGTCTAGCTTGCCGTTATCCGTAGCTGGTGAAAAGTGCCCGGTTCTCCAATGTGCGTAGTTGATCACGTCAGGTCCGGCTCGCGATGCCGTACCGGTTGGCGGTGTCGAAGACGTCCTGGGCGTACCGGCGTACGTCGTTGTAGGAGAGAATGGCGTTCCACCAGTCCCCGGGGATGGTGAGGTTCCGCCCGCCCTTGCAGAGGTAGTTGCCGGCGGCGAGCGCCGCGTCGTCGAGGTCGTGCGGGTTCTTCTGCCCGTCGTTGTCGGCGTCCGCGCCGATCTCCTGCCAGGTGGTCGGGATGAACTGCATCGGACCGACCGCCCGGTCGTAGGTGAGGTCGCCGTCCATCACACCCCGGTCGGTGTCGGCGATCCGCATCCGGCCACCCTGTCCGTCCAGCGGGTCGCCGATGATCTTCGGCAGGGCCTGCCCGTCCGGGCCGAGCACCGCGCCGTTGGCGGCGCCGTGCCGGGACTCCACGTACCCGATCGCGGCGAGGGTGGTCCAGGTCAGCCCACAACTCGGCATGGTGTTGCGCAGGACCAGTTCGGCGTACCCGTATGCCTGCGCGGCGACCACCGGGATGCCGACCTTCTGCGCGGTCTGCTGGGCCCACACCACCAGGGCGTCGGCCGGCCGGCCGGTCACCGGGCCGCCCGGGAACTGCCCGGGGAATGGGGTGACGCCACCGGGCGGGCCGGTCGGTACGCCCGGGGTGGCGGCGGACGGCCCGCCGTCCGGCCAACCGGTCGCCGGGCCGGACGGATCGGTCTGGGCGGCCGGCCGGGGGGTCCGCCCGGATGCCGGGACCAGCAGGGCCCCGACCAGGGCGGTCACCGTGACCAGCACCAGCAGGAAGAGCCCGGGCAGTACCAGCCGGCCGCTGGGGCGGCGGGACCAGGCCCGGGTGGCGGTCACCGCCACCCGGGCGGCCTGCCGGGGTGGGGGCAGCCGGACCGCGTGGGCGAACGGGATGCGTCGACGCCGTCCGGTGGCCGGTGCCTTGGCATCGGTGCCCCCGGCGTCCGGCGTGTCCGTACCCGTCGACGGATCGTCCCCGTCGGTCTTCGCGGCGGGTGGGCCGTCGGTCTTCGCGTCAGCCGTGCCGTCGGTCTTCGCGTCAGCCGTGCCGTCGGTCTTCGCGGCGGGTGGGCTGTCCGTCTCGGCCTCGGGCGCGCTGTCGGCCTTCGGCTCGGGGGTGCTGTCGGCTTTCGCTCCGGGTCGGGCGGTCCCCGCTCCGGGTGCGGCCTGCTCCGGGCCGGCTACGGTCTCGGGCTCCGCGACCGGGTCGGCGCCGATGGGCGCGGTCGACCCGGAGCTGGTTGATGGGCCTTCCGCCGGGGGGACGGCGGAACGCAGGGGCCGGTGCGTCTTCTTCTTCTCGCCGTCCAACACCTGTCGAGTATCACCCATCCCCGCCGTCACGTCAGGACCGGTCGTAGGCTGATGTACATGCCCCGGTACGAGTTCCGCTGCCGCGCGTGCGGCGACACCTTCGAGGTCAACCGGCCGATGGCCCAGGCCGCCGAGCCCGCTTCCTGTCCGCAGGGCCATGACGACACGGTCAAACTGCTCTCCACAGTGGCGGTGACCGGGCGGGGCGGGGCCGGCTCCGGTCCGGTCGGTGGTGCCCCGGCCGGGGGCGGCTGCTGTGGTGGTGGCTGCGGCTGCTGACGCCGGTCCCGGCGATGGTCGCCGGGCCACCAGCAGGCTGTCCTGGCCGATGTGGATCAGCTACCCCGTGTTGCGGATCGACTACCCGGGGTGGCTGGTCGGCACGTTGGGGCGGATCGGCCCCGACCGTTCTCACGATGCGTAACGGCTTGACCATAGGGCAGCATGAAGCCGACTTGAGGGGCGGAGGTGCCACGCATGTCGCCACGGGCCGACCTCCCGAGCGGGCTGGTGACCTTCATGTTCACCGACATCGAGGGCTCGACCCGACTGGCCAGGATGCTGGGCGCCGAGTACCGTCCGCTGCTCAGCGAGCACCGACGACTGCTGCGGCGTTCGCTCACCGCCAGCGCCGGTGCCGAGTTGCTGACCGAGGGGGACTCCTTCTTCGTCGCCTTCGCCGACGCCGCCGCCGCGCTCGACGCCTCGCTGGCCGCCCAGCGGGCCCTGGCCGGGCACGACTGGCCGGCGCCGGAGGCCATCCCGAGGGTCCGGATGGGTCTGCACACCGGGTACGCCGAACCGGTGGCCGGCGAGTACGCCAGCGCCGAGGTGCACCGGGCGGCCCGGATCGCCGCGGCTGCCCACGGTGGCCAGGTGCTCTGCTCGGCGGCGACCGCCCGGCACGCCGCCCCGCTGCCGGCGGGCGCGTCCCTGCTCGATCTCGGCCTGCACCGGCTGCGCGGCTTCGACGACCGGGAACGTATCTTCCAGCTGGTCGCACCCGGCCTGGAACGGCAGTTCCCCCGACCGCGTACCGCCGAATCCAGCCCGCACAACCTGCCCACCCAGGTGACCTCCTTCGTCGGCCGGCAGGCCGAGCGGGCCGAGCTGCGCAACCTGGTCGCGCAGTACCGGCTGGTGACCGTGCTGGGCGCCGGTGGGGCCGGCAAGACCCGGCTCGCGGTGGAGCTGGCGTCGGGCCTGGTCGAGTCGTACCCGGACGGGATCTGGTTCGTCGACATCGCCACGGTGACCGATCCGGGGCTGGTGGCCTTCGCGGTCGCCGCGGTCCTCGGTCTCCGCCCGGAGCCGGGCCGGCCCATGGTGGACACCCTGGTCGAGTACGCCGCCGCCCGCCGGATGCTGGTCGTGCTGGACACCTGCGACGCCCAGCCGGCCGCCTCGGCCCAGGTGATCGCCCGGCTGCTCACCGGCGGCGGCGGGGTGCGGGTGCTGGCCACCAGCCGCGAGTCGTTCGGCCTGCCGGGCGAGGTGGTGTGGCGGATACCGCCGCTGTCGGTGGAGCCCGGTCCGGGCGGTGGGGAGAGCGACGCCGTCGCGTTGCTGCTCGACCGGACCACCGCCGCCCGGGGCGGCCGGCGGCCGGGCCCGGCCGAGGCGGTCGCCCTGCGCCGGGTGGCCGAGCGGCTGGACGGGCTGCCGCTGGCGATCGAGCTGGCCGCCGCCCGGCTGCGGGTGCTCTCCGCAGGGCAGCTCGCCGAGCGGCTGGATGACGTGCTCGGCGTCCTGGACGCCGGGCGGACCGAAGCGGATCAGCCGGTGTTGACCGGCGCCCGCTGGTCGGCCAGCCAGGAGGACACCGTCGACCTGGCCGCCGCCGCCCGGGGTGAGGTCACCCCGCCGGCGAGCCGGGCCGCCCACCGGACGGCCACCCAGCGGCACGTCACCATGCAGGCCACCGTGACCTGGTCGTACCGCACCCTCGGGCCCCGGGCGGCGCGGCTGCTGCGCTGGCTGGCGGTCTTCGCCGGACCGGTGGAACTGGCCACCGTGGAGTGGCTGCTCGACGAGGATCCCCTCGGTCCGCTCGCGGTGCTGGTGGACAAGTCGATGATCGTGGCCGAGCCGGGTGCGACCGGGGCCACCTACCGGATGCTGGACCCGATCCGGGCGTACGCGGCCCGTCGGCTGGTCGACGCCGGGGAGGAGCAGGCGGCCCGGGACCGGCACGTGGCCTGGTCGCTGTACGCCCTCGAACAGGCGTACCTCGGTCCGGGCGGTAACCCGGTGAACCTGTCGCTGTACGCGCTCGACCCGCTCGCCGCCGAGCTGCGGGCCGCGCTGCGCTGGTCGGCCACCGGTGGCAGCGCCCGCTCCGGCCTGCGTCTGGCCAGCGGTCTGGACCACTGGTGGCGGGAGCGGGGGCTGGCCCGGGAGGGGCGGCTCTGGCTGTTCCGGCTCTACAGCCGGATCGCCGAGACCGGGGAACGGATCGCCGAGGCGGAGCTGGCGGCGGCGTACCACATGCACTCGCTGCACGCCGGTGCCGACGGTGAGTTCGCCGAGGAGCTGCGCTTCTCGCAGCGGGCGGAGGCGGCGGCCCGGCAGGCCGGGGACGCCGGTCTGCTGGCCCGGGTACTCGCCGGACGGGCCGGGCCGCTGGTGGACATGGGGCAGCTCGCGGAGGCCGAACGGGTCTGCCGGGAGGTGATCGAGTGGGCCCGCCGGGAGGGGGTCTCCGGGGACGCTCTGCTCGCCGTGTACAGCCTGGCCGAGCTGCTCTGGCAGCGGGGTGCGCTGGACGAGGCGGCGGAGCTGCTCGGTGCGGCCCGGCCGGTGGAGGCGGCCCGCCCGGTGGAGCGGGCCCGGCGCTCGGTGGACATGCTGCTGGGCATGGTGGCGCTGGCCCGGGACGATCTGGTCGCCGCGCACGACCACCTGGTGGTCGCGCTGCGCTCCCGGATGAGCCACGGCTTCCACGGCCGGGCCTGCGACACCCTCAACGCGATGGCGGTGCGGTGCGCCGCCGAGGGGCTCACCGTCACGGCTGCCCGGCTGTTCGGGGCGGCCCAGGCCACCCGGTCGGTGCTGCGGGCCACGCCGGGCACCTTCGGCGCGTACTGGTTGGCCCGGCAGGCGCAGCTCCGGGCCGAGCTGGGCGACCCCGCATTCGATGCCGCGTACGCGGCCGGTACCCAGCTCAGCCTGGAGGATGCGGCGGAGATCGCGCTGTCCGTGGAGCATCCGGATCTGGCCGCCGGGTCGGCCCGGTTCGCCGAGGTGGAACCGCCGCGCCCACGGTCGGCGACCCGCCCGGTCCTGCGGGAGGCCGGTTGGGAGACCGCCGACCGCTGGGAGCGGCCCTGATCCGGGGTCAGAGCGTCGCGGCGGCCCGCCGTTCGGCGTCGGCCTTCATCCGGGCCGCCCGGTCCAGCTCGGACTGGCTGATGATGACCGAGCCGAAGGCCTTCACCGCCTGGTAGTAGGTCCAGGCCAGGCTGTAGCAGGCCGGCTGCACCAGGGAGTTGTGGGTGGCGCAGACCCGCTTCAGGTCGGCGTAGAAGGCGTCGTCGATCCGGGCCTTGGCGCTGCTGGTGAAGGCACCCATGGCCTTGTGGTTGCGGTAGCCGAAGTCGTGCCGGTAGCAGGAGAGGTTGAAGCTGAAGCCGAGCGGGTTGTCCGGGCTGGACGAGCAGTAGTCGGTCGACCAGTCGAAGGCGTACGCGGACCAGGCGGCCTTGTTCAGCCGGGCCGCGTTCCAGTTGTTGTAGCTGGTGGAGCTGGTCTGGGTCCAACTGGAGAGCACGGCGAGCTTCTCCGAGGACGTGACGGCGGCGGCGGGCGACGCGGTGCCGAGCAGGGTCAGCAGGGCGAGCGCACCGGCCGCCAGCAGGGTGGTGAGACGGCGGGGCACGGGGTACCTCCTGAGGGATCCGGCACCGCACAGCGGCGCCGGGGACGGGGTTACCGGCTGGTACCGGGATGGGAACCAGCTTCGATCAATCGGTGACCTTTGATCCCCCTGCCCGGGGTGAATTTCATGAGATGAGTTGAAAAAGACGAATGCCCCGGGATGTGTGGCACATCCCGGGGCATCCGGTCTTGATCAGCGTACGAAGCGCGGCGGGCTCGCCGGGCTCTCGTTGTACAGCCGGTCCAGCGCGGTCACGTAGTAGGTGTACTCCGCGCCCGGCTCGGCCGTGCGGTCCACCCACGACTGGACCGCGTCCGGGGTGGCCCGGACCGTGTCCACCAGGTGCGCGGCGTCAGCGAAGCCGCAGGGCTCCGCCAGGCCGGTCCCGTCGAACCGGTAGATGGCGTACGAGGTGGCCTCGCCCAGCGGGCCCATCCCGTCCGCCGGCTGCCGCCAGTTCAGCCGTACCCCGTCGGCCGACCGGGTCGCGCCGGTCACCACCGGCATCAGCAGCGGCTTGGCGGGCAGGTGCGACATCGTCGGCACCAGCGCCGGCCGGGAGTAGTGGTCCCGGGCGTAGATGTCGGTCGCCCCGAGCCGGTTCGCCTGCACCTGCACCGCACTGAAGTGCACGTTCCCGGCGACCTGCGGGTAGTCCCGGTTGAAGTACAGGTGCTTGGACATCTCGTTCGGGTCGAACCAGGGGGCCGGCTGCCCGGCCGCGGCGATCTTGTAGTCCGCCTGTCCGATGTAGAGCTGCACGTCGGTGCCCTCGACCACCTCGGACCACCACGGTACGAGCTTGGCGTAGTCGGCCACGGCGAGCCCGATGTGCCAGTAGATCTGCGGCAGGATGTAGTCGACCCACTCCTCCTTCACCCACTTGCGGGTGTCGGCGAAGTTGGCGTCGTACGACTGTGAGCCGTTGGTCTCCGAGCCGAGCGGGTCGGCGGACTTGTTCCGCCAGATGCCGAACGGGCTGACCCCGAACTTCACCCACGGCTTGGCCGCCTTGATCTTCCCGTTCATCTCCTGGACGAGCAGGTCGATGTTGTGCCGCCGCCAGTCGGCCTTGTTGGCGAAGCCGGCGCCGTACTGCTCGAAGGTGGCCTGGTCACCGAAGTCCTGCCCGGCCGCCGGGTACGGGTAGAAGTAGTCGTCGAAGTGGACCCCGTCGATGTCGTACCGGTTGACCGCGTCCATCATCGCGGTCTGGACGAACTCGCGGACCTGGGGGATGCCCGGGTTGTAGTAGAGCCGCGAGCCGGCCGCGTTGAGCGGGTAGGCCACCGCCCAGTCCGGGTGCTGCCGCACCGGGTGGCCGGGGGCGAGCTTGTCGATGTCGGCGCCCGCGCCGTCCGGCATGGAGATCCGGTACGGGTTGAACCAGGCGTGGAACTCCAGGTTCCGCTTGTGCGCCTGGTCGACCAGGTAGGCCAGCGGGTCCCAGCCCGGGTCCTGGCCACGGACCCCGGTCAGGTACTCCGACCACGGCTCGTGCGGCGACGGCCAGAACGCGTCGGCGGTCGGCCGGACCTGCACGATGACCGCGTTGTGGTTGAGCCGTTCGGCCAGGTCGAGCCAGCCGTCGTACTCCGCCTTCTGGGCGGCGATCCGGTCCGGTGCGGTGTAGGACGCCTTGGTCGGCCAGTCGATGTTGACCACCGAGGCGATCCACATGGCCCGGAACTGACGCTTCGGTGTCGCGGGGTCGGTCTGGCAGGTGCTCTGCGTGTATGGGGCCGCCCCCTCGGTTTCGGTGGCGGACGCGGGGGAGGCGGCGGCGAGCGTACCGAGCAGCGCGACGGCCAGCCCGGCGGCTCTGAGCCGAGTTGCCTTCATGCGGTGTGTCCCTCCGTTGGGGCTCGGAGCAGGGTGCGGCGGCCGGACTGGGCAGGATTGCGCAACTTAGCAAGAATCCGCCATGGGCTATCTGCCGCCAGAAGGAAATTTTCACACCAGGTGCGCTGAGCGCAAGCCCCCGGGCGGGACGGAATGCTCAGTCGGTGGCCGCGAGTGCGGCGACCCGGACCAGGGCGCCCATCCGGCCCTGCGGCGCGCCGTCCGGCCCCAGCGTCTCGCCGACCAGCCAGATCCACTCGTTGTCGTAGTAGCGGGACAGGTCGTGACGGACCTGCTCGACCCGGAGTCGCAGTCGACGGCAGCCGTAGCGCCAGTCCTCCTTGCCCAGGGTGAGCACCCTTCCAAGCAGCGCGTCGGGCAGAGTGGGCGGTGCGCTCAACGGTACCTCCGGATGGTGACTGGTTCCTCTCGGTTGGTTACCAAGATTTCAGATAAGTCGATGTTCATGTCGGCGAAACGCGGAACTTTCCGGTCGGACCGGCGGGACGGCTGCTCCCCGGAGCCCGGTCACCTGGTACCGCCGCAGGTCCTGCCGCCCGTGGCCCGGCGCCGCGCACCCGGCGCCGGGCGGTCAGGGGGAGACGGCCCCGCTCAGGGGCGGGGTTGCGGGGTGCCGGTCGGCCCGTGCACCCGGGGTCGGCCACCGTCCCAGGTGACCTCGTCGAGCCAGAGCTGCCGGCCCGGGTCCACCGCGCCCTCCTGGCCCGGCGGCCAGGCGTGGTAGAGCAGCCAGGTCCGCCCGTTGTGCGCCACCATCGAGGCGTGGCCCGGACCGGAGGCGACCGTGTTGGTTCGCAGGACCGGGTTCTCCGGCGCCTTCACGCACGGCCCGGCCGGTGACTCGCAGACCGCGTACCCCTCGGCGTACTCGGCCCGGTCGTAGGCGTTCGCCGCGTAGAAGAGGAAGAGCGTGCCGTCCTGCCGCCAGAGGAACGGACCCTCGATCAGATGCCCTTCCCACGCCTCGGTCTGCTTCAGCAGCCGGTGGGGTGCACCGACCAGGCTGAGTCCGTCCGGCGAGAGGCGTTGCGACCAGAGCCAGGTGTCCACCCCGATCGCGTTGCCGTCGTTCTTCCACAGCAGCCACAGGCTGCCGTCGGTGTCCCGGAACGGGCTGGCGTCGATGGCCCCGCCCCGGTCCGCCTGACAGACCAGGGGCGCCGTCGAGTCGTCCCGGTACGGCCCGCCGGGGGAGGTGGCCACCGCCCGGCCGATGCACTGCCGACCGGACTCGTGGCCGGCGACCGTGTAGTAGAGCAGGTAGCGGTCGTCGGCCAGGGCGATGACCTCCGGCGCCCAGGTCTTGCCCGGGTCGGCCCAGCCGGGCAGCTCCGGCAGGGCGTCCCCGGCCGGTGTCCAGTCCACCAGGTCGGGCGAGGTCAGCACGGGCACGTTCCGGCCATCGGCGTTGGTGTGGAAGAGGTACCAGGTGTCGCCGACCCGGATTGCCTGCGGGTCGGGTGTGTCGGTGTGGTGCACGGGGTTGGTGAACATCGACTTCTCGCGTTCCGTGGTCGGGGATGGGTCGTCGGCCCGGCACCCGGTGGTCGCTGCGGTGACCGCGAGTACGGCGGCGACCAGTGCCGCCGTACCACCCCGGGACCGGGTCGCCGGGGTGGCCGGCCGTGGTCGGATCCTCATCCCTTCAGGCCGCTACGGGAGACACCCTGGATGACGTACCGCTGGGCCAGGACGAAGAGAACCAGCACGGGTACGCTCGCCAGCACCGCGCCGGCCATGATGACCGGATAGTCGGTGACGTACGCGCCCTGGAGCAGCCCCAGCCCCGGCGGCAGGGTGAGCTGTTCCGGGCTGAACAGCACGAAGATCGGCCAGAGGAAGTCGTTCCAGTTGGTCAGGAACGACAGCACCGCGAGGGTGGCCAGGGCCGGCTTGGACAGCGGCAGCACCACCCGGATGAAGATCTGCCACTGGTTGGCGCCGTCCAGCACGGCCGCCTCCTCCAACTCCCGGGGCAGGGAGAGGAAGAACTGGCGGAGGAAGAACACCCCGAACGCGCTGGCCGCCCCCGGTACGACCACCACCGTCAGGGTGTCGATCCACCCGAGCGAGTCGACGACCAGGAAGTTCGGGATGATCAGCGAGGTCGGCGGGATGAACAGCGTCGCCACGATCAGCGCGAAGCCCACCTTCCGTCCCCGGAACCGCAGCCGGGCCAGCGCGTACCCGGCCGTCGCGGCGGTCACCAGTACCAGCAGCGCGTGCAGGGTGGCGGCGAGCATGCTGTTGACGAACCAGCGCAGCACCGGGTTGGCCGAGTTGCCGAGGATCTGCTCGTAGCCGTACCCGGAGACCGGGTCGGGCAGCCAGCTCGGCGGGATGCGCTGGGCGTCCGGATAGTCCTTCAGGGAGGTGACGACCATCCAGGCCAGCGGCGTCACGAAGACCAGGGCCAGCGCGAGCAGCACGAGGTAGCGGGCGGTGCGGCGCAGTGCCGACGTCATGGGCACCTCAGTCCTCCCGGTAGCGGAAGAGCCGGAAGTTGGCGACGCTGACCAGCGCCAGCAGCAGGGCGAAGACGACACTCATCGCCGCGGCCCGGCCGGCGTCGTTGTCCCGCAGCCCCTCCTGCACGATGTACCAGACCACGGTGCGGGTCTCCGTCCCCGGCGCCCCCTGCGTGATCAGGAACGACTGGCCGAACATGTTCGCCGAGGCGAGCACGGTGGTGGTGACCACGAAGAGCAGCACCGGGCGTAACCCGGGCAGCGTCACGTTGCGGAACTTGTCCCAGGTGCCGGCCCCGTCCATGGTGGCCGCCTCGTAGAGTTCCGGCGGGATGTCCTGGAGCCCGGCCAGGTAGATCACCGCGTTGAATCCGCAGGTCCACCAGACGGTCACCCCGACCAGCGAGATCCACGCCCACGGCATGCCGGTCAGCCACGGGGTGTCGGCGGGCAGCCCGAACACCCCGGCGACCCGGTTGACCAGGCCCAGGTTGGCGTCCAGCAGGAACCGCCAGAGCACCCCGATCACGGCCACGCCGACCACGTACGGCGCGAAGTAGACCGCCCGGAAGAAGGTCCGGCCGGGGAACGCCTTGTTGAGCAGCAGGGCCAGCCCCAGCGGTACGGTCACCAGCAGCGGCACCGAGGCGACCGTGAAGATCGCCGTGGCGCGTACCGCCTGCCACCAGTCGGAGTAGATCGCCGAGTCGCTGGAGAAGAGTTCGGCGTAGTTGGCCAGCCCGACGAAGGGCCGGTTGGGCAGTTGGAAGTCCCACTGGTGCAGGCTCAGCCAGATGCCCAGCACGATCGGCAGCAGGCCGAACACCCCGAAGACCAGCAGGTACGGGGCCAGGAACAGGTACGGGGTGAAGCGGCCGGACCCACCGGCCCGGTAGGGGCGGGCGGCCGGCGGCGGCGCGTCGGTACGCGCCGCCCCAGCCTCGATCACGTCCGCCACGACAGGTCAGTTTCCGTACTTCTTGCGGTTGTCCTCAAGCTGCTTCGTCGCCTTGGCCGCCCCGTCGTCCAGCGCCTGCTTCGGCGACTTCTTGCCGAGCGTCGCCTCGTTGAACGACTGGTAGAAGGTAAGCAGTGCCTCGCCGATGCCCGGGGCGGCCGGCGGGAAGGCGGCGTAGTCCAGCTCGGGGGCGAGCGCGCCCACCTCGGTCAGGGCCTTGAACCCGGCGTCCTCGCGGACCGCCTTGCGGGCCGGCACCTGACCTCCGGCGGCCCAGTCCAGTGAGTGCTGGCTGAGCCAGTTGATGAAGACCTTGGAGCCGGCAACCTCGTTCGCGTTGGCGCTGCGCTGCTTGACGATGGTGAAGTTGTGCGAGTTGGCCCAGGCCGCTGGCCTGCTGCCGATCTGTGGCAGGGGTGCCACCCCCCACTGGACGTCCGCGCTCTTCTTCAGGTCGTTGATCTGCCAGATGCCGTTCCAGTTGAAGGCGTTCTTGCCGCTCTTGAGCGCCAGGTAGTCGGCGTCCTGACCGACGTTGGCCGGGGAGTGCCCCTGCTTGATCATGTCGACCAGCCAGGTGCACGCCTCGACCGCCGGGTCGGAGTTGAAGGTGGCCTTGGCGACCTCGGCGTCGAAGAGGGTGCCGCCCCACTGGTGCAGCAGCGAGTAGAACGTCATCCCACCGGTGAACTGGAACGGGCTGACCCAGAAGCCCTGTACGCCGGACTTCTTCAGCTCGGTCAGCGCGGCGGTGTACTCGTCCTTCGTCAGCGGCGGCTTGTTCGGGTCCAGGCCGGCGGACTGCATGACCGCCTTGTTGTAGTAGAAGCCGAGCGGGTGCATGTCCAGCGGGATGCCGTACCGCTTGTCCCGGTAGAGGCCGCCCTGCCAGACGGTGGGTGCGAAGTCGGAGTCGGTCAGCTCCAGTGCCTTCGCCACGTCGTCGAGTTCGGTGATGACGCCCCGGGCGGCGAAGGTGGCGAGCTGGTCCATGTGCATGACCGCGATGTCCGGCCCGTTGCCGCTGGAGACCGCGCCCGGCAGCTTGGCGTAGTAGTCCTCCCACCGGTAGGTGGCCACCGACACGGCGATGTTGGCGTGCTCGGTGTTGAACTGCTCGACCAGATTCTTGAAGATGTCACCGTCACCGCCGGTGAACCCGTTCCAGAGGTTCAGGTCGACCTTCGGTCCGGTGTACTCCTTGCCACCGTTGCCCGACGCGGTCGACTCCTTGTCGTCTCCGCCGCCGCAGCCGGCCAGCGTCAGGGTGGCCGCCGCGCCGAGCCCGACACCGAGGCCGAGCAGGCGCCGCCGGCTCATCTCGCTGTGCATCATGGGGTAACTCTCCTTGGGGGACGGTAGGAAGTGTGCCGGTCAGCGCCGGGGCGCGAAACGCAGCACGTTCCAGGAGACGGCGGGCAGGCGTACCGTGCAGTGCCCGTTGTCTCCGGTGGGGGTGGGGAGCGTCCGGGGCGTCACCCGGTCGGGTTCGGCCTCGGTGTTGGCCGCCGCCGGGTCGTCCCCGGCGGCGAGGGTCAGGTGGGCCACTCCGTCCAGCGTGGGCAGACCGCGCAGGTCGATGTCGAGCGGCAGGTCGCCGGGGCCCCGGTTGACGGCGAAGACGGTCAGTTCGTCGGTGGACTCGTCGTGCACCGCGACGGTGTCCAGTACCGGCACATCGCCGTACTTCGCGGTCTCGTAGCGCGGGCAGACCGGTTCGGTCCGCAGCACGGTGCCCCGGGCGTACCGGGCGGTCAGCGCGAACGGGTGGAAGATGCTCTGCCGCCAGGCGGGGCCGCCGGTGCGGGTACGGATCGGGCCGATGACGTTGGCGAGCTGCGCCTGGCAGGCCACCCCGACCCGGTCGGCGTGCCGGAGCAGGGTGACCAGCAGGTCGCCGACGACCACCGCGTCCACCGCCGTGAAGGTGTCCTCGATCAGCGCCGGTGCCTCCACCCAGCCGCGCCGGTCCAGGTCGGCCTGCAACCGGGCCTGGTACCAGACGTTCCACTCGTCGAAGGAGATCTTCAACCGGCGCCGGTGCCGCTGCTTGGCGGCCACGTGGTCGGCGGTGGCGACCACGTCGTTGATGAAGGCGTCCATGTCGACGGCGGAGGCGAGCAGGCTGGCCCGGTCGCCGTCGGAGGGGTCGTAGTAGGTGTGCGCCGAGATGTAGTCGACGTGCTCGTAGGTGTGCTCCAGGACGGTGGCCTCCCACGCGGCGAAGGTGGGCATGCCCCGGTTGGAACTGCCGCAGGCCACCAGGCTGATCGAGGGGTCGATCATCTTCATCGCCCGGGCGGTCTCGGCGGCGAGGCGACCGTACTCGGCAGCGGTCTTGTGGCCGACCTGCCACGGCCCGTCCAGCTCGTTGCCGAGGCACCAGAGCCGCACCCCGTACGGCTGCTCGGCGCCGTGTCTGCGGCGCAGGTCGGACAGTTGGGTGCCGCCCGGGTGGTTGCTGTACTCCAGCAGGTCGCAGGCCTCCTGCACGCCCCGGGTGCCGAGGTTGACCGCCATCATCGGCTCGACGCCCGCCTGCCGGGCCCAGGTCATGAACTCGTCCAGCCCGAACGCGTTGGTCTCGATGGACTTCCAGGCGAGGTCGAGCCGGCGGGGCCGGTCGCCGGCCGGGCCGATGCCGTCCTCCCAGCGGTAGCCGGAGACGAAGTTGCCGCCGGGGTAGCGGACCACGGAGACGCCCAGCTCCCGGGTCAGGTCGAGCACGTCGGTGCGGAGGCCACGGGCGTCGGCGGTGGGGTGCCCCGGTTCGAAGACCCCGCCGTAGACGCACCGCCCCATGTGCTCGACGAAGGAACCGAAGAGCCGGCGGTCCACCGGCGCCACCCGGAACGCCGGGTCGATCGTGAGCTGCGCGGTCTGCAACGTGTCACCTTCCTCGTCCCCAGAGTCAGTGACCGGGGTCACTGACCGTCGCAAGCTTTCTACAACGTTGTAGTCAACGTTGTAAAGGCCGTCGTACGCGGTAGAGTGCGCGCAGGTGACCGGGGGAGGGTGCGGCGTGCGACACAGGCTCAAGGACGTCGCCGAGCGGGCCGGGGTATCGGTGAAGACCGTCTCGAACGTGGTCAACGGCTACGCGCACGTCCGACCGGACACCCGGGCCCGGGTCGAGCAGGCGATCGCCGAGCTCAACTACCGGCCCAACCTCTCCGCCCGCAACCTGCGCAAGGGGCGGACCGGGGTGATCGCCCTGGCGGTGCCGGAGCTGGACATCCCGTACTTCGCCGAACTGGCCCGGCACGTCGTCACCGCAGCGGCCGGGTACGACTGGACGGTGCTGATCGACCAGACCGGCGGCGCGCGGGAACAGGAACGGGTGGTGGCCGCCGGTATCCGGGACCACCTCATCGACGGGTTGATCTTCAGCCCGTTGGCACTGACCGCCGAGGACCTGGCCGGTGGGCTGGACGGTACCCCGATGGTCCTGCTCGGCGAACGGATCGATCAGGGTCCGGCCGACCATGTGGTGATCGACAACGTGGCCGCCGCCAGGGAGATCACCGCGCACCTGATCGGTCTCGGCCGGCGCCGGATCGCGGCGATCGGCGCGCAGCGTACCCCCGAGGGGGCCAGCGCGCGGCTCCGGCTGGCCGGCTACACCCAGGCCCTGGCTGCCGCGGGCATCGACTACGACGAGACCCTGGTGGCGCCGGCCGCGGCCTGGCACCGCGCGGACGGCGCAGCGGCCGTGCGGGAGCTGGTCACCAACGGGGTACGCCCGGACGCGGTCTTCTGCTTCAACGACACCCTCGCCCTGGGCGCCCTGCGGACCCTGCACGAGCACGGGCTGCGCGTCCCCGAGGAGGTGGCGGTGGCCGGGTTCGACGACATCGAGGACGGCCGGTTCGCGATGCCGACCCTCACCACCGTCGCCCCCGACAAGGAACGGATCGCCCGGCTCGCGGTCGAGCTGCTGGCTGGCCGGCTCGGCGGGGAGCGGGACGCGCCGGCCCGGGAACTGGTCGCGCCCTACCGCCTCGCCCTGCGGGAGAGCACCCTCGGTCGCGGCTGACCGGCCGGGGTCGACCGGCATGGCCGCTCCGGGTGGGTCGACGGCACCCTCGCTGGTCCTGTCGAGCTGCTCCGTTTGTGCGTGCGGGGGTGATCGGTCTCCGGCTCTGCCGGGGCACCACAGCCGCTGTTGCTCCGCTCCGTCTGCGCCAGCAGCTCGACAGGGAGCCAGCGGGACAACAAGACCTGCGGCACCAGCCGGCTCACCCAAGGCTCACCCAAGGCAGACCCGCCGACTGGCCCCGCCGGCCGTGACCAGCCGGGACGACCCGGGACGAGCCGTGTGGTCAGCCGTGTGGTCAGTCGAAGAACCGGGCCAGCTGTGCCGGGGCGGGTTCCGGATCGCCGTCGGCGAGCGGGGTGAGGTCCGCGAAGATCGACGCGCCGTCGCAGCCGACGTGCAGCGGGTACCAGCGCGGGGTGCCGGCCGGGCGCTGGCCGCAGACCCCCTTGATTGTCTGCACGTCGAGCAACCGGACGTGGGTCGGGTCCGCGACCGCGTTCACGTGCCGCCACCAGGGGCTCATCACGTGCAGTACGCCACCGGGGCGGAGTACCCGGTGGGCCTCGTCGACCAGCGGCAGGAAGTCGATCAGGTGTTCCAGGATGTGTACCGCGAAGATGACGTCCACCGAGTCGTCGGCGAGCGGCAGCGAGCCGGAGAGGTCCGCGACCGCGTCCACCCCCGGCGCCGGCCAGATGTCCAGCCCCAGGTTGCCCGGGTACTGCTTGGTCCGGCCGCAGCCCAGGTCCACCACCACCGGGTCCCGGCCGCCGACCCGGACCCGGGACCAGACGCCGAACACCCCGGCCAACCGGCCCACGGTGTCCCGGACCAGCCGGAGCTGACCGGGCTCGGCGACCTCACCGGTCAGGTGGGCGACGCCCCGGTCGAAGCGCACCTCGACCGCCAGCCCGCGTAACCGCTCGTCGTGGCGGGCCAGGTCGGCCCATGCTCCGTCGAGAAACCCGTCGATCGCCCGCAGCCGGTCGGCCGAGGGCGGGTGCTGCGCCAGCGCGACCATCCCGGACACCTCCGGGCCGCCCATACCCCGATCCGGGCCGACTATGCACCCGGCGGGATCAGCCGGGCAACCGGCGGGTGGCCCGGGAACCGCGCATCCGTGGCCGGGGCGGGGCGGTCACCTTCGGCCGCTTCAGGTGGTAACGGTGCAGCTCGCTGCTGCCCGCCTGGTTGGTGTCCTCGCTCATCGACACCATCTCCCAGCCCTGGTCACCGGCGCGGTTGAGGTGTGACAGCGCGGTGTCGCCGTACGGCGTCAGGTCGAGCATCGAGCCGTCCGGGCCGTACCAGGTGAAGGTCACCTCCCAGCCGACATCCTGGGAACTCGCCTGCCGGCGCCGCACCAGCAGCGCGTACTCCCACCTGAGCATGGGTCCATTGTGACCCGACCGCCGGAGATTGGCAGCGTTCAGCGTTCGGTGACCCGACCGCCGTCGACGTGCAGTCGCCGGGTGGTCCGGACCGAGGCGAGCATCCGCCGGTCGTGGGTGACCAGCAGCAGGGTGCCGCCGAAGCTCTCCAGGGCCGATTCGAGCTGCTCGATCGCCGGCAGGTCGAGGTGGTTGGTCGGCTCGTCGAGCACCAGCAGGTTGACCCCCCGGCCCTGGAGCAGCGCGAGGGCCGCCCGGGTCCGTTCCCCGGGGGAGAGGGTGGCCGCCGTCCGGAGCACGTGCGCCGCGCGCAGGCCGAACTTGGCCAGCAGGGTCCGCACGTCCGCCGGGTTGAGTTCCGGTACGGCGGCGGCGAAGGCGTCGATCAGCGGCTGGTCGCCGAGGAAGAGTCCCCGCGCCTGGTCGACCTCGCCGACCACCACCCCGGGGCCGAGAGCGGCGTACCCGGCGTCCAGCGGCAGCCGGCCGAGCAGCGCGGCGAGCAGGGTCGACTTGCCCGACCCGTTGGCACCGGTGATGGCCACCCGGTCCGCCCAGTCGATCTGGAGGTCGACCGGGCCCAGGGTGAACCCACCCCGGTGGACCGTGGCGCCGCGCAGCGTGGCGACCACCGCGCCGGCCCGGGGCGCGGCGGCGATCTCCATCCGGAGTTCCCACTCCTTGCGCGGCTCCTCGACCACCTCCAGCCGCTCGATCAGCCGGTCGGTCTGCCGGGCCTTGGCGGCCTGCTTCTCGGAGGTCTCGCCCCGGAAGTTCCGGACGAACTTGTCGTTGTCGGTGGCCTTGCGCCGGGCGTTGCGTACGCCCTTCTCCATCCAGGCCCGCTGGGTCCGGGCCCGGGCCTCCAGGGCGGTCCGGGTGTCGGCGTACTCCTCGTAGTCGGCACGGGCGTGCCGGCGGGCCACCTCCCGCTCCTCCAGGTAGGCGAGGTACCCGCCGCCGTACTGCCGGACCTGCTGTTGGTGCAGGTCCAGCTCGACCACCCGGGTGACCGTCCGGGTCAGGAACTCCCGGTCGTGGCTGACCAGTACGGTGCCGGCCCGCAATCCGCCGACGAACTCCTCCAGCCGGTCCAGCCCGGCCAGGTCCAGGTCGTTGGTCGGCTCGTCGAGCAGGAAGACGTCGTACCGGCTGAGCAGCAGCGAGGCCAGCCCGGCCCGGGCGGCCTGCCCGCCGGAGAGCGAGGTCATCGGCTGGTCGAGATCGACGGCGAGCCCCAGATCGGCGGCGACCTGCCCGGCCCGTTCGTCCAGGTCCGCCCCACCCAGGGCGAGCCAGCGCTCCAGCGCCGGGGTGTACGCGTCGTCCGCGCCGGGCGCCCCGACGGTCAGCGCCTCGGTCGCCGCGTCCAGCGCGGCCTGGGCATCGGCCACCCCGGTGCGGCGGGCGAGGAACGCCCGTACCGTCTCGCCCGGGCGTCGTTCCGGCTCCTGGGGCAGGTACCCGATGGTGGCGGTGGGTGGGTTGACCGTGACCGTGCCCTGCTCGGCCGGCTGGATCCCGGCGAGGGTACGCAGCAGCGTCGACTTGCCGGCACCGTTCACCCCGACCAGGCCGACCACGTCACCGGGGGCGACCACCAGGTCGAGGGCGGAGAAGAGCACCCGCTCGCCATGCCCGGCGGCGAGGTCCCTGACGATCAGTGTGGCGCTCACGAGGCACTGATGCTATCCGGTCGGGGTGCGCGCCTGTCGGCGACGGAGCCGGGCAGACTGTTCCGGTGCTGACCACTCTTGCCATCGACTGCGGTGGCGGCGGGATCAAGGCCTCGGTACTGGACGACGCGGGGACGATGCGGGCCAGGCCGATCCGGGTGCCGACGCCGTACCCGCTGCCCCCGGCGATCTTCGTCAAGACGCTGCTGGAGGTGGGTGGCCAGCTCCCTCCGGCGGACCGGGTGACGGTCGGTCTGCCGGGCATGATCCGGCACGGAATGGTGGTGGCCACCCCGCACTACGTCACCCGGTCGGGCCCGCGCAGCCGGGTCGACCCGGAACTTGTCGCCGAGTGGTCCGGTTTCGATGTGCGCAGTGCCCTCGCCGGGGCGTTCGGGTTGCCGGTGCTCGCCCTCAACGACGCCGAGGTGCACGGCGCCGGGGTGGTCGCCGGCACCGGGTGCGAGCTGGTACTGACCCTCGGTACGGGGCTGGGCTGCGCGCTCTTCGACGGTGGGGTGCTCGCCCCGCACCTGGAGCTGTCCCAGGCGCCGGTCCGGTGGGGGATGAGCTACGACACCTATGTCGGCGAGCCGGAGCGGCGCCGGCTGGGGGACGCCTTCTGGTCCCGGCGGGTCCGGCAGGTGGTGGAGGGCCTACGTCCGGTCTTCCGCTGGGACCGGCTCTACCTGGGCGGCGGCAACTCCCGGCTGATCCGGCCGGAGCAGCTGGCCCGGATGGGGGAGGACGTGGTGGTGGTGCCGAACACCGCCGGGATCGTCGGCGGCGTGCGGGCCTGGGCGCTGATGTCCGGCGCGACCGGCACCGGGTAGGCGGGCCGGAACACTCGCGCTCCCGCCGGTGTTGTGCCAGCGTCGACGTAACGCGGGACGACACGAGGAGGTGGGAGGGATGGATCTTCTGGCCGAGTACCGGCGGGCGACCATGTTCTTCGAGGCCGGCGACGCCAGCGGGGCGGCCCGGCTGCTGGAGCCGATCGTGGCGGCCGAGCCGGGCAACGCCTCGGTCCGGCAGTTGCTGGCCCGGGCCTACTTCCAGTCGGCCCAGCTCGGCCGCGCCGAGGAGCAGTTGCGGGCCCTGGTCGACCAGGACCCGAGCGACCACTACGCGCACCACGTGCTGGGGCGGACGCTGGAGCGGATGAACCGGCCGGCGGACGCTCTGCGGCACCTGCGCATCGCCGCCGCGATGCACTCCGCCAACGACGACTACCGGGTCGCGCTGCAACGGGTGGAGAGCCGGGTCGGCGGCCGGCGGTGAGCGACCGACCTACCATGGGCCGTTATGGGACCTGATCTGCCGGTGGGCGCGCGATGAAGCTCAAACTGGATCTTCACGACATTTTCAATCGCGGCCACGACATCGACCGGGCGCTGCGCGGAATCATGGACGAGGCGGTGGCCAAGAAGGCCACCCTGGTGGAGATCATCCCCGGAAAGGGGTCCGGGCAGCTCAAGAAGCGGGTGCTGCGCTTCCTCGACCAGAAGGAGGTCAAGCAGCTCTACCACCGCGTGGAGAAGGACTCCAAGAACTTCGGCCGACTCTTCGTGCACTTCCGCTGGAAGTGAGGAGCCGGTCCCGCCGTGCACCGTGGCATTTCCACGGAGGGTAATGATCGTGCCCGTATTCCGCGGTCCCGGGACGTGTCGAGATCGCGGCAATTCTCGGGAAATGGCGGGAGAGGTCGCAACACACAAGTCTGCTGATAAACGTCGATCTCCGATAATATTGGCGAATGGTGAGTGCTGCGGAGTTCGACGTGCTCGTGATCGGAGCGGGTGTCGCCGGCCTGACCACCGCGATCCGGTTCGCCGAGGCGAAGTTCTCGGTCTGCGTACTGGCTGACCGGCCACCCCTGGCCACCACCTCCGCGAGCGCCGGTGCGAGCTGGGGCCCCTATCTGGTCAGGGACGACCGGGTGCCGCACTGGAGTGAGCAGACCCGGCTGACCCTGGAGAAGATCGCCGAGGATCCGCTCTCCGGGGTGCATCTGGCCCGGGGGTTGGAGGCGGCCCGCGATCCGGTCGAGCCGCCGCTGTGGGTACGCGGGGTCGGTGACTTCGAGCTGTGCCGTCCCGAAGAGCTGCCTGACGGGTACGTCTGCGGCTGGCGGTACACCGTCCCCCTGGTGGACATGCCCCGCTACCTCGACTACCTGACCCGGCGACTGGACGCTGCCGGCGGACGGATGGCGGACGGCCGGATCAATTCCTTCGTTGAGGTCGCCGGAGCGGCCCGGGTGCTGGTCAACTGCACTGGCCTGGGATCCCGCACGCTGGTGCCCGACGGGCAGATGTACCCCACCCGGGGACAGTTGGTGATCGTGGACAACCCGGGGATCGACACCTTCTTCCAGGACAACGGGGAACGCGGGGAGCTGACCTACTTCCTCCCGCACGGGGACCGGGTGGTACTCGGTGGCTGCGCGCTGCCCGGCGCGGAGAGCCTGGAGCCGGACGCCGGCTCGACCACGGCGATCCTGGCCCGCTGCGCGGCGGTCGAGCCGAGGTTGCACGGTGCCGCCGTCCGGGAGGTGCGGGTCGGGTTGCGGCCGAGTCGGCCCCGGGTACGGGTGGAGTGGGCGCCGTGTGCCGGGATCCCGGTACTGCACAACTACGGGCACGGTGGTGCGGGTATCACCCTCTCCTGGGGATGCGCGGACGAGGTGTTCAGCCTCAGCGGGCTCCAGTGACCACTGCCCGCGCCTATGGTCAGCGTGCCGGATGGCCCGTCCGGGCGGCCGGAACCGAACGTACGGTGCGCTGCCTGGACCGATCAGATGATCCAATGGCGCGGCAATTCTTGGTCAATTGTCTGGTCAAGTACTTGGGCGTATCGTCAATGGTTACGCTATCCGGTCCGTAGCGTTGCGGAAAGTGTCCCTCCTGATGCCATCGCCGCAAGCACCGGGACCCGAAACGTGAAGGGTGAATCCCATGGACGGAGCACGCTCACCTGGCATCGCCGCCCTGCGTGTCAATGACGATGGCAGTGCGCCGCTACCCGGTTCGAACGATCAATTCGACTGGGACCAGTTCGATTCGGAGGCGTACTTATCTCACAACTACCTTGATGTGCGCGACGATGACCGGCAGATCATGGTGATTGTGCGGGACTTCTTCGTTTCCGCCGGGATCGCCCCGGGTGCCCGCGCGGTGGATGTGGGGGCGGGCGCGAACCTCTACCCCTCACTGGCGATGCTCCCCTTCTGCGCGCACCTGGACCTGTGGGAGTACAGCGCGGCCAACGTGGCCTGGCTCCGTGGCCAGGTCGCCGGGTTCGGCGACAACTGGCTGCGGTTCTGGGAGGTCTACCGGGACCGGCCGGCGTACGCCGAGGTCGCAGACCCCCGGGCCGAATTCACCGCCAAGACCGAGGTGCACCAGGCCAGCGTCTTCGACCTGCCCCCGGAGCACTGGGACCTGGGCACCATGTTCTTCGTGGCCTGCTCGCTCTCGGCCGATCTGGTCGAGTTCCGCCGGGCGGTGCACGGCTTCGTCGCCGCGCTGCGTCCGCAGGCGCCGTTCGCCACCGCGTTCATGGCGAAGTCCCAGGGGTACCACGTGGGCGAGCGGTGGTTCCCGGCGGTGGCCATCGACGCCGACGAGGTGCGGGACACGCTGGCGCCGGTCGCCACCGATGTCACCGTGACCCCGATCGACATCGGTGACCCGTTGCGCGAGGGGTACGGCGGCATGATCGTGGCGACCGGGCGGTCCCGCGGTTGACACCTGACCCTGCGGCGCCGTGCCGACGGTTCACGGTGCGGCGCCGCTCAGACGGCTGACGTGCGGCGCTGACGCTGATGGTGCGGCGCCGCAGACGCGCGCTCACCCGGGCGGGGACAGCACCACCCGCCCGTCGGGCTGTAGTTCGGCGACCTGGACCCCGGCTGAGGGCCAGAGGTTGCTGAACTCGTCCAGCCGGGACCGGATCCGCTCGTGGTTGGTGACCAGTGTGGTGTCCATGATGGAGGCGTAGTGCTGGCCGACCATCGGTGCGCCGGTGGACTGGAAGCTCAGCTCCTCGTCGAAGATGATGAAGTCGCGCAGCGTCTCCCGCAGATGCGGGGCGTCGTTGGCGTTGAGTACCCGCACCTCCACCCCGATCTGGAGATGCAGGCGCAGGTCGCTGAGGAGATCATGCTCGGTCAGGTCACCCCGGTCGATGATGAACAGCCGTTGGACCTGTACCCCCCGCCGGATGGCCTGTGCCTGCCGGCCCAGGTACCGCCGGCCCAGTTCACCCCGCCACAGTCCGCCGTCGAAACCCCGGACCCCGGCGTCGATGGAACTCAGACTGGTGGCCCGGATGCTGCGGCGGGCGATGCTGGTCAGTAGGAGCAGCCATTCCCGGTCCTCGCCCTCGTAGGTGACGTCGCTGCGGTCACCGATCCGCCGGAGCTGTTCGGTGAGCCGGGCCACCTCGGTCTGGGCGAACTCCCGGACCAGCGGGGTGGCCTCCTCGGTGATCCGTGTCCGGTAGTGGATCAGCTCGGCGATCTGGGTGATCTCCTCCGGGCTGAGTCGGGACACCTCACGCAGATCGACGAGTTCACTGCCCAGCCGGACGCGGGAGAAACCGTCGGTCAGTTTCTCCACCACCTGGTCGCGATGGTCGTCGACGGATTTGACCAGGCTGTCCAACTGCCGTTCCACGTCCAGCAGATGCAGCACGACGAACATCACGCCGCCGATGAACAGCGAGGCGCCGGTGTTCCACAGCACCTCGGGTTGCCGGTCGGTGGGCAGGAATGTGGCGAAGGCCAGAGCTACCAGTGAGGTGGTGAGGCTGATGAAAATCTTGCTGATGAGCCGGCGGTGCCCCTTTCGGGGCGTACGCACTTCGGGCCGGGGTTGCGGCATTGTCGGCCCCCTTTCCTGTGTGCCGGTGCGGTACGGATTCCGACCGATTCCGCTCCGGTAGCGTCTTTGCATGAACCGGCTGTGGCGGCCCGTCGGTCGGTGTCGTGGGAACGCGGACCAAGAATTTCCCTCATGATGGCCTGATTGCGCAATAGTTTGTGCCCGTTGCCGGCGCCGGGAGGGAAAAATCCGATCTTCGCCGGATGTGGTGCCGGAAAAGTGATCACGGTGCCGGTGGAACTTTCACGGAATGCGCCCCCGGTGATCCAGGACGGCCGATCATGAATCGGCGTGATATTGGCCGGAGAAAATGAGCGGTCCCCCGTCCCGAAGGACGGGGGACCAGGGGGGGCGGGGTCGACCCGCGACCCGTGCCGGTACGGCGCCGGGCGGGACGTGACCGGTCAGACCGGGTACGTGCGGGCCACCGCCACCATCTCCGAACTGTGCGAGCCGGCGATCCCCACCCCGGCCGGGCGGGGCCGGAAGCCGGGCAGCCCGGTCAGCCCGTCACTGGCGTCCATCGCGCGTACCCGCACCTGCCCGGGAGCGCCGCGCAGCACCAGTTCGATCTCGACGCCCTCCGCCGGCGGGGCGTGGAAGACGATCCCGAACCCCCAGCGTTGCGCCGGGTCGGTGACCGGGTCGGAAACCGGTCGCCCGGCCACCGTCGCCCGCTCCACGGTCACCGCGCCGTTCCCCGTCTCCACGTGCAGTGCGGCGAGGCGTACCGGGCGCTCCGGCACCAGCCGCAGCCGCAGGGTACGCAGCCCGTTCGCGGCGGTGTCGGCGATCTTCTCGACCCTCGGGGGCGGCAACGGGGCAGCCGCCGCCGGCCCGGTGCGCAGCGGCTCGTCGCCGAGGGCGGGGAACTCGCCGCCCACCGAGGCCTCGGTGTCGACGTACCCGGCCGTCCAGGGCTGCGGATCGGCCTCGTGGCTCAGCCAACGGGCCTGCCCGGTGTCGGCGTCCAGCGCGTACATCAGGTGGGTGGGCACCGGGTGGTCGGCGTCGAAGCGGTCCACGGTCAGGCCGACCCCGGCCAGCACCACCGCAGCGAGCGCGGCGGCGAACGTCGGGACGGCACCCCGGCGGCGGGCCCGCAGAGCGTCCATCGCCCGCTGCCCGCCGGCCTGCGGGTGCAGCAGATCGACCACCGGCAGGGTGGCCAACCCGAGCAGCACCGAGAAGAACGCCGCGACCCCGCCCATCGCCATGCTCAGCGCCGGGAAGAGCAGCACCACGGTCGGCAGCAGGATGACCACCGCGACCACCCCGGCGGCGGTCACCGCGAGCACCGGCCCGGGGCCGTCGACCGGCAGCCGGAGGGCGACCAGCCCGGCGAGCGCACCGGCCAGCGCCGGCAGGGCGGTCAGGTACGACCCGCCGGGTGCCACCGCCGCGAGGACCACCCCGAGGATGGCCAGCCAGGCGAGCCCGCCCACGGCCAGGGCGGCCGGACCGGTCCGCCGCCGCAGCAGCGCGTACCAGCCGAAGAACACCGCCACCGCCGAGGCCACCACGGTCAGCCGGTACCAGACCGGCCGGTACGGGTCGAGCAGTTCGGCGTAACCCGGCCGGATGGCGGTGACCGCCCACCAGAAGAGCTGGGCGACCAGCGGGGCGAGCACGACCGGGAGCAGCGCCAGCCCGAACCCGGCGGCGAGCCGGGGCCACGAGGTACGCCCCGCCCGGCGGGCCGCCCAGGCCAGTGCGGCCACCCCGACGACCGCCAGCAGCGCCAGCGGCCAGGTCAGCCAACCCGGGTAGCGGACCAGGCCACCGGGCACCGGGAAGTAGGTGGCGTCGCCCGGGGCGCCCAGGTCGGTCAGGTCGGCGGCGCCGAACTCCCGGGCCAGGGCGAGGGCGTTGGCGCCGTGCTGCTGGAGGCTGCGCCGGTCCATCCGGTCCACGGTGTCCAGCGGGGTGTGGTAGATCGCCCCGCCGTCGATGTACGCGGAGTTCAGCCCGACGAAACCCTCGTCGAGGAACGCGGTGAAGTCGGTGTCGTTGGGCAGCAGCCGGTAGACCTCCACCGCGAAGGACGTACCGACCGGGTGGGGTGCGGCCCGACCGAACGCGGCCACCAGGTCGGCGTTCCGTTCCGACGTCTCGAACATGATCACCGGGCCGGTCGAACCCCGGGCCTCCAGGTTGAGCACCACCCCACCGTCGGTGGCCAGCGGATGGCTGGACGCGAACGCCGCCGCCCCGCACAGGCACGCCTCCTCGGCGTCGGTGAGTACGAAGATCACGTCGTTGCGGGGCCGTGGGCCGGCGGTCAGCGCCCGGGCCACCTCCAGGATCGCCGAGGTACCGGCCGCGTCGTCGTTCCCGCCCGGCCCGACCTGCACCGAGTCGTAGTGCGCGACCAGGAAGACGCGCCCGGTCGGGTCGGTGCCGGGCAGCCGGGCCACCACGTTGCGGACGCGGGCCAGGGCGGCACCTCCGGCGCCACCACTGAGCTGACCCGCCTCCGGACCGATGGTGTCCTGCACCGAGGTCTCCAGGCCCAGCCCGCGCAGCGTCTCCTCGATGTGCCGGCGTACCTCGTCGTTGGCCGGACTGCCGGCGACGTGCGTGCCGGCCGCCACGACCTGCGCCTCCCGGTAGGCGCGGGCGGCGCTGAACTCGTCCGCCGGGGCGTCGGCCGGAACGGGCGCGGGTGGCCGCAGCGTGGCCAGGACGGCGGCGCCGACGGCGATCAGGGTGATGAGCGACGCGGCGGCGGCCAGCCGCCGCCGGTACGGGCGGGCGAGCGCGCGGTCGGCGGGCCGCGCCAGGGGGACGCCCACGGTGCCTCCTCGGGGGGTGGTGGATGGTGCGGGGTGTGCACATCCTGCCCGCCCGGACCGGCCGGCGCGTCCTGCAGACGGCCGGACCAGCAGCGTCCAGCAGCGATCAGCCCGGTCGCATACCGTGGATCGGTGTGCGGCGCCGTGACCCGCTCGCCACGGCAGATCCCGTGCCGGTCGTGTTGTATGGGAGCGTTGTCTAATACAGGATTCAGCGGGGCAAGTTAGAAGGAGCCTGACGATCAGCACACTTGCGGTTGGCCAGCCGTACGGAGAGCCGGTATGACCGGTTCCTCTGTCGTGCCCCGGGCATACCAGCACGGTGGGCTCGGGCGTAATCCGAATCTGCCCGCCGGGGAACGCCTCCGGGTCCTGCTGGTCGAGGACGACGAGGGGGACGCCTTCCTCGTCGGTGAGCTGCTGGCCGAGGTCAACGCGGCCATCGACCTGCACGTCGCGACCAGCCTGAACGAGGCGCGGCAGCGGATCGCCAAGGTCGACTGCGTCCTGCTCGACCTCGGCCTGCCCGACTCGCAGGGCCTCGACGGGCTGCGGCAGCTCCTCGACATGTCCACCGGCGCGGCGGTCTGCGTACTCACCGGCCGCTCCGATGAGCACCTCGGGATCGGCGCGGTCGCCGAGGGCGCGCAGGACTACCTGGTCAAGGGCCAGGTCGACGGGGTACTGCTGGCCCGTTCGCTGCGATACGCGGTCGAGCGCAAACGCGCCGACGAGAACGCCCGGCGGCTGCGCGAGGTGGAACTGCGTCAGGCCGAGTCGGCCCGACTGGAGCGGGGCCTGCTGCCCACGCCGCTGATGGAGACCGACGAGGTCGCCGTCCACACCTTCTACCGCCCCGGCCGGCACGCCGCGCTGATCGGTGGCGACTTCTACGACGTGGTGCAGACCCGACCGGACCGGGTCGACCTGATCGTCGGTGACGTCTGCGGGCACGGCGTGGACGAGGCCGCGCTCGGCGTCGAGCTACGGGTGGCCTGGCGCGCCCTGATCCTGGCCGGGGTGCCCGACGACGAGGTGCTGCCGGCCCTGGAACAGGTGCTGATGAGCGAGCGCCGCCTCCAGGAGATCTTCGCCACGGTGGCGACCGCCCGGCTGGACCTGAGCGCCAACCGGGCGACCGTCCGGCTCGCCGGCCACCCGCCACCGCTGCTGCTCGCCGGGGGCACCGTCCGACCGGTACCCGCCCCGGGCGGGCTGCTGCTCGGCGTGCGCCCGCGCCGTCCCACCGCATTCGATCTGGAGTTCGCCACCGATGACTGGTCCCTGCTGATGTACACCGACGGGCTGATCGAGGGCCGGGTCGACGGCGGGGAGGAGCGGCTGGACGTGCCGGGGCTGAGTGCCCTGCTCGCCGACGGGCGTACCCGCGACGTACCCCTGGCCGATCTGCCGGGCTGGCTGGTGGGCCGGGCCGAGGAGATCAACGGCGGTCCGCTCGCCGACGACGTGGCCATGTTGCTGGTCAGCCGGGGCGGTGGCCGGTGACGACCGACCCGGCCATCTGGACGCTACGCCGCCGGGCCATGGCGCTCTGCGCGGTGGTCGGCGCGGTACTGGCACTACTCGCCGCCGGTGCGGTGGTGGTCGCCGCGCAGAACCGGGCCCACCTGGACACCCTGCTCACCAAGACCGGTCCGCTCCACTCGGACGGCGAGGCGCTGCTCGCCGCCCTGGTCAACCAGGAGACCGGGGTACGCGGCTACGCGGTGAGCGGGGACCGCACCGACCTGGAGCCCTATCAGCAGGGGGTGACCCAGGAGCAGGAGATCGCCGCCCGGATGGACCGGCTGCTCGCCGATGAGCCGGCGATCCGTCAGCAGCTCCGGACCGTCGAGCAGGAGTCCGCGCAGTGGCGGGCCACGATCGCGGTGCCGATCATCGACGCCACCGCCGCCCAGGGCCCGACCGCCGGTCAGACGCTGGTCACCGACTCGGCCCGGCAGCAGTTCGACCGACTCCGGACCTCGGTGACCGCCCTCCAGGACTCCATCCTCGGACTGCGTAACCGGGTCGCCGACGACGCCCGGGGCACCGGGAACATCCTGGTGCTGCTGCTGGTGGTCGCCGGGGTGGTCGTGGTGGTCGCCGGATTCGCCCTGATGACCTCGCTCAACCGGCTCTTCATCGGCCCGATCACCCAGTTGGCCGCGCAGGTACGCGAGGTCGCGGAGGGCGACTACCAGCGCCGGATCACCCGGCAGGGCCCGCCGGAACTGGCCCAGCTCGCCGACGACGTGGACGCGATGCGCCAGCGGATCGCCGCCGACCTGGCGGAGGTCCGGGAGGCCCGGAGCCGGATCGAGTGGGTCAACAGCCAGCTCCAGAAGCAGGCCGAGGAGCTGACCCGTTCCAACCGTGACCTGGAGCAGTTCGCCTACGTCGCCTCGCACGACCTGCAGGAACCGCTGCGCAAGGTGGCCAGCTTCTGCCAGCTCCTCCAGCGCCGGTACGCGGGCAAGCTCGACGAGCGGGCCGACCAGTACATCGCCTTCGCGGTGGACGGCGCCCAGCGGATGCAGCGCCTGATCAACGACCTGCTGGCGTTCTCCCGGATCGGCCGGTTGACCTCCGGATTCACCGAGGTCGACCTGGACCGGGTGATGGGTGACGTGGCGGCCCAGACCGAGGCCGCCCGGGAGTCCGCTGGTGCCGAGCTGACCTGGTCCGACCTGCCGGTGATCCGCGGCGAGGAACCGCTGCTGACCAATCTGCTGGCCAACCTGGTGAGCAACTCGGTCAAGTTCCGCCGGCCGGACATACCGCCCAGGGTGCACGTCTCCGCCCGCCGGGTGGACGACGAGTGGGAGATCACCTGCCAGGACAACGGCATCGGCATCGAGCCGGAGTTCGCCGACAAGATCTTCGTGATCTTCCAGCGGCTGCACTCCAAGGACGCGTACCCGGGCACCGGCATCGGTCTGGCCATCGTCAAGAAGATCGTCGAATACCATGGCGGTCGGGTCTGGGTGGACACCGACGTCCCGGAGGGCACCGCCATCCGGTTCACCCTGCCCGTTCTGCCCGCCCTGCCCGTCCTGCCCCATCCGGACCAGGCCGGGTCCGCCGACCCGGTCGAGCCGGGTACCGAACCGGAGAGCGGGGCGGATGCCGACCCGGAGACGGTGCAGCCCACTGCGGGCCCGGCGCCCGCGCCGGCCCAGCGCCGGCCGGAGGAGGACCCCGGTGCGGCACGGGCGGATGGGTCGCCGTCCGGCGACGCTCCCGACGACACAGCCCCGGCCAGCACCGGTGGCACGAAGGAGACAGCGGTATGACCGCTCCTGCGGACGGGCGCAGCCCGATCGAGGTCCTGCTCGTCGAGGACGATCCGGGCGACGTGCTCATGACGCAGGAGGCGTTCGAGGAGCACAAGCTGCGCAACCGGCTGACCGTGGTCTCCGACGGCGCGGAGGCGCTGGCCTACCTGCGCCGGGAGGGCCAGTACGCCGACGCGGTCGCTCCCGACCTGATCCTGCTCGACCTCAACCTGCCCCGCCGGGACGGCCGGGAGGTGCTGGAGGAGATCAAGCAGGATGAGCAGCTCTGCCGGATCCCGGTGGTCGTGCTCACCACCTCGCAGACCGACGAGGACATCCTCCGCAGCTACCAGCTGCACGCCAACGCGTACGTCACCAAACCGGTGGACTTCGAGCGGTTCATCTCGGTGGTCCGGCAGATCGACGAGTTCTTCGTCAGCGTGGTGAGGCTGCCGCCGCGTGGTTGACGTACCCCTGGACGAGGTCGCTGCGCTGCTGCGGGACACTGCGGCGCAGGTGGTGGTGCCGTTGTTCCGGCGGCTCGGCGACGGCGAGGTGTCCGAGAAGGCCCCGGGTGAGCTGGTCACCGTGGCCGACCAGCGGGCCGAGGAGATGATCGACGCCGGGCTGCGTCGGCTGCTGCCCGGCTCGACGGTGGTCGGGGAGGAGGCGGTCGCCGCCGATCCCGGCCTGCTCGGGCACCTGCGCGATGCCGGGCCGGTCTGGGTGGTCGACCCGGTCGACGGTACGGCGAACTTCGCCGCCGGCCGCCGACCGTTCGCGATCATGGTGGTGCTGCTGACCGGTGGCGAGCTGACCGCGAGTTGGATCCTGGACCCGCTCGCCGACGATCTGGCCGTGGCCCGGGCCGGTGCCGGCACCGTCTGCAACGGGACGCCGGTCCGGCTGGGACCGGCGGACGGATCACCAGGGGGTGCGGCGATGACCCGGTTCCTCCCGCCGCCGCTGCGGGAACGGGTGGAGGCCGGGATCGGTCGGCTGGGGGACGTGCACGACGGGCAGCACTGCGCCGGCCGGGAGTACCTCGATCTGCTCACCGGGGACCAGCAGTTCGTCCTCTTCTGGCGCACCCTGCCCTGGGACCACGCCCCCGGGGTGCTGCTGGTCCGTGAGGCGGGCGGGGTGGCCCGCCGGTTCGACGGCACCGAGTACCACCCGGGGGACGACCGGCGCGGCCTGCTGGTCGCCGCCGACGAGTCGACCTGGCAGACGGTCCACACCGCCCTCCTGACGTAAGGAAGGGCCCCTTCTTAACGCTTCTGGTAGAGGAAGGGCCCCCGCTTAACACCCGAGCACGGCCGGTCCGCAGCCGACCGGTGGCCCGGGGGAGCCACATCCCGCCCGGTTCGGGGACGACCGCAGCCTGCGGGGTCCGGTATTGTGACCGGCGGTCTCCGCCCGCAGGCACCGCTGCGGTGCCGGCGGTGGCCGCCGCCGGCAGGGCACCACCGGGGGGCCGGCGGTCGACGGAAGGAAACGGCTTTCGTGCGCAGGACGGCTCTCGCCCGGTGCCTCAATCCGCTGGTCGCGATCGTGGCGGCCGTCTCCGTGCTGGTCGGAGCGCTGGCCGCACCCGGGTACGCGGCCCCGACCACCCCGCCCAACGAGGGCGGCACCAAAGGCCTGCGGGACGCCCTGGAGGCGACCGCCAAGGGGCACATCGAGGCCAAGGCCAAGCTGGACAGCTCCAAGCAGCGGCAGAAGGTGGCGAGCGACCAGTTCCGGGCGGCGGAGCTGCAACTGGCCCTGCTCACCGTCCAGGTCGGTGAGGTGGCGGCCGAGTCGTACCGGCTGGGCCGGCTGACCCCGATCACCATGCTGCTGAACAGCACCTCACCCGAGGCGTTCCTGCAACGCGCCGCCGGGCTGGAGGTGATGGCGCAACGCGACGACAAGCGGCTGCGGGCGCTGACCGCCGCCCGCGAGCAGGCCGCGAAGGCCAAGGCCGCCATCGACGCCGAGGTGGCCGAGCAGCAGAAGCAGCTCGCCGTCATGGAACGCAAGAAGAAGGACGCCGAGCGGGCGCTCGCGGCGGTCAGCCGGGGTACCAGCGGCGGGTTCGTCAGCGCCAACTCGCCGTCGGCGAAACCGGCCCCCCGCAACTCGGACGGCTCCTGGCCGTCGGAGTCCTGCTCGGTGAACGACCCGACCACCTCGGGCTGCATCACCCCCCGCACCCTGCACGCGTTGCAGCAGGCCAAGGCAGCCGGCTACACCCGGTACGTCTCCTGCTACCGCAGTGGCGGCGGCGGTGAGCACCCCAAGGGCCGGGCGTGCGACTTCTCCGCCGCCGCCGGGGGATTCAAGAACGAGACCGCCACCGGCGGGGACAAGAGCTACGGCGACGCGGTGGCCTCGTTCTACGTCAAGAACGCCAGCCGGCTCGGTGTGCTCTACGTGATCTGGTACCGGCAGATCTGGCATCCGGGCACCGGGTGGCGCTCGTACAGCGGCAGCGGCAGCCCGGCCGCCGACCACACGAACCACGTTCATCTCTCCATGTACTGACCCTTTTGCCAGTTCTGCTGCGTACCATCGCAGCGATGAGCGTCCCACCACCGCAGGTCACGGCCACCTCCGAGCCGTCCGCCGCCGCGAACTCCGAGCCGCTGCCCAACGGCCTCGCCGCGTTCCTGGTCTTCCTGGCCAGCGGGGCGGTACTGGTCCTGGAGACCGTCGCGCTGCGACTGGTCGGCCCGTACGTCGGGGTGACCCTGGAGGTGACCAGCTCGGTGATCGGGCTGGCGCTCGCCGCCATCGCGTACGGCGCCTGGTTCGGCGGCTGGTTGGCCGACCGGCGGGACCCGCGCAGCCTGCTCGCCCCGGCGCTGGTGCTGGCCGGCATCGCCGCCGCGGTCACCGTCCCGGTGGTCCGGTACGCCGGGGAGGTGCTGCGTGGCGGCGCGGCCAGCGCGATCCTGCTGCTCACCGCGATCGCTGTCTTCGTGCCGGCGGCACTGCTCTCCTCGGTCACCCCGCTGGTGGTGAAACTCCAGCTCGGTGACCTGAGCCGGACCGGGCAGGTGGTCGGCCGGTTGAGCGGCATCGGCACCCTGGGCGGCATCACCGCCACCCTGGCCACCGGGTTCGTGCTGGTCGCCGCGCTGCCCAGCACGGCCATCGTGCTGATCGTCGCGGTGGTGCTCGGGGCGACCGGGCTGGCGCTGGCGGTGTACCTGCGCCGGCAGGACCGGGCCGGGCTACCCGGGCCGGCCCGGACCAGGTCGGCGGTCGCGGTGGTCGGCCTGGTCGGGGCGGCGCTGACCACCGTCGCGCCGAACCCCTGCGACGTGGAGACGGCGTACCACTGTGCCCGCGTCGAGGTCGACCCGCAGCGGTCGTCCGGCCGGACCCTGATGCTCAACTCCGCCCAGCACTCCTACGTCGACCTCGCCGACCCGACCCACCTGGAGTTCGCGTACACCCAGTGGATCGGGGCGGTAGCCGATGTGGCCGCCCCCGCCGGGCGCCGGCTGGACGCCCTGCACCTCGGTGGCGGCGGGTTCACCGTGCCGACGTACCTCTCCGCGACCCGTCCCGGCACCGCGAACCTGGTCTTCGAGATCGACGGCGGCCTGGTCGAGCTGGGCCGGCGGGAGCTGGGCGTACGCGAGGGGCCGCAGTTGCGGGCAGTGGTCGGTGACGCCCGGGTGCTGCTGGACGCCGAACCGGCCCGCAGCCGGGACCTGGTGGTCGGGGACGCCTTCGGGCACCTCGTGGTGCCCTGGCACCTGGCCACCCGGGAGATGGCCGCAGGGATCCGGCGGGTACTGCGGCCGGGTGGGATCTACACGCAGAACGTGATCGACTACCCGCCGGGCCGGTTCATCCGGGCCGAACTCGCCACGGTGGCCGCCGAGTTCCCGCACGTCGCGCTGGTCGCCCCGCCGGCCGGGATCGCGGGTACCCAGGGCGCCAACTTCGTCATCGTCGCCTCGGACTCGCCGCTGCCGCTGGATGCGCTCCGTACCCGGCTGGACCGTCTCACCGAGCCGGTGGCCGTGATGTCCGGGCAGGCATTGACCGATTTCGTCGGTTCGGCCCGGGTGCTGACCGACGACTACGCACCCGTGGATCAGCTTCTCGCCACCGCCTGAACCGGATTATCCCTGACCGATTCAGCAGGTTCAGGTGTAGCCCGGGACCGCCCGGGCAACAGGGACAACCATGGGTGTAGCGGGTAGGCACGGTGCCCAGTTGCTCGGCGACCGGTACCGGTTGGTCGAGCAGCTCGGTTCGGGTGGCATGTCGGTCGTCTGGCGCGGGTACGACGAGGTGCTCGGCCGGCAGGTGGCGGTCAAGATGCTCGCCTCCCGGCTGGCCAGCGACCGGGAGTTCCGGCACCGGATCCGGATCGAGGCACAGGCGGCGGCCCGCCTCTGCCACCCGCACATCACCAACGTCTACGACTACGGCGAGTCGGTCCAGGTCGGGCTGACCGTCCCGTACGTCGTGATGGAACTGGTCGACGGGGAGTCGTTGACCGCCCGGTTGACCCGCAGCGGCAGGCTGCCCTGGCGGGAGGCGGTCACGGTGGGCGCCGAGGTCGCCTCGGCGCTGGCCACCGCACACGCCCGGGGCGTGGTGCACCGGGACGTGACCCCGGGCAACGTGATGCTGACCGCGACCGGCGCCCGGGTCGTCGACTTCGGTATCTCCGCGCTGGTCGGGGAGAGTGACACCACGCCGAACGGGGCGCTGCTCGGTACGCCCGCCTACCTCGCCCCCGAACGCCTGGACCGGGGGCAGGTCTCCCCGGCCACCGACGTGTACGCCCTCGGTCTGCTGCTCTACCGGATGCTCACCGGCCGGCTGCCCTGGCGGGCGAGCACCGGTACCCAGATGCTGCGGGCCCACCTCTACACCGAACCGGCCCCGATGGGCCCGGTCGACGGGCTACCCGAGGAGGTCGCCCACCTGGTGCACCGCTGCTTGGCGAAGCAGCCGGCGGACCGGCCGGACAGCGCCGAGGTGGCGCGTACCCTCGCCGGGGCGGCCGGGCTGGCCGCGGTGGTGCCCGTCTCGCCCGCCCCGTGGAGCGGCGGGGACGAGGACCCCGAGGCCATGGCGAACGCCGGTACCACGATCCTGCCCTGGTCGGCGGCGACCGACGCGTTGCCGCTCTCCGCCGCCCGGGCCCGCCGGGTGGCCGACCGGCGAGCCCGGGTGCAGGTGGCGGCGGTCGGGGTGGGCCTGCTCGCGGTGACCGGGGCGGTGTGGGGCGTGACCTCCCGTTCCCCGGCGAGTGGCGGCGTGGAGAAGCCCACCGAGGCCCGGATGATGGTCGGTGAGCCGGCCGGCTGCGAGGTCCGGTACGCGCTGCGCCGCGACACCGGGAAGACCTTCGAGGCCGAGGTCCGGGTCGCCAACACCGGCAGCCGGGCGCTGCCGGCCGCGCTGCGGTTCGACTTCCCCGGTGAACAGCGGGTGGCCAAGGCCGATCGGGCCGACTGGCACCAGCAGGACGCCACCGTCCTGCTGCGCCCGCCGACCGGCGACGGTGGCCTGGCACCCGGGGCTGCCGCACAGCTCACCCTGGCCGGCCGGTACGACACCACCAACCCGTTGCCGGTGCGGTTCCGGATCGGTGACACCGACTGTGCGGTACAGGTCTCTGCGGTGACCGGCGCCCCGGCGACCACCGCGCCCGCCACCACCGGTGCCCCACCCACCTCCGGGGGCAGGAAGGCCACCGGTGGACCGGGCTCTTCGGGCGGCTCCTCCAGCGGCTCGAAGAAGTCGACCACCGGCAACAAGGGCAAGGGGTCGGGTGACGCGCCGGGAAAAGGCACGGCCCCCGACGATGACGACGATGGCGGCGGCGGTGAGGACGACTGACGGAGGCGGCGTGCCCGGCCTGCTCAGGTCATCTCGGCGAACCGTTGCACCTGGCTGATCGTCCCCTCCACGATCAGCATGCTGCCCGGGGCGAGCACGGTGTCCGGGGAGGTGTAGCGGAACTTCTCCCCGGGCTGCTTGGCCCCGACCACGACCACCCCGTGCCGGTCGCTGATCGCGATCTCCCCGACCGGGCGGCCCTGGAGCGTTCTGGGGGTACGGACCTTGGCGATGGCGAAGTCCTCGTCGAACTCGATGAAGTCGAGCATCTTGCTGATGATCAGGTGGGCCACCCGCTCGCCGGTTGCCGCCTCGGGGAAGACGACGTGATCGGCGCCGACCGCATCGAGGATCTTGGCGTGCTTCTCCGAGGTGGCCCGGGCCCAGATCTCCGGTATCCCGAGGTCGGTCAGCCCCAGGACGGTGAGCACGCTTGCCTCGACCGAGGCGCCGATGGCCACCACGACCCGCCCGAACTCGGTCAGGCCGAGCTGCCGCAGTGCCGTCTCGTCGGTCGCGTCCGCCTGCACCACCCGGGCGAGCTGCTCGGACCACCGCTGCACGGTCCGGGGGTTCTCGTCGATGGCCAGTACCTCGTACCCGAGGGCGATCAGCGAGTACGCGACGTGGCAGCCGAAGCGGCCCAGACCGATCACGGCGATCCCGGACTCCTCCGGGCTGGGTTTGTGTCTAGCCGACAATGGGTTGCTCCTTCGGGTAGCGGAAGTGCCGTTGCCGGGTGTTCAACGCGATCGCCGAACCGACCGCGATCGTGCCGATGCGGCCGATGTACATCAGCATGATCAGCACGATCTGGTCCGGGATCGGGGTGGCCGCCGCCGGGCTGAGCGACAGTCCGGTGGTGCTGAACGCCGAGACCACCTGGAACAACGCCTGGTAGAACTGCAGGTCCCGGGTGGTCACGATCATGACGAAGGTGCCGATCACGACGAGGGCGACGCTGAGCAGGGCCACCGTCAGCGCCTGCCGCTGGCTGGCCTCGGCGATCCGGCGCCGGCCCACCACCACGTCCGGATCGCCGCGCAGCTCTGCCCAGATGCAGAAGGCGAGCAGGAAGAAGGTGGACACCTTGATGCCACCGGCGGTGCTGGCGCTGCCGCCGCCGATGAACATCAGGCCGATGAAGAACGGATAGCTTCCCTCGTTCATCGCGTCGATGTTGATCGTGCTGAACCCGCCGGTACGGATCATCGCGTCCTGGGTGAACGCAGCCAGCAGCTTCTGCGGCCAGCCGAAGGGGCCGAGAGTGCGCGGGTTGCCCCACTCGATCACCAGGATGCCGACGAAACCGACCACCAGTAGGGTCAGGCTGCCCCAGATGGTGAGCTTGGTGGCCACCGTCCAGCGGCCTGGTCGGCGCCACCGGCGGGCCGCCTCGAACAGCGCCGGAAAACCCAACCCCCCGATGATCCCGCCGGCGGCCAACGGCAGGCAGATCCACGGGTCCCCGGCGAACCGGGCCAGACTGTCCGGGTAGAGCGAGAAACCGCCGTTGTTGAACCCCTGCACCGCGTGGAACACGGCATAGCCGAGCGCCCTGCTGGGCGGGTAGTCGTAGGCCGACCAGAACCGGACGGCGAGCACCAGGGTCATCAGCGCTTCGGTGATCAGTACGGTCTGGCCGATCCGCAGCAGCAGCCAGCGGACGTCGCCCTTGGCCAACTCGGCGCTCTCCGCGGCCAGCAGTGCCCGGTTGCGCAGGCCGAGACGCTGTGAGACGACCAGACCGAGCAGGCTGGCCAGGGCGAGGATGCCGAAGCCGCCGAGCTGGGTGAGCAGGGCGATCATCACCAGCCCGGGGTCCGACCAGCTACTGCGGGTGTCCACCGCGGAGAGCCCGGTGACCGAGACCGCCGAGGTGGCGGTGAAGAGCGCGGTGAGCAGCGGGGCCGGGCCGGGCTGCTCCCAGCAGACCGGCAACATCAGCACGGCGGTGCCCAGCGCGATCGCGCCGAGGAACGCCAACGGCACCAGCCGTACCGGGTGTCGCAGCGTCCGACGCATCATCTCATTCTGGCGCCAAGCGGACGTGGTGTGTGGTCATTCGGGACTCGCGCGGGATTCACCGGCCGGCCAGCCGGCGACCAACTGACGGTCGCCCGTCTCGGGTCTACTCGGCGCATCCCTCGACATCAGGAGAGCGCGTTGCGACGTACCCTTTTCGCCATGGGCCTGGCCGGAGCGCTGCTGACCGCGGCGGCGGTGGCCCCGACCACCTCGGCGTCGGCCGGACCGGACGGTGCCGACCGGTCCGACCGGGCCGACCGGCGGCCGATCGTCATCGCCCACCGGGGCGCGAGCGGCTACCGGCCGGAGCACACCCTGGAGGCGTACCGGCTGGCCATCCGGATGGGCGTCGACTACATCGAACCGGACCTGGTCGCCACCCGGGACGGCAAGCTGGTCGCCCGGCACGAGAACGAGATCTCGGGTACGACCGATGTGGCGGCCCGTCCCGAGTTCGCTGCCCGGAAGGCGACGAAGACCATCGACGGGATGACCGTCACCGGCTGGTTCACTGAGGACTTCACCCTGGCCGAGCTGAAGACCCTGCGGGCCAAGGAGCGGCTGCCCCAGGTCCGTACCGCGAACACGGCCTTCGACGGGCAGTTCCAGGTGCCCACCCTTCAGGAGGTCATCGACCTGGCCCGGACCGAGGGTCGGGCCCGGGGCCGGACCATCGGCATCTACCCGGAGACCAAGCACCCCAGCTACTTCGCCTCGATCGGGCTGCCGCTGGAGGAGCCGCTGGTCGCCGTGCTGAAGGCCAACAAGCTGACCCATCGGAACTCGCCGGTGATCATCCAGTCCTTCGAGACCGCCAACCTGCGCAAGCTCAACGGCATGATCGACGTCAAGCTGGCGCAGCTCCTCGACGCCTCCGGCCGCCCGTACGACCTCACCGTCGCCGGTGACCCGCGCAGCTACGCCGACCTGGCGAAGCCGGAGGGGCTGAAGTGGATCAGCGGGTACGCGGACGGCGTCGGGGCGAACAAGAACCTGATCGTCCCCCGGGACCGGACCGGCCGGCTGCTCGCCCCGACCAGCCTGATCGCCGACGCGCACCGGACCGGTCTGGTGGTGCACGCCTGGACGTTCCGGGCGGAGAATCAGTTCCTGCCGGTCGACCACCGGATCGGCACCGACCCGAACGCCCGGGGTGACATCATCGCCGAGTACGAGCTGTTCCTCAACCTCGGCCTGGACGGGATCTTCGCCGACCACCCGGACACCGCCGTGGCGGCCCGCACCGGCCTCGCCTGACCGCGCCGCGTTGGCCTGCCGGCCGGTCCGTTGCCGGGCGGCAGGCCAACGCTGTGTTTCCGGCGTCGTGTCCTTCCCGCCTCGTGTCCTTTCCTGAGCCGTGTCCTTCCCCGGGGCCGGCCCCCGACCCGGGTGCTGGTGCCCTGTCGAGCTGCACCGTCTGTGCGTGCAGTGCGGGCTGTGCGCGCTGTGCGCCCACCTGGAACCGATCCATCGACCAGGGACTGTCCTGCCGACGGTCAGTGGGAGTAGCGGACCCCCTCGGCGACCCGGATCACCTGCTCCCGGGTGAAGTACTCCGGGGCAAGGACGGAGTACGCCGGCCCTCCGGGGTCTGCGCCTCGATCACCCAGCCGCCCTCCGGTAGCCGTCCGACATCGGCCGGGTGGCCGTGCAGGGTGGTGCTGGTCAGCTCCCGGTCGGCGGATCGGCGGTCCCGCCCGGCGGTGCCGGCGGGTACGGAGTGTCGGTCACACCCGTTGATGACGGAACCCCGGTCACCGGTTCACGCCCCGCCCGACTTGTACCTGCGGCAGGCTCGTGTACCGGCCCCAGCTCGAACGCGGGTATCGCCCGTTGGTCGACAGCCGGAGCAGACCTCCGACTCGCAGCCTGTCGAGCTGCACCGTTTGCGCTGGCACCCGAGGCCGGGCTGTTCAGCCGGGATGACGCCGGCCACCTGTTTCTGCCCTGATCGGCCTCGACCACCGCTCTATGATCCACTCGATTCCCTGGTAGTCGCGGTGTCAGCCCCGATCCGATAGCCCGACTTCCTGAAAACGGAGTGGATCGAGGGGGCACCGCCGACCAGGGCGGTGGGTCGTCAGGTCGATGGACGGTCGGCGACGTACGTGCCACGACCGGGCTGGCCGGTGATCAACTCCCGGTCATGGAGCAGGGACATCGCCCGTGAGGCGGTGTTCATGCTTACGCCGTAAGCCTCGGCAAGTTCGCGAGTGGACGGCAACTTGTCGCCGGGTTTGAGTTCGCCGCTCTTGATCTTCGCGGCGAGATCGTTAGCGATCTGGCGGTATGGGGCCTGTGCTGTGGGCATGGTGCTCTCCAGTGCCCGTCAGGTCGGTGGGCGGTCGGCGACGTACGTGCCACGGCCTGACTGGCCGATGATGAGGTTTCGATCATGCAGCAGGGCCAAGGCCCGGTAGACGGTCCCGGTGCTGACCCTGTAGATGTCGGCGAGCTGACTGGTGGATGGCAGCTTGTCGCCGGGTTTGAGTTCGCCGGTCCTGATCTTCTCGGCGATCTCATCGACGATGCGGCGGAATGATGGCTGTGCTGTGGGCATGGTGAAGACTCCGGTTGGTTCGGCGTCTCTGATCATGCCGGACCTGCTCTAGCAACTGCAATAGGTTCAGTAAAAGTGACTGTCCGGAGTCGACTTGTTGCACCTGCTGTAGTAGGTTGCTGACTGTCCCGCTCCGGTTGGTTCGGCAAAGCCCCGGCGCGTGGGCGCTCAGTGGGCTCCGGGGTCGTACCGCCGAGGAGGGCTGCGGTTCCGGGGCCGGTGACCCGGTCCGCGTCTTCTCCCCGTGGGCGGACCGGGTCACCTTCCAGCACTACGGAAAGGTGGCCCATGCGCAGGTTCCTCGCCCTGTTCCGACCGGCCCGCCACACCTGGCAGAGTCGACATGCCCGACCAGCGGGGCTGACCCCGCCGCGTCGGTCACCGAACGCCGGCTGGTACCGGTCGGCCTCCTGTCGGCCGCTGACGGCCAACCAGGTCCGCGACCGCCGGTTCACCGACGCGCGGCGCGGGCTCGATCCGACCGAGGTGTACGCCTTCCTGCACCGGGTCGCCGCCGAACTGGCCGTCACCCGGCGGGAGCTGATCATGACCCGGGAGGAGAACGTCCGGATCAAGCGGGCGCTGCGCAACTGGCAGTCCCGGTTCACCCCGGGGGTGCGCTGGTGAGCCGGGGCCGGTACGTGGTGCACCTGCCGGTGGTCGCCACCGACCTCGACGCGGCGACCCGGTTCGCCAGGGCGATCACCCGGTCGGTGAGCTTCCTGGCCGACGTGGACTGGGCGGAGACCACGGTCTCCGAGGAGGACGCGCAGGGCGTACGACGGCGGGTTTTCTGTGACCGGTTGCTGGGCGGTCGTCGGCGCTGCGCCCGACCGGCCGACCACGACGGCGGCTGTGCCTGACGGGTCCACCACGACGGCGACTGCGACTGACGGAAACGTGGTCGGGTTGCCGTGAGACGCGCTGCTCCGTCTTTGCTAGCAGCTCGACAGCGTCCCACCAGGGGATGCCCCGCACCGGCCAGGGGGACGCACCCGGCGGCGACCAGTGGTAGCTGACGACACCATGCCCGGCGCGCCGGTGGTGGTGCCGCCCACCACCGGCGAGCGACGTCTGCCACTGCCCGCCCCGGTTGTCCCCGGAGGCCACCCGTCTCCTGTTACTTGTGTGTTGCCACCACATAGCCCGTGGGTGACGTCACTCCTAGCGTGAGCCGACAACGAGTTACCTCCCTCCCAGTCCCTCACGTGGAGTCGAAATGACGGTCCGCACGACGCGGCGGGTGTTCCTCTCCGCCGCCACCCTGATGGCCGCGGCGGTCGCCGCGACCGCCTGCGGCAGCCCGCAGGAGACCGCCAACGGCGGCGGTGACGGCGCCGCCCCGGTCAAGGTCGGCCTGGTGTACTCCCAGTCCGGCGCGCTCGCCAGCTACGGCAAGCAGTACATCGAGGGTTTCAAGGCCGGCCTCGACCACGCGACCAAGGGCACCGGCAAGGTCGGCGGCCGGACCATCGAGCTGACCGAGGTGGACGACGCGGGCGACCCGGCCAAGGCGGTCTCCGCCGCCAAGGACCTGATCGGAAAGGGCGTCAAGATCCTCGCCGGATCCACGGCCTCCGGTGTCGCGCTCCAGGTCGCGCCGATCGCCGCGCAGAACAAGGTGCTCTTCATCTCCGGGCCGGCGGCCACCGACGGCGTCACCGGGGTCAACAAGTACACCTTCCGGTCCGGCCGGCAGTCGTACCAGGACGTGGTGACCGCCAAGTCCTTCATCGGCGACGCGGCCGGCAAGAAGGTGGTCGTCTTCGCCCAGGACAGCGCGTTCGGCAAGAGCAACGAGGCCGCCGTCAAGGCGGTCATCGGCGGCGCCGGAGCCACCGTCACCAGCGTGCTCGCCCCGGCCAGTGCCACCGACTTCACCCCGTTCGCCAGCCAGCTCTCGGCCGCCAAGCCCGACCTGCTCTTCGTCGCCTGGGCCGGCACCACCGCCCCCGCGATGTGGCAGACCCTCGACCAGCAGGGCGTCCTCAGCTCCACCACGGTCGTCACCGGCCTCGACATCCGGGCCTCCTGGCCGACCTTCGGCGCGGCCGGCAGCAAGATCTCCTTCCTCTCCCACTACTTCGACGGCGCCAGCGACACCGAGGCGGCCAAGGCCGCCAAGGCGAAGATCCCCGGCGGGGTGCTCGACCTCTTCCACCCGGACGGCTTCGCCGCCGCCCAGATGATCGTCCGTGCCGTCGAGCAGGGCGGGGACGACGTGGAGAAGATGGTGACCGCCCTGGAGGGCTGGAGCTTCGACGGGGTCAAGGGCAAGATGACCATCCGCGCCGAGGACCACGCGCTGCTCCAGCCGATGTTCCAGGCGAAGCTGACCGGTACCGGCACGGCCCTGACCGCCGAGGCGCAGAAGACCCTCACCGGCGACGAGACCGCGCCACCGGCCGTGGCTATGAAGGGCTGACCTGTGCTCGCCACCCGTGGTCTGACCTGGCGTATCGGTGAGGTCGCCATCGTCGACAGCGTCTATCTGGACCTTGCACCGGGGGAGTTCCTCGGCGTGATCGGGCCGAACGGCGCCGGCAAGACCTCGCTGTTCAACCTGATCACCGGGGTCCGCCGGCCCACCGCCGGCCGGGTACTGCTGGACGGGAAGGACATCACCGGGCTGCCGCCGTACCGGCGGGCCCGGCTGGGTCTCGGCCGTACCTTCCAGGCGTCGTCGGTGTTCGGCTCGCTCACCGTCCGGGAGAACGTCCGGCTCGCCGTCCAGGCGCACCGCGGGGGCTCGATGAAACTGTGGCGGCGGGCGGCGGCCGACCGGGAGGTGGTTGCCGCCGCCGACGCGGCGCTCGACCGGGTCGGTCTCCACCACCGGGGTACGGCGCTCGCCGGCACCCTGGCCCACGGGGAGAAACGGAAACTGGAGATCGCCCTGCTGCTCGCCGGGGAACCCCGGGTGATGCTGCTCGACGAGCCGATGGCCGGGGTCAGTGCCGAGGACGTACCGGAACTGGTGCAGGTGATCCGGTCGCTGACCCGGGAGACCGGCCGGTCGGTGCTGATGGTCGAGCACCACATGGACGTCATCCTCGAACTGGCCGACCGGATCGCCGTGATGCACCACGGCGCGCTGCTGGCCTGCGACACCCCGGAGACCGTGATGGCCAACGCCACCGTCCAGGAGGCCTACCTCGGGGAGTCGCTATGAGTCACGAACCGGTGCTCACCGTCGAGGACCTGTCGGTACGCATCGCCGGGCTGCACATCCTCCAGGGCGTCTCGTTCACCGTCGCCCCCACCGGGGTGACCGTGCTGCTCGGCCGCAACGGGGTCGGCAAGACCACCACCCTGCGCGCCGTCCTCGGGCTCACCCCGACCGGGGGCGAGGTCCGGGGCACCGTACGGATGGGCGCCCGCAGCCTCGTCGACCAGCCCACCCACCGACTGGTCCGGGACGGACTCGGGTACGTGCCGGAGGACCGGTGCGTCTTCGCCGGCCTCACCGTCACGGAGAACCTGCGCCTCGCCGAGCGGCGGGGCAGCGTGCCCGCGTACGACCGGGTCTATGAACTCTTCCCGGAGCTGGACCGGCGCGGACGCCAGCGGGCCGGCTCGCTCTCCGGCGGCCAGCAGCAGATGCTGGCGATCGGCCGGGTACTGCTCAACGACAACCGGCTGCTGCTGATCGACGAGCCGACCAAGGGCCTCGCCCCCAAGGTGGTGACCGAGGTGGCCGAGGTGCTGGAACGGGTCGCCGCAGCGGTCCCGGTGCTGCTGGTCGAACAGAACCTCGCCGTGGTCCGCCGGCTCGCCACCGACGCCGTGGTGCTCGCCGCCGGCAAGGTGGCCTGGACCGGACCTGCCCGGGAACTGCTACTGGAGACCGCGTTGACGAAGTCCCTGCTCGGCGTCGGCTCTGCGGAGGTACCCAGCTCATGAGCACCGTGGTGTTGTTGACCCTGACCGGGCTCGGGCTGGCCGCCCTCTACTTCCTGGTCGCCTCCGGTCTGGCCCTCGTGTTCGGCCTCGCCGACGTGCTCAACTTCGCGCATGGGCTGTTCCTCGGCGTCGGTGCGTACGCCACCTGGTGGGCCGCCGGGAACCTGCCGGGCGCCGGCCCGGACGGGTTCGGGTTCGTGCTCGCCGCCGCGTTCGGGGTGGTCGCCGGGGCGGTGGTGGCGATGCTGGTCGAGCTGGTCATGATCCGCCCGCTCTACTCCCGCACCATCGAACAGGTGCTGGTCACGGTGGGGCTCTCGCTCGCCGGGGTGGCGCTGCTCCAGGCCACCTGGGGAGCCGACCCCCGGCCCTTCCCCCGGCCGGAGTGGACCCGGGGGGTCACCGACGTGCTCGGCGCCAAGGTGCCGAACAGTGGCCTGCTGCTGATTCTGACCGCCGTCGTGGTGCTCGGCGGGCTGCTCGCGTTCCTCCGCTGGACCCGGTACGGCCTGATCATCCGGGCCGGTGTGGAGAACCGGGAGATGGTCACCGCGCTCGGCATCGACGTGCGGAAGGCGTTCACCCTGGTCTTCGCGATCGGCGGGGCCGCCGCCGCGCTGGCCGGCGCGCTCGGCGGGATCTACTTCGGCTCGGTCTCACCCGGCCAGGGCAGCTCTCTGCTGATCTTCGCGTTCATCGTGGTGGTGATCGGTGGGATGGGCTCGGTGGTCGGTGCCGCGTACGCGGCGGTCGCCGTCGGCCTGCTGCAACAGTTCGTCAACTACTACGGCACCTCGGGTGCCGGGGACATCTGCGTGGTCGCACTGCTCGCCGTCGTGCTGCTGCTGCGCCCGCAGGGCATCGCCGGAAAGGTGGCAACCGCATGACGAACTCGGTGGTCGACGCGCCCCCGGCGAAGGTGCCGGCCGAACTCACCCCGCCCCCGGGACGATGGCACCGGGTACGCCCGTGGCTGCCGCTGGTCGCGCTCGTGGTCTTCGCGATCCTGCCGTACTCCACGGCCCACCTGCCCGGGTTCTTCGAGGGACCGCTGAACTCGCCCGGCACCCTGCAACTGCTCGCCATCTGCCTGGTCTTCGGCGGGCTGGCCGCCGGGTACGACCTGCTGTTCGGCCGGACCGGGATGCTCTCCTTCGGGCACGCGCTCTACTTCGCCGCCGGCGTGTACGGGGTGGACATCCTGGTCACCCGGGCCGGGCTGCCACTGTGGTCGGCGGCCCTGCTCACCGTCACCGGTGGGGCGACGCTCGCCGCGCTGCTCGGTGCGGTGGCGCTGCGTACCGCCGGGATCGCCTTCGCCATGGTCACGTTGGCATTTGCGCAGGTCGGGGCGATCCTGGTGGCCCGGGACTTCGGCGGCCTCACCGGTGGCGAGGAGGGGCTGCCGCTGGACGTGAGCGGGCTGCCGGCCGCCCTGGTCGGGGTGACGAACACCGTCAACCTGTACTGGCTGGCCCTGGCGTACCTGACCCTGGTGGTCTTCGTGGTGCACCGGGTCTCCGGCTCGCCGACCGGGCGGGTACTCGCCGGACTGCGCGACGACGAGCGCCGGATCGGGGTGCTGGGGCTGGACCCGTACCGGTTCAAGCTGATCGCGTTCACCCTCTCCGGAACGCTGGCGGCCGCCGGCGGGGTGATCTACTGCCTGCTGGTCGGGGGTGCCTCCCCGCACATCACCTCCTCCGAGCTGACCCTGTCGTTGCTGGTCATGGTGGTGCTCGGCGGGCCCGGTACCCGCTGGGGCCCGGTGCTGGGCGGGATGCTCTACATGTACCTGGACCACCGGCTGACCGCATTCGGCTCCTCGTCCGCCGTGGATGCGCTGCCCAGCGTGCTGAGCCGACCGCTGTCGCAGCCGCTCTTCGTGCTCGGCACGGTCTTCATCCTGGCGGTCTACTTCTTCCCCGGTGGCCTGGCCGGTCTCGCCGACCGGCTCGGCCCACTCCGCCGCCTCCTGCCCCGCCGCCCCTAGCCGCGTCGATCGTCAGATGCGGGAGGGGCGGCCCCCGGGTGGCCGCCCCTCCCGTCAGCGACAGCTGTTAATAGGGGGCCCTTCCTCTACCGAAAGCGTTAAGCGGGGGCCCTTCCTTACATCAGTGGTAGAAATGCCGGATGAGTCTGGACCGGACGGCGGTACGGGAGCGGGCCGAGGCGGTGTTGCGCCGGCTGGCCGGTGACCGGGCCCGGCTGCGCGAGGACCAGTGGCGGGCGATCGAGGCGCTGGTGGTCGACCGGCGGCGGGTGCTCTGTGTCCAGCGCACCGGGTGGGGCAAGTCGGCGGTCTACTTCGTGGCCACCGCACTGCTGCGGGAGCGGGCCGGGGTCGACGGCCCCGCCGCCGGACCGACGGTGATCGTCTCGCCGCTGCTGGCGCTGATGCGCAACCAGGTGGAGGCCGCCGCGCGGGCCGGGATCCGGGCCCGCACGATCAACTCGGCGAACCTGGACGAGTGGGAGCAGATCACCGGGGAGATCCACGCCGGTACGGTCGACGTCCTGCTGATCAGCCCGGAACGGCTGAACAATCCGGACTTTCGGGACGGGGTGCTGCCCCGCCTGGCGGCCACCACCGGTCTGCTGGTGGTCGACGAGGCGCACTGCGTCTCCGACTGGGGGCACGACTTCCGTCCCGACTACCGGCGGCTGCGGACCTTCCTGGCCAACCTGCCGGCGGGTACGCCGGTACTCGCCACCACGGCCACCGCGAACGCCCGGGTCACCCGGGACGTCGCCGAGCAGTTGGCCACCGAGCAGCCGGTGGGCGCCGAGAGTGCCGGTGCCCAGGGTGAAGCTGACCGGGGCACCCTGGTGCTGCGGGGAGCACTGGACCGGGAGTCGCTGCGGCTGGCCGTGCTGGAGCTGCCGGACCCGGCGTACCGGCTCGGCTGGCTCGCCGACCATCTGGAGAGCCTGCCCGGGTCGGGCATCATCTATACGTTGACCGTCGCGGCGGCCGGCGAGACGGCACAGTTCCTCCGGTCCCGGGGCTACCCGGTCGCCTCGTACACCGGGCAGGCCGACGACGCGGACCGGCGGGCGGCCGAGCAGGACCTGCTGGACAACAAGATCAAGGCACTGGTGGCCACCTCCGCCCTGGGCATGGGTTTCGACAAGCCCGACCTCGGGTTCGTCGTGCACCTCGGGGCGCCACCCTCCCCGATCGCCTACTACCAGCAGGTCGGCCGGGCCGGCCGGGCGGTGGAGCACGCCGAGGTGCTGCTCCTGCCCGGGGCCGAGGACGCGGCGATCTGGCGGTACTTCGCCTCGCTGGCCTTTCCGCCCGAGGAGCAGGTACGCGCCGTGCTGGCCGCGCTGCCCACCGAACGCCCGCTCTCCACCGCCGCCCTGGAGCCCATCGTCGACCTGCGCCGGGCCCGGCTGGAGCTGATGCTGAAGGTGCTCGACGTGGACGGGGCGGTCCGCCGGGTCCGGGGTGGCTGGCTGGCCACCGGCGAGCCCTGGCACTACGACCAGGCCCGGCTCACCCGGGTGGCCGAGGCCCGGGCCGCGGAGCAGCAGGCCATGCGGGAGTACGCGGCCACCGCCGGCTGCCGGATGGAGTACCTGCGCCGTTGCCTGGACGACGCCGGGGCGACCGCCTGCGGGCGCTGCGACCGGTGCGCCGGGCCGCAGTACACCGCCGAGGTGTCCCCGGTGGCGCTCGCCGCCGCGCAGGCGTTCCTCGGCCGGCCCGGGGTCGAGATCCCGGCCAAGAAGCTGTGGCCGACCGGTCTGGAGGCGGTCGGCGTACCGCTGCGTGGCCGGATCGCGCCGGGGGAGCAGACCGCACCCGGCCGGGCCGTCGGGCGGCTCTCCGACCTCGGCTGGGGCGGCCGGCTGCGGGGCCTGGTCAGTCCGGAGGCGCCGGACGCGCCGCTGCCGGAGGACCTGGCCGGTGCGGTGGTCCAGGTGCTCGCCGCCTGGGCGCGCGGGGACGACCCGTGGCCGCAGCGGCCGGTCGCCGTGGTCGCGGTCGGCTCCCGGCGCCGGCCCCGGCTGGTCAACTCCCTGGCGGAGCGGATCGCCGCCGTGGGACGGCTCCCGCTGCTGGGTACGGTCCGGGCCGAGGGGAGCGGCGGGGGCGCGCGGGGCAACAGCGCCCAGCGGGTACGCGTCCTGCACGGCTCGCTCGCCGTTCCGGACGAGCTGGCGGAGGCTCTGGCCGGGCTGACCGGGCCGGTCCTGCTCGTCGACGACCTGGTCGACTCGGGGTGGACGATGACGATGGCGGGGCGGTTGCTCCGGCAGGCCGGCGCGCCGGCTGTGCTGCCCTTCGCGCTCGCGGTGGCCGGCTGAGCGGAGCGTCGGGCCGGCTGCGGCTGCGTGGCGTGGCGGCATGGTCTCGGCCACTCCGCGAGGTACCACGACGAGCGTCGATACGGGCCGGGGGTATCGTGGCGGGCATGACGGCAGACGTGCCGACGGCGGCGCCGACCACCACCGATCCGGGGACCATCCGGCTCGCGCTCATCGTGGGCGGGCTGGTGGTGGCACTGGTAGCCGGGTTCGCGGTCGGGCGGTTCGCGGTCGGCTCGACGGCCGCCCCGGCAGGTGGCGTGCCGGCCGGGGCGTTGGCCGAGCACACCCATTCACCCGGCACCGGCGCCCACGAGCACGGCCCGGGTACGCCCGACGACACGGTCGGCGGGCTGGCGCTCAGCGAAGCCGGTTACACCCTGACTGCCGAGCAGACCACCTTTCCCGTCGACCGGTCGCAGGAGTTCCGCTTCCAGGTCCGGGACGACACCCGGCGGGCGGTCACCGGCTTCGCGGTGGTGCACGAGAAGCCGATGCACCTGATCGTGGTCCGCCGGGATCTGTCCGGCTACCAGCACCTGCACCCGACGATGTCCACGGACGGCACCTGGCGGGTACCACTGACCCTGACCGGGGCGGGCAGTTGGCGGGCGTACGCGGACTTCACCGCCCTGGACGCCGCCGGCCGGCAGACGGCCGTCACGCTCGGGGTCGATCTGGTCGCGGCAGGGGACCACGCTCCGCGTGCGCTGCCACCGGCGGCCCGGACCGTGGCCGTCGACGGGTTCACCGTCGGGTACGAGGGCACCCCGCAGATCGGCGCGAGTACCCCCCTGCTGTTCCGGATCTCCGCCGACGGTGCGCCGGTCACCGGGATCGAGCGCTACCTCGGCGCGTACGGCCACCTCGTCGCGGTCCGTGAAGGTGATCTCGGCTACCTGCACGTACACCCCGAGCCGGCACTGGTCGACGGGGCGGTCAAGTTCTGGCTGAACGTGCCGACCCCCGGTCGCTACCGCCTCTTCCTCGACTTCAAGGTCGCTGGCGTGGTGCGTACGGCGGAGTTCACCCTCACCGCCGGCTGAGCGGGGCACGGCGGTTTCCACCGGCGCCGCCGGCTGGCTGGGCGGGGAAGTGGCGGGGTCAGCCCACCCGTTCGATCCGGTCGGCGGCCCATCCGCCCGCGTGGGCGGGCTGCCGGGCCAGTGAGCGCAGTGCGTCCCGGATCAGTTGTTTCTCCTCGGTCGGTATCACCGGGTCGGCCAGGTGGTCGAGAATCACCCGGATGTCGGCGGTGACATCCGGGTCGCCCCCGGCCGGTGCCGTCACCGCCGGTCCCGATCCGGGCAGCCCGAGGGCCCGGAACGCGGCGGAGACCGGCACGCCCAGGGCGGCACAGAAGCCGCGTACCTTGGCCAGTTCCGGGTAGTCCTGCCAGTCCCCGGCGAGCCACCGGAAGACGGTCGAGCGGCCGACGCCGGTGTGCCCGGCGAGGTCGGTCACCGTCCAACCCCGCTCGTCCCGTGCGTCGTCGATTGCGCGTCGTACGAAACGCGCGAAGGCCACCTGTGGTGATTCGTCTGCCGTGCCCATGCTTCCGGGATTATCCCTCCCGGCCGGGTGCCACCGATGATGCCGTCGGCCCAGGGTCGGGCCCGGTGGGCCGGGGCGCGCCGACCCGGCTCCGGGTCGTGGCGCCGGTGCGGCTGGCGGACCTGGCCGCCCGCTCAGTGGTGGTCGGCGGACCGGCCCGGCACCCCGGGCAGGAGGGCCTCCAGACGCGGGGTGACCTGCCACTGCCGGAGCAGGTCCCGGTACTCCGCGAGCTGTTCCGCCGTGGCGCCCGCGCTGCTCCGGCGGGCCCGCAGCAACAGGTTGCGCGGGGTGTGCCGGGAGTCGACGAACTCCACCACGTCGACCCGGTAACCGTGCAACCGCAGCAGTGCCGCGCGCAGTGCGTCGGTCAGCACGTCGGCGAAGCGTTCCCGGAGGATGCCGTGCCGGGTCACCGGGCCGTACGGCTCCGGGGTCGGCTGGGTGCGTAGCTGCGCTGCCAGCTCGTGATGGCAGCACGGGGCGGCGAGCACCCAGCGGGCCGACCAGCGCACCGCCCGGGCGAGTGCCTCGTCGGTCGCGGTGTCGCAGGCGTGCAGCGCCAGGACCAGGTCCGGCGTGGGTTCGACGGCGGCATCCAGGATGGTCCCGGCGACGAACCGGACCCGGTCGCCGTAGCCGAGGCGGTCGGCCAGTTCGGTGTTGCGGCGGCGCTGGTCCTCGCGGACGTCGACGCCGACCAGCTCCACGTCCACTCCCCGCCCGGTCAGGTAACGGTGGGCGGCGAAGGTCAGGTACGCGTTGCCGCAGCCCAGGTCCACCACGCGGAGCGGCCCGGTGAGGTCGTCGGGCAGGGTGGCGGCCAGGGCGCGGAGGAATGCGTCGACCTGCCGTCGCTTGGCGGCGGTGCCGCCGATCACGTCGAAGATCGGGTCCCCCGGGTCCAGCAGGTACGCCTTCTCCCGGTCGTGCCCGGCGGGTGCCGCCTCGGGGCGGGCCGTCGCCGCCCGGTGTACCTGGGCCTCGCCGGACTTGGTGACCCGGAGCTGGACGGTCGTGGTGGTCGTCTCGACGTGCCAGTTGCCGAACGGCTCGGCCAGTAGTTCGTCCACCGCCGTACCCGTCTCGGCGCCCGGCGCCACGTTGCGCGTGTACGGCCGGGACCCGTCGGACGTGGTGATCTGGAGCCGGGTGCCCGACTTGAGGCTGACCGGGCGCAGTTCGGCCCGGACCACGGACGGCCGTTGCCCCCGGCGGCGTCCGGCGGCGACGGCCCGGGTCAGACCCGGGTCGAGCAGCAACCCACGTACTTCGGCCAGGGCGGAGTCGAGCTGTTCGGGCATCGGTCCATCATCCGGGTCGCCGGGGCGGCGGTCCCCGCCGGGCCGGGCCTTGTCGTGGCGCCGCCAGGTGGGCACCGGCCACGGCGCGGGGCGAAACGTGTCGCTAGCCGCACTGGACGGATCCGGCATCCGGTTCGCTCCGAACCACCCCATCTGATGCCCTTGTCTGGAAACAGGCTCACCTTCCGAATGCGGACCTGATGATGGCTTCGGCCACCTGTCCGATATGAGGAGGTATTTCATGAAGTTGCCACGCATCGTCTGTGTTGCACTGATCGGTGCCGGCCTGTTTCTCGGGTCCGCCAGCGCCGCTTCGGCGGACACCACCACCAGTGCGGACGGATCCACCTGCCGGCCGGGCGTACCGCAGACCGTGCCGGAGACCGACCGGTACTACCAGGGGGAGCCGGCTTTCGGTCCGGCTGAGTTGCCGACCGCGCCGCCGGTCGGCCCGCTGCTTTTCGGGTACGAGCGCTTCGGCGACCGCACCGAGGCGCAGTTCCTCGCGACCTACCGGTCCGGCGGGAACTACATCTTCCCGGCGCAGGATGGCTTCCTGACCGAGAACGGCGAGCCGGTCAAGTACCCGAAGGAACTGCGGCCCGGCGTCCGCGTCGACCGGTTCGGGTTCCCGGGCGGGTCGTTCCTGGCTCCGGTCGACACGCCGTTCGCTGAGCGGTCCCTGCCGCCCCAGAGCCTGAACACCCCGGACGGTACCCCGCTGAGCAACTACCACGTCTACTGCGTGCTGCGTCCGTTCACCGTGTCGGCCGGCCCGATCGCGCCGTGGTTCGGTCAGCCCGGCCTCGGGATCCAGTACAAGCTGGATCTGGCGTACCTGCCGGCGGCCGGGGCGAACCTCAGCGTCACCTGGCTGCTGGCGAACGGGTACCTGGTCGAGGAGGAGCCGGCCTACCACCACCAACTCGCCCTCGGGACGACCGGCGGTGAACGGGCCGACGGTCCGGACGGCCGGATGGACGACGACCTCGACCGGCCCGGCGTGTTCGGCCGGGACGGGAACGACACGCCCGGGGACGCGCCCCTGGACGGTGCATCCTGGGACGGGCCGCTGGACGGTGCACCCTGGGACGGGCCGCTGGACGGTGCACCCTGGGACGCCGGGGAACCGGTGGCCGGGGACGACGCCGTCGAATTTACGGACCGCGTACCGGCCGGTCTCCTCGACTGACGCGTGGAGCAGGTGATCGGATTGGACCGGTACCGGCTGCGTGTGGCACTGCGCTCGGCCGGGGTGCCCATGGCGGCGTTCTGCCTGGCCGAGGTGCACGAGCCGGGGCCGGCGCCAACCGACTACTGGTTTCTGCGCCGGACCCCGGACGGGCAGCGCTGGGAGATCGGCTCGTACGAGCGGGGCGTCCACGATGTCCGTGGCGTGTTCGACACCGAGCCGGCGGCCTGCGCCGCGCTCTACCAGGCGCTCACCGGCCGGCCCGCACCACCCGGATAAGCCACCCGGATAAACCGGCCGGATAAGCCGGAGAGGCGGTCACCCCGTACGGGGTGACCGCCTCTCCGCTGTGCAGGTGCCGCGTGCTGGCGCGACCGTGCGATCTCTCAGTCCGTGGCCGCCTCGGCGGGCGTACCCGTGCCGGAGCCGCTGCGCCGACGGCGCCGACGGCGCGGCTTGGCCTCGCTCTCGACGGTGGCCACGTCCCCGCCCACCTCGGCGGTGACCACGGTGGTCGGCTCAGCGCTGACCACCTCACCGGCCCGACGGCGACGGCGCCGCCGGGGGGTACCCGCGGATTCCTCGTTCGGGACGACCTCGTCGGTCGCGACGACCGCTGGAGCGTCGTCGCCCCGGTCCCGGCGGGACCGGGAACGGCTCCGCTCGCCCCGGTCACTCCGGCCGGTACCCCGACCCCGGCCGCCGCCCTCACCACCGCGCCGCGACCGTCCGCCCAGGTCCTCCTCGACCTCGGCGGAGAGCCCGGCCCGGGTGCGTTCCGCACTCGGCAGTGTGCCACTCACGTCGGTCGGGATGTCCAGATCGGTGTAGAGGTGCGGGGAGGTGTGGTAGGTCTCCGGCGGCTCGGGCATGTCCAGCCCGAGGGTCTTGTCGATGATCCGCCAGCGCGGCATGTCGTCCCAGTCGACGAAGGTCACCGCGACGCCGGTCGCCCCGGCCCGGCCGGTACGACCGATCCGGTGCGTGTAGGTGTCCTGGTCCTCGGGGCAGTCGTAGTTGATGACGTGGGTGACGCCACTGACGTCCAGCCCCCGCGCCGCCACGTCGGTGGCGACCAGGATGTCGATCTTGCCGGCCCGGAACGCGCGCAGCGCCCGCTCCCGGGCGCCCTGACCGAGGTCACCGTGCACCGCTGCCACCGCGAAGCCCCGGAAGTCCAGGTCCTCCGCGACCCGGTCGGCGGCCCGCTTGGTCCGGGTGAAGATCATGGTCAGTCCGCGCCCCTCCGCCTGGAGGATGCGGGCCACCACCTCGATCTTGTTCATCGCGTGGGTGCGGTAGACCAGTTGCCGGGTCAGCGGCGACGGGCCGGTCTCGGCGGTGTGGCCGGCGTGGATCGTCACCGGCTGCCGCAGGAAGCGGCGGGACAGCGCGACGATCGGGTCCGGCATGGTCGCGGAGAAGAGCATGGTCTGCCGGTCGTCCGGCAGCATCGCCAGGATCTTCTCCACGTCGTCGAGGAAGCCGAGGTCCAGCATCCGGTCGGCCTCGTCGAGGACCAGCGCGCGGATCCGGTCCAACCGGAGGTGCTTCTGCTTGGCCAGGTCCATCAGCCGGCCCGGCGTGCCGACCAGGATCTCCACGCCGGTACGCAGCGCCTCGATCTGCGGCTCGTACGCCACGCCGCCGTAGATCGGCAGCACCCGGACACCCCGGGTCCTGCCTGCGGCGGCGAGGTCCTTGGCGACCTGGATGCCCAGCTCGCGGGTGGGGACGACGACCAGTGCCTGCGGTACGCCGTCGCTGCCCTCGCCCGGGGCGAAGACCCGATCCAGCAGTGGTACACCGAAGCCGAGGGTCTTGCCGGTGCCGGTCGGGGCCTGCCCGATCAGGTCGCTGCCGCGCAGGGCGATCGGCAGCGCGTACTCCTGGATGGCGAAGGCCCGGGTGATGCCGGCCTCGGCGAGCGCCGCCACGGTCTCGGGACGGGCGCCGAGGTCGGCGAAAGTGGGAGCTTCCGGACGAACCGGTGCGTCGGCGGTCAGCTCCGGATCCGCCATGATGTTCTCGATCTGCTCACTCATGTGTCTGTGGGGGTGCCCTCTCGTGGTGCGCCCCGTCGGTCCAAAGGGCGCGGTATCGGTATGGCGCGGGCCACACGGTCGACGGCAGGCTGCCGAGGTCTCAAACCGGGCCTGTCGGGTCGAACCGGGCCGCACGCGCGCCGTAGGCAGCAACTTCGATGACTCAGACGCCCACGGCAACTGTTCCATGGTACCTGACCGGGGGTGACGTCGTCCCAGGTTGCGCCCGGGGTACTTGCCGGCGGGGTCGTCAACTGTGATGCCGGCCACTTCTGGGGCCGGTTCCCGTGCCGCTGTCCCCTTCCACAACGCCGACCATGGCCCGCCTCTTCCCCGGTCGTCGGGCGGTGGCGGCGGAGCGGCTGATCCGGCCGCCGGAACCGGCCGCTGCGGCGGTACAGCGGTACCCTGCGCTCGTGTCCGCCACCGTAGAACCCACCGAGGCCGTCGCCGACCTGCTCGGCCTGGTCGCGTACGGCGAACTGCTCGCCTTCGACCGGCTGGCCGCCGATGCCCGACTCGCCCCCGACCTGCGCCGACGCGCCGCGCTGTGCGAGATGGCCGCCGTCGAGATCGCCAATTACCGGCGGCTCGCCGACCGGCTCGCCGAACTCGGCGTGACCCCGGACGACGCGATGGCGCCGTACGTCGACGCGCTGCAGGCGTACCACGACTCGACCGAGCCGAAGGACTGGGTGGAGGCGGTGACCAAGGCGTACGTCGGTGACGCACTGGCCGACGACTTCCTCCGGGAGATCGCCGACTCGCTCACCGGGCCCGACCGGCAGCTCGTCCTCGACGTGCTGCACGACTCCCGGTACGACGAGTTCGCCGCGGGCGAGATCCGCGCCGCGATCGCCGCCGACCCGAAGGTCGCCAACCGGCTCTCCATGTGGGCCAGGCGGCTGCTCGGGGAGGGGCTGTCCCAGGCCGGCCGGGTCGCCGCCGAACGGGGCGCGTTGACCGCGCTGGTTGTCGCACGCTCCGGCGACCAGGCCGGGGCGCAGGCACTGTTCGGCCGGCTGACCGCCGCGCACACCGCCCGGATGGTCGCGGTGGGACTCAACAACTGAACCGTCGGCGGGACGCCCGACAGCCGGACGAATCGGCTGCCGGGCGTCCCGTCAGACGAGTGGACGACCGCCGGTTGTGCTCAGCGGACGGTGAAGCCGACCGCGCGGGGCGACGCCTCGGCGATCTCGACGTAGGCCAGCTTGTTGACCGGGACGATGATCCGCCGGCCCTTTTCGTCGGTCAGCGACAGCGTGCCCTCACCGGCGATCGCATCGGTCACGATCTGCTCGATCTCGGCCGGCGACTGCGCGCTTTCCATGACCAGTTCGCGCGGTGCGAACTGCACGCCGATCTTGACCTCCACGTGGCCTCCTCATCCAGGGCGAAAACTGCCGCCGTGGGAAGGCTAGCCGATCCTGGGGGCAATGGTCAGGCTGACTCCATCTGCCCTGCTCAGGCCGGCTCGCCCTGTAACGGGAAACTGGCAATCCCCCGCCAGATGAGCGCGGCGAGCAGCGCCTCGGCCTCCGCCTTGGGCACCTGACGGCCGCCGGCCAGCCAGAACTGGGCCGCCGTCTCGGCGGCACCCACCAGGCCGGAGGCGAGCAGTTCGGCATGTGCCCGGCTCACCCCGGTGTCCGAGATGATGGTGTCGGTGATCGCCGCGATGCAGCCCTGCTCGACGCGCTCCACCCGCTGCCGTACCGCCGGATCGTTGCGCAGGTCCGACTCGAAGACGAGCCGGAACGCCTCGCTCTCGTGGTCCATGAAGTCGAAGTAGGCCCGGACCGCGCCGCTGACCCGCTCCTTGTTGTCGGTGGTGCCGCGCATCGCGTCGTGCACCTTGGCCACGATCGCGTCGCAGTGCGTGTCCAGCAACGCCAGGTAGAGCTCCAGCTTTCCTGGGAAGTGCTGGTAGAGCACGGGCTTGGAAACCCCGGCCCGCTCGGCGATGTCGTCCATCGCGGCAGCGTGGTAACCCTGCGCGACGAACACCTCCTGCGCCGCCGCCAGTAGCTGCTTGCGCCGAGCCGATCGTGGCAGGCGCGTGGGACGGCCGGCCGTCTGTGCGCCGTTCCCCGCAGCTGTCATGGGTACCTCCGAATATGTCTCCGCACGGGCCTGCCAACTACCCCCGATGGCCAGGTGAACCGCCCGGCCGCCGAAATAGCCCGCCGCTGTAACTTATCGCCACTGTCACCACACGGTAGCCTCAGCGGAGGCGACCAAGGAGCGCGCGGTGGACGAAGCAGGGCAACCCGGGGCCGCCACCCCGGGAGAGCATGACGACAGGGCGGGTCGGTCCGACGACCTCGCCCGCTCGTCCGGCGGTTGGGCCCCCCGCGAAGACGGTTGGTCGTCCCCGGTTGACGACCGGACCCCACCCCCATGGGGCCAGCCGGATCCGGCGACCGGATGGGCGACCAGTTCCGCACGTCACGGCGATCTGCCCGCTCCGCTGCCGGACGGCACTCCGACCGAGCCGGCACGGCAGGTGAACGGTCGGTCGTTGAACGGCTACCGCCGGTGGGATCGCTACCCGACGGACCCGGGTACGCCGGTCAGCGCCCCACCCGGGGCCGAGCCCCCGCTCGAACCGCCCACCCAGGACCGGCTGATGGTGCCAGCGCAGCGGCCGGCCCCGGCGGGTGAGCAGACCCGGCTCCGGCTGGTACCCCCGGCTGGCGACACCGAACCGTCCCGGCACCTCACCGACGAGCCGACGCCGCACGTCGGGGAGGAACCACCCCGGCAACTGCCGGACGAGTTCGTCCGCCCCGTTTCGGAGGAGCCGACCCGGCACGGGTACGACGACCCGGCCCGGCACATCGTTGACGGACCGGCCCGGCACATCGTCGACGGACCGTCCCGGTACGCGGTCGAGGAGTCGGCCCGGCACGCCCACGGTCAGGACGAGCCGCCGCGGACCGTCGAGCCGTCCGCCGGTCCGACCGACGAACCGGCGGGTTGGCGTGAGGCGGTCCGACCGGCGTCCGCGCCGCCGGCGGCCCAGGCGCCGCCTTTCGGGCCGGTGGTGTCCGGTCCGCCGGTGCCGCCGGAGCCGGCCATCCCACGGGGACCCGACCGGCCGGCCGAGGGCGCAGGACCCGCCACCGAGCAGGACCGGCCGCGCTGGGCCGGCGCGTTCGGTGAGCCGGTGAACCGGCACGAGGAGCCACCCGCCCGCCCGGACGAGGCGCGTACCCGGCACGGCGCCGAGCCCGCCCGCCCGCAGCAGTCGGGCTGGGCGCCACCCTGGGCGACGGAGAGCCCGCAGCCGACCGGGCGACGGGCCCGGAGTGAGTGGTCGCCGGGCTGGTACCCACAGCCGTCCCCGTCCAGCGAGCCGGAGCCGGAGCAGCCGTACGCCGGCTACCCGGAGCCCCCGACCCCGGCCGCAGCGGCCGGGCAGGGCACCGGACCGTCCTATCCGGAGCCGCCCCGGGCGCCCGAGGGCCGCGAGCCGGGGCCGACACGCCCCTCCTACATCGACCCGGCCCGCGCGGCGTACCCGACCGCCGGGGCCGCACCCGACCGGGAGTACCCGACCTGGGCCCCCCGGCCGTCCTCCGCACCGCCGGCCCCGTCGGCCGCAGCGGGTGGCACCGACCCGCACCGCTCCGGTGACAGCGGTCCGCTGCGACCCGAGGACCCCCGTCCGGTCCATCCGGACGAGACCCGTACGGTCCGCGCGGAGGCGGGAGGCCGCCGGCACGCAGGGTGGCCACCGGTCGCTCCGGGCGGCCCCGCCCAACCGCCGACCCCCGCCCAACCGCAGACCCCGGCACCCTCTTCGGTACCGGCCGGCCCGGTGCAGCGCGACCCCAGCACCCTCTTCGGTACCCGGTCGGCCGGCTACACCGGCCGACGGTCCGCTCCCGACCAGGCCGAACCGGTACCCGCGGCGGCCAGCCCGGAGCCGGCGGTACTGCCCCAGCGGGTACCGGCCGAGCCGGACGTCCCGGTCGTACCGGACCTGCCCGCCGTGGAGCCGCCCGCGGAGACCCCCGAACTGGCCCGCATCGCCACCCACCTGCGGCGTGAGGACGAGCCACCACCGCTGCGGGACCGGCCGGAGGGTTTCGACGTCAAGGCGATCCTCGGTGCGGTACGCGGCGTGGCCGGGGTGCGCGACGCCTCCCTGCGGACCACCCCGGCCGGGGCCCACAGCCTGCGGCTGGACCTGGCCGACGGAGCCGATCCGGCCGAGGTGAGCCGGCAGGTGGCCCGACTGCTCCAGGAGCGGATGGGGCTGGCGGCGGCACCGCAGAACCTGCCCGGCGAGCCGGCCCCACTCCCGACCGCCCCGCTCCCGACCGCCCCGCTCCCGACCGCCCCGCCCACCCCGCGTCGGGCGCCGGAGGAGGACGCCGATCCGCCGGTCGAGGTACCCCGACGACGACGGCGGCAGATCCCCACCCACAGCGGCCGGGCCAGCGTGGCGGACCAGCCGCGCCCGTTCCCGGTCGGACCGGAGTCCGGTCCGACGCTGCCCGGCGGGGCCACCGGCAGCCCGGTCGCGGCCGGGACGTCGTACTCGGGTGCGCAGCTCACCACGACGGAGAGCGCACCCTCCCGACCGCTCAACCCGGACGGACCGCCCGGCCCCCGGGTGGTCCTCGACCACGTCCAGGTCAGCACGTTCGGGCTGGACGCCACGGTCGAGGTGCGGCTGCTCGCCGGTGCGCAGACCGCCGCCGGCCTGGCGACCGGCCCGGCCGTCGACGGGTACGTGCTGCGGCTCTGCGCGGTGGCCGCCGCGTCCGCAGTGGACGAGCTGCTGCGGGGTGCCGAGCGGACGGCCGGATCGGGACGGTGCTTCGTCGAGCACGCGGCCGTCGTGCCGTTCGGCAACTGCGAGGTGGCGACCGTGGTCGTCCTGCTGGTCTGTGACGGCTGGGTCGAGCAGCTCGCCGGCTCGGCGCTGGTCTCCGGCGACCCACGGCAGGCGGTGGTCCGGGCCACCCTGGCTGCGGTCAACCGGCGCCTTGAGGCCCTGCTGGCCTGACGGTGACGGTACGGCAGGGCGGGCGGACCGCAGCGGTGCGACAGGCGCCGCTGGGAGCGGACGATCTCCTGCCGAGCGGTCCGCTCCCGCCACCCTGGCCCGGCCGTACGGTGCCCCTCGACGGGACATCCCTCCACGTCCGGGACACCCCGGCCACCCGTCCCGGTGCCGAGCCCGCCCTCTACGTCCACGGCCTGGGCGGATCGGCACAGAACTTCACCGACCTCGCCGGACTGCTCGCCGACCGGCTCGACGGCCAGGCCATCGACCTGCCCGGCTTCGGGCACAGCGAGCCGGGGCCCAGCTACACGCTGCCCTACTTCACCGAGCGGGTCATCCGGTGGATCGAACACTCCGGGCGGGGGCCGGTCCACCTGGTGGGTAACTCGCTCGGCGGTGCGGTGTCGGTCCGGGTGGCGGTGCTGCGGCCCGACCTCGTGCGCACGCTGACCCTGATCTCCCCGGCCATGCCGTTCCTCGACGTCCGCAGGTCGTTGCAGGCCAGGGCACTTCCGCTGCTCGTCCTGCCGCGCGCCGAACGGCTCGCCGCCCGACACCTGACCAGGATCCCGCCCGAGGCGATGGCGGCGCAGGTACTGGCGTCGTGCATCGCGGACGCCAGCCGGATCAGTACGCAGCGGCGTCAGGAGACGATCGAGGAATTCCGGATCCGCTGCACCGCGGAGCACTACGCGGCGGCGTACGTCCGTTCGTTCCGTGGGCTGGTCGCCAGCTTCCTCCGGGCGTACCTGCCCGGATCCGGTTCGCTGTGGCAGATGGCCCGACGGGTACCGGTGCCCACGCTGGTGATCTCCGGTCGGCAGGACCGGCTGGTGGACGTCCGGGTCAGCCCGCAGGTCGCCCGGCTGATCCCGGACAGCCGGCTGCTGATGCTCGACGGGGTGGGGCACGTGGCGCAGATGGAGGTGCCCCGGCTGGTCGCCCAGGCGATCGCGGCCCTCGTCGACGAGTACGCGACCTGGGGTGCGGCCGGCACTACCGACAGTGGCACGACGGGCGCGTCGGGCGCGGCCGGCGGCGACGCAGCGGGTACGGTCGGCAGCGGTACGTCGGGTCCGGCCTGCGGCGATATGGCGGATGCCGCCGGGACCCGGGGGCCCGCAGCCGAGCGGTGAGGGGACCTGTGGTGCGGATCGGCCGGATCGTCTGGGTCCCGTTGCTCGGCGTCGCCCTGCTGGCCGGTCTGGTCGGCGGGGTTCACGTCGCCGGTGGTCGTACCGGTGTGGCGACCGCGCAGAAGGAGTCTGTCGCCTCCGGGACCCCGACGGGGTGGGCCGGGCTGTCCGGCCCTCCGGCTCCGGCGACCGGTACGCCGTCGGCCGGCGCTCCGCTCCCGTCGTCCCCGCCTGCTCCACCCGGCCCGGCCACGGTGGCCACGCCCACCGTCACGCTGCGGATGCCCGGGGTGCCGCCGGCCGCCGGGGCCGGCACCTTCAGCTACGAGATGACCGCCGGGACGGTCCGGGGGCGGGCCGGTGAGCTGCGGCGGTACCGGGTGGCGGTGGAGAACGGGGCGGGCGAGGGCACCGCCGCCTTCGCCAACGAGGTGGACGGGGCGCTCGGGAACCCGGCGAGCTGGACCGGTAGCGGCCGGTTGCGCCTGCAACGGGTACCCGCCGGGGCGGCGCACGACTTCACCGTCTATCTCGCCACCGCCCGGACCGCCCGCGAGATGTGCGCGGCCGGCTGGGTGAACATCATGGTCGGCGGGGTGCCGTACACCTCCTGCCGGGCGCGGGGCAAGGTCATCATCAACCTCGATCGGTGGCGGCTCTCGGTGCCGCACTTCGTGTCCGCGACGGTGCCGCTGGCCACCTACCGCGCGTACGTGGTGAACCACGAGGTCGGGCACGAACTGGGGTACCGCCACGAGCGCTGTCCGGGTCGGGGCCGGCCGGCGCCGGTGATGATGCAGCAGACCCTCTTCCTCCGGGGCTGCCTGGCCAACCCCTGGCCGTACCTGTCCGGCCGCCGGTACGCCGGGCCGCCGCTCTAGCCGAGCTCTAGCCGGCTTTAGCCGGGGTACCGTCCGGTGGACTCCGGACGGAAAAGCGAGGAATATCCGGAACGGCCTGCCAGCCTGGCAGTCATGAGGACCCCTACCGGTCGGGCGTACCGCCGTACCGCACTCACCCGGGGGGCCGGGCCGGTCCTGCTCGCCGTCGTGGCAGGGCTGATCTGCCTGACCCTGACCAGTGGCGACGGGCCGGGCGCCGGTGGCCGGCCGGATGGTGTCGACCAGTCGGGGGAGCGTCCCGGCGGCGCGGCAGGCGACGGGTCCCGCGTCGATCCCACCCCCGGCCACGCCGGGCGGCCCGCCGGACCGGGGTCCCCGGTGCCGGCACGGCCCGCGCTGCCGGAGCCCGGTGTGCCGCCGTACCCGGTGACCGGGCCGGGGACCTTCCAGGAGGCGGCCGGCCCCGGGCCGGTCCACGGCACCGAAGGTGAGCTGCTCCGCTACCGGGTCGCGGTCGAGGACCGGTCCGGGGTGACACCCGCCGACTTCGCCGCCGCCGTGGACGGGACACTCGGCGACGCCCGTAGCTGGATCGCGTCGGGTCGGCTGCGGATGCAGCGGGTACCGGCCGACCTGCCCGCCGACTTCACCGTGCTGCTCGCCACCCCGGCCACCTCGGAACGGATCTGCGCGGAAGGCGGCCTGGTCACCGAGCGGTACACCTCCTGCCGGCTGCCCGGCCGGGTGGTCATCAACCTGGCCCGCTGGATGGAGGCGGTGCCGGACTACGGCGCACCGCTGGACACCTACCGGGCCTACGTCATCAACCACGAGGTCGGCCATGAGTTGGGCGAGGGGCACGAGGACTGCCCCGGTCCGGGTCGGCCGGCCCCGGTGATGCAGCAGCAGACGTACGGTCTGCGCGGGTGCGTGGCGAACGCCTGGCCCTACCTCGACGGTGTGCGGTACGCCGGCCCGATCGTCCCCTAGCGCAGGCGCCGACCCGATCCTCCCCCAGCGTGGGCGCCGACCCGATCGGCCCTGGCGGCGCCAGCCAGGTCCCCCGGCACCCCTGCCCCGGTCCGGCGGCCCCTATTCCCGCTCCCGGATGTCGGACGGCGTGGCCCTCCTCATGGCCGAGTGGCTCGGTATCGCGCAACAATGGCCCAGCACACGCCGCCGAACCCGGGGAGTCCACCGTGTCACTGCCCCCGCTCGTCGAACCCGCCGCCGAGCTCACCGTTGACGAGATCCGTCGCTACTCGCGTCACCTGATCATCCCGGATGTCGGGGTGGAGGGACAGAAGCGGCTGAAGAACGCCCGGGTGCTCTGTGTCGGCGCGGGTGGCCTCGGCTCGCCGGCCCTGATGTACCTGGCCGCCGCCGGCGCCGGCACGCTCGGCATCATCGACTTCGACACCGTCGACGAGTCGAACCTCCAGCGCCAGATCATCCACGGGCAGTCCGACGTCGGCCGTTCCAAGGCCGAGTCGGCCGCAGCCACCGTTCGCGAGATCAACCCGCTGGTCAACGTCGAGATCCACAACACTGCGCTGGACCGGGAGAACGTCCGGGAGATCTTCGCCCAGTACGACCTGATCGTCGACGGTACCGACAACTTCGCCACCCGGTACATGGTCAACGACGCCGCCGTGCTGCTCGGCAAGCCGTACGTCTGGGGCTCGATCTACCGGTTCGACGGCCAGGCTTCGGTCTTCTGGGCCGAGCACGGTCCCTGCTACCGCTGCCTCTACCCGGAGCCGCCGCCGCCCGGGATGGTCCCGTCCTGCGCCGAGGGCGGCGTCCTCGGCGTGCTCTGCGCCTCCATCGGCTCGATCCAGGTCAACGAGGCGATCAAACTGCTCGCCGGGATCGGCGAGCCGCTGGTCGGCCGGTTGATGGTCTACGACGCCCTGGAGATGACCTACCGCAAGATCAAGGTCCGCAAGGACCCGGACTGCGTGCTCTGCGGCGAGAACCCGACCGTCACCGACCTGCTGGAGGACTACGAGGACTTCTGCGGTGCGGTCTCCCCGGAGGCCGAGGCGGCGGTGGTGGACTCCACCATCACCGCACTGGAGCTGAAGGAGTGGCAGGACGCCGGTAAGGACCTCTTCCTGGTCGACGTCCGGGAGCCGGCCGAGTACGAGATCGTCCGCATCCCGGGTGCCACGCTGATCCCGAAGGGCGACATCCTCTCCGGCGAGGCGCTGTCCAACCTGCCGCAGGATCGGCAGATCGTGCTGCACTGCAAGTCCGGCGCACGCTCCGCCGAGGCGCTCGCCGCGCTCAAGGCGGCCGGTTTCCGTGAGGCCGTCCACGTGCAGGGCGGCATCATTTCCTGGATCCGGCAGGTCGACCCGAGCCTCCCCGCCTACTGACAGCTGTAAGGAAGGGCCCCTTCTTATCGTTTTCGGTATAGGAGGGGCCCCTTCTTAACCTGCGGCCTAGCGCACGAGCGCGGCGGACCGAAGTCGTCGAAGGGGTCCAAAAAACCCGGCCGTCGGCTGGGTGAAAGCTCGCCGAGGGGCTGGTCACGCCGCCTTTCCTGGTGAGGCGGAATCACGTTTGCGCCGGTAGCCTGGCCGCGTGGTCGATATTGACGCCGCCATCGGCTTTGTCGTGGCGCACGGTGACCCGGTGGACCGTGCGCGGCTCTCCTGGTTGCGCACCGGCACCATGCCATCGGTGGAGGTGCTGGAGACCGCAGAGACCGGCCAGTTGCCGGACGGCGGATGGCCGGCGCGCCTGGAGACCGGGGTGGCCTCCGTCGACGCCACCTGCTTCCGCCTCGCCGAACTCGACGACCTCGGCGCGCTCGGCCGGCCCGCCGCCCGCAAGGCGCTGGACTGGCTGGCCGCCCGGCAGTACCGGAACGGTACCTGGGAAGAGGACGAGTCCCTCGCCCCCGCCGCCCCGCCCTGGGCCCGTCCCGGTGATCTGGAGGCCCAGCTCTACCTCACCGCGAACGCCGGATTCTGGCTGGCCACCGCCGGGCTCGATGCCCGGGCCGCCGGACCGCTGGACGACCGGGTGGGTGGGGTGTACGCCGGAGTCGTCTACGCGGCGGCCCAGGCGCTCGCCAACCACCTCCGCCCGGACGGGACCTGGCCGTCGTACCTTGCCACCGGCTGGCTGAGCGCCGCCGTGCTGTACCGGCAGACCATGTTCTACGAGTCGGCCCGGATCCAGACGGTGCTCAACGAGCGGCTGCCGGAGATGTCCCCGGGTAACGTGGCCTGGCTGGCAGCGACCCTGCGCCGGGTCGGTATCGCCGCGGACGACTGGACGCTGGTCTCCGCCCGCCGGCGGCTGGCCGAGACCCAGCGCAGCGACGGTGGCTGGGAGAGCGACGACGGGCACCAGTTCGACGTGCACGCCACGCTCGCCGCCATTCGTGCCTGCCGCTGAGGATCTCTCCAACCCGTCGCCGAATCGGCCTAGCGCTGTGGTTCGGCCTGGCGCTGAATCGGCCTGGCGCTGAATCGGCCTGGCGCTGAATCGGCCTAGCGCTGTGGTCCGGCCTGGCGCTGTGGTTCGGCCTGGCGTTGGTTTGGACCGGTCCCGGCGGGCGGCGGGACCGGTCCGTCGACGCGCGGTCAGTTCCGCAGGTGCCCGTCGCCGGTGACGACATACTTGGTCGAGGTCAGCTCGGGCAGGCCCATCGGGCCACGGGCATGCAGCTTCTGCGTGGAGATGCCGATCTCCGCACCGAAGCCGAACTCGCCGCCGTCGGTGAACCGGGTGGAGGCGTTCACCATCACTGCGGCCGAGTCGACCCGGGCGACGAACTCCCGGGCCGCGCTGGCCGAGTCGGTGACGATGGCCTCGGTGTGCCCCGAGCCGTACCGGCGGATGTGCGCGACCGCGTCGTCGAGCGAGTCGACGACGGCGACCGAGATGTCCGCCGAGAGGTACTCGGTGGCGAAGTCCTCGTCGGTGGCCGGCTCGACGGCGTCCGAGTGGGCGGCGACCCGGGCGTCGCCGTGCACGGTGACTCCGGCCTCGGCGAACGCGGCCAGCATCGGCGGCAGGAACGCGTCGGCGATCTGCGCGTGCACGAGCAGCGACTCGGCGGTGTTGCAGGTGGAGAGGCGCTGGGTCTTGGCGTTCAGGGTGATCGCCACCGCCTTGGCCAGGTCGGCGGCGGCGTCGACGTAGACGTGGCAGTTACCCACCCCGGTCTCGATGACGGGCACGGTGGACTCCTCGACCACGGTCCGGATCAGCGACGCACCGCCCCGGGGGATCAGCACGTCGACCAGACCCCGCGCCCGCATCAGCTCCTTCACCGAGTCCCGGCTGCTGGCGTCGAGCAACTGGACCGCGTCGGCCGGCAGCCCCGCCCCGGCGACCGCGTCGCGCAGCACCGCCACCAGGGCGGCGTTGGAGTGCGCCGCCGAGGAGGAACCGCGCAGCAGCGCCGCGTTGCCGGACTTGAGGCAGATGCCAGCGGCGTCGACGGTGACGTTGGGCCGGGCCTCGTAGATGATGCCGACCACGCCGAACGGTACCCGGATCTGCCGTAGCTCCAGGCCGTTGGCCAGGGTCGAGCCCCGGACCACCTCGCCGACCGGATCGGGCAGGCCGGCCATCTGACGCAGCGCGTCGGCGATGCCGGCGACCCGCTGCTCGCTGAGCGCCAGCCGGTCCAGCACGGCCGGGGTCAGGCCGGCATCGCGCCCGGCTGCCAGGTCCGTCTCGTTCGCGGCCAGGATCTCCGGGGTACGCGCCACCAGCGCGTCGGCCATCGCGTGCAGTGCCGCGTCCTTGCGGGTACGCGTCGCGGTGGCCAGCGTGTTTGCCGCCTCCCGGGCCCGCCGGGCCTGCTCGGTGACGCTCATGTCTCTTCCCTCCCAGGTGTTAGGAAGGGCCCCTTCCTATACCGAAAGCGATAAGAAGGGGCCCTTCCTTACAGCAGTACCAGGTCGTCGCGGTGGACGACCTCACGTTCGTAGGCCGGACCGAGCGCGGCGGCCAGCTCACCCGTGGACCGGCCGAGTAGTCCGGGCAGTTCCACCGCGTCGTAGTTGACCAGGCCACGGGCGACCGGGGCGCCCTCGGTGTCCACCAGGTCGACCGGGTCGCCGGCGGTGAACGCCCCGTCGACCGCGGTGATTCCGGCGGGCAGCAACGATTTACGCCGGTTGACCACGGCCTGCACCGCCCCTGGGTCGAGGTGCAGCCGGCCCCGGGGCGAGGTGGCGTGGGCGAGCCAGAAGAGCCGGGCGGTCGGACGCTGGTGTACCCGGTGGAAGAGGGTGCCCACGGCGGCGCCGGACAGCGCCTCGGCGGCGAGCGCGGCGGAGGTCAGCACCACCGGGATGCCGAAGCCGGTGGCGATCCGGGCGGCCTCCACCTTGGTGACCATGCCCCCGGTGCCGACGCCGGCCCGTCCGGCCCCGCCGACCGAGATGCCGGTGAGGTCGGCGGCGTCGCGTACCTCGCTGATCCGGGTGGTGTCCGGCCGGGAGGGGTCACCGGTGTAGAGGGCGTCCACGTCGGACAGGAGCACCAGCAGGTCGGCGTGGACCAGGGCGGCCACCAGGGCGGCCAGCCGGTCGTTGTCGCCGAACCGGATCTCGTCGGTGGCGACGGTGTCGTTCTCGTTGACGATCGGTACGGCCCGCAGGTCGAGCAGCTTGCGCAGGGTGCGGTACGCGTTGCGGTAGTGCGCCCGGCGGGTCACGTCGTCGACGGTCAGCAGCACCTGGCCGACGGTCAGCCCGTGTCGGGCGAAACTGGTGGCGTACCGGCCGATCAGCAGCCCCTGCCCGACGCTGGCGGCGGCCTGCTGGGTGGCCAGGTCCCGGGGCCGGCGGCGCAGGCCGAGCGGAGCCAGCCCGGCGGCGATGGCGCCGGAGGAGACCAGCACCACCTCCCGCCCCTCGGCGGTCAACCCGCCGAGGGCGTCGACCAGGGCGTCCACCCGGTCGGAGTCGAGTCCGCCCTCGGCGGTGGTCAGCGAGGAGGACCCGATCTTGACCACGATCCGCTGGGCTGTTGTCACCGCTTCACGCACCCGCCCATTCTGCGCGGTGCACCCCGCCCGGCCGGCGGCGGTTCCCATATCCTGGCCGGTCATGACGGGTGTGAGTGACCGGTGACGATGTCTGGTGGGCTCCGGTGACGGAGAGGATGAGGTTCGATGACGGGGATGGACGAGGTCCGGTGACGGTTGGCGAGGTCCGGTGACGGGGATGGACGAGGTCCGGTGACGGTTGGCGAGGTCCGGTCATGACGCCGGACGAGTACGTCGAAGCGGTACTCAGCCTGGTGGAGCGGATCCCGCCGGGGCGGGTCATGTCGTACGGCGCGGTGGCCGATGCCCTGGCGGAGGTTTCCGGCCGGGCGTCAGCGCGGCTGGTCGGGTCGATCATGGCCCGGCACGGTGGCGGGGTGCCGTGGCACCGGGTGGTCAACTCGGCGGGCCGGCTGCCGCCCGGACACGAGGTGGAGGCGCGGGCCCGGTTGCGTGCCGAGGGCACCCCGCTGCGGGGGGACGGCGTGGACATCCGTGCCGCCGCCTGGTCCCCGACCGAGCCGGGCCCCGGTCGCGACTGATCGGGGGTTCAACGTCGAGCAAAACGTGAGTAACATTCGGCGCCATGAAACCGACCCGGCGCGCGCCGTGAACCCCACCCGGTCCGCGCCACGGGCGCCGGTCGGGCTGCCCCGCCGGGTGCACGCCGGCTACGCGCTCGGTTCGCTGGTCACCGGTGCCTTCGGTACCGTGCCCGGACTCCTGCTGCTGCCCTACCTGACCGACACCCTGGGCATCGCCGCCGGTCTCGCCGCCCTGCTGGTGCTCGTCCCCAAAGCGTGGGACGTGCTGGTCAACCCGGTCGCCGGCCGGATCTCCGACCGCACCCGCTCGCCCTGGGGAGCCCGCCGGCCGTACCTGCTCGCCGGCGGCCTGACCCTCGCGGTGCTCTTTGCCGCGATCTTCGCCGCACCGTTCGGTGCCGGGGCGGGCGCCGGGACGTACGTGGCCGTGGCCTTCCTGGCCACCGCGACCGCGTTCGCCTTCTTCCAGGTGCCGTACGTGGCGATGCCCGCCGAGCTGACCGCCGACTACACCGAACGTACCCGGCTGATGAGCTGGCGGATCGCGGTGCTGGCGCTGGCCATCCTGGTCTCCGGCGCGCTCGCCCCGCTGGTGGTGACCGCCGGTGGGGAGGGGGTGCCGGGGCACCGGTGGATGGGGCTCTTCGTGGCCGGGCTGATCGTCCTCGGCACGGCCGGCGCGTTCCTCGGGACCCGGGGCGTACCGGACGGCACGGTGACCGAGAGCGAACCGAGCCTGCGCGCCCAGCTCGCCGTCGCCGGCCGGAACCGGCCGTTCCGGCTGCTGCTGATCTGCTTCGTCATCCAGTCCGCCGGGGTGGCGACCATCCTCGCCGGGGTCAACTACTTCGCCGACCAGATCCTGCGCAGCCCGGAGACCGGGGCCACCCTGCTCTTCGCCTGCTTCGTCGGCCCGGCGCTGCTGGTGATGCCGCTCTGGACCCGGGCCGGTACCCGGCTCGGCAAGCGGACCGCGTTCGTCGTCGCCTCGCTGCTGCTCGCCGGCCCGGCGCTCGGTCTGCTGGCCGCCCCGGTGCTGCCCCCGGTGCTGGTCTACCTGCTGGTCGCGGTGATGGGTGCCGGCTACGCCGGACAGCAGGTCTTCGCCCTCGCCATGCTGCCGGACTGCATCGCCTACGACACCGCGCGCACCGGCCGCCGCCAGGCGGGGGTCTTCACCGGCCTGTGGACCGCCGGTGAGACGTTCGGCCTGGCCCTCGGTCCCGGCATCTACGGCCTGGTGCTCCAGCTCTCCGGGTACGTCTCGTCGAGCACCGGCACGGCAGCGGCCCAGTCCGACGGCGCCCGGCTGGGCGTACTGATCGGGTTCACCGTGCTCCCCGCCCTGCTGGTGGTGCTCGCGGTGCCGTTGCTGCGCGGGTACGACCTCACCCCGGAACGCCTCGCAGCGGCCACCCCCACCCACCCCGTCGATCATGGAGTTGTGGTGGGGGATAAGAGCCGCGAAGCCTGATAAAAAGGGCACCATAACTCCATGATCGACACAACTGGGGAGGGTTCGTGGTGAACGAGGCACTGCCGGAGAAGGGCGTACCGGCCGAGCAGGTGCTCGACGAGATCCGGGGGCTGCGCGCCGCAGACCGCCCCACCCACGGCGGGCGGCTCTTCGCGTACGTCTACGACCCGGCGGTACCCGGCCTGGACGAACTGGCCGCCTCGGCGCACGCGCTGAGCGCGCACGTCAACGGGCTCGACCCGACCGCCTTCCCGTCCCTGCTGGCCATGGAGAACGCGCTGGTCGGCGCCGCCGCCAAACTGCTCGGGGGCGGGCCGGGGACGACCGCGCCGGACGTGGTCGGCAGTGTCACCAGCGGTGGTACCGAGTCGCTGATCCTGGCGGTCAAGGCCGCCCGGGACGCCCGGCCCGCCGTCGAGCGGCCCCGGATCGTGGTACCGGTCAGCGGGCACGCGGCGTTCGCCAAGGCGGCACACTACCTGGGCGTCGCCCTGGACCTGGTACCCGTCGACCCGGTGACCCTGCGTCCGGCGCCGGAGGCGGTGGCCGCCGCGATCGGGCCGGACACCGTGCTGGTGGTCTGCTCCGCCCCGTCGTACGCCCACGGGGTGGTCGATCCGGTGGAGGCGATCGCCGCTGCGGCTGCCGCCGCCGGGGTGCGCTGCCACGTGGACGCCTGCTTTGGCGGCTGGACGCTGCCCTGGCTGCGACGCCTCGGCGAGCCGGTACCGGCGTTCGACTTCACCGTCCCCGGGGTCACGTCGATCTCGGTCGACCTGCACAAGTACGCGTACGCCCCGAAGGGCGTCTCGGTCCTGCTGCACCGGGACGCCACCCTGCGCGCCCCGCAGTACTTCGCGTACGCCGACTGGCCCGGCTACGGGATGATCAACCCGGTGATCACCTCCACCCGTTCCGGTGGCCCGATCGCCGCCGCGTACGCCACGCTGCGGCACATCGGCGACGACGGTTACCTGGAACTGGTCCGGCAGACCCGGGACGCGGTACGCGCCCTGGCCGACGCGGTGCAGGGCGTCGACGGGCTGCGGCTGATGGCCGGACCGGAGTCCACCGTGGTCTGCTTCACCTCCACCGATCCCGGGCTGGACCTGTTCGTGCTGGTCGACGAGCTGACCGCGCGTGGCTGGCACACCCAGCCGCAGCTGTCGTACGGCGAACTGCCGGCCAGCGTGCACCTGACGGTGACCGCGTCGGTGGCCCCCCGGGTGGCCGAGTTCGGGCCGGACCTGCACGACGCGGTCGCGGCGGCCCGCGCCGCCGGTCCGGTCGCGCTGCCGGCCGAACTGCTCGCCCTGGCGGGCACGCTGACCCCCGAGGCGCTCACCCCGGAACTGGTGGCCGGGCTGGCCGCCAGTCTCGGCCTGGGCGGCGGTACCGGTGGCGGGCCGCTGCCGGACCGTGCGGCGGTGATCAACCGGCTGCTCGACGCCGCCCCGGTGCGCCTGCGCGAGAAGCTGCTGGTGGAGTTCGTCAGTCTGCTGCAACGCCCCAGCTACTGAACCGGGTGACACCCGGCCCTGCCGGGCCCGGGAACGCCGATCGCCCGGCCGGAAACACCTCCAGCCGGGCGATCGGTGTGCAGGCTACGGTCAGCGTCGATGCAAGGAAGACGCGATGAGCGGCGGGAGCGTTGCGGTGTGCCCGGGACGGCAACACGACAGGGGCGGGGTGCAACCGCACCTCGAACCGGTCCTGCACGGCCACGTCGAGGACGGCTGCGGTCGCCGCCCCTGTCGTTGCCAGCCATGCCGGACAGGTGGCGCCGGCCCGGCCACCCGTCACCGGTAGGTGAACCGGCCCTCGTTGTTCTCCCGGTCCGGGTCCAGCAGCGGTTCCCCGTCCGGACCGAGCGGTTCGACCGACGCGATGCCGGTACCGCTGCCCGAGGTGGGACCGGCGAGCCCGAGGACCAGGGTGCGGGATGCGCCGGCATCGAGGGGACCGAGACGGCAGGTCAGTTCCCGGGAACCGGCGGCCGGCGGTCCGCCGGTGCAGGCGGACCAGCCGTCGCCTTGGGCATACAGACCCGGTTGCACGCGCATGACCAGCCGGATGCCATCAAACGGTCGGTCCCCGTGGTTACGGATGGTCACGGTCGTCGTCCCGCTGCGGGTTCCGTCCGTCCGGGCGGCCCCCCAGGTGAGATCGGTGGCGTGTACCCCCACGTTCCGCAGGCGCGGGTTCGACGCGAAGGTGGTCGGCCCGCCGGTCTGCGTGAACCGCTGCCCGTTCCACCGGTACGTCCGCCACTGCCGTTGCGACCATTCCAGGCGCCAGCCACCGCCCGGGGCGATGTCGGCCATCTCGATGCGTACCGAACCGTCGGGCCGGGCGTCCAGGGCGAGCAGCCACTCCGGATCGTGTCCGGCGACATCAGCCGGCCCGGACCAGCGCTCGGTGCGGAACACCTGGCCGACAGTGACGATCCGGCCGCCCCGGTCCCGGTCGAAGGCGACCACCTGGGCCGGACCGCCCTGACCGATGATGCAACGGACCAGGGCCACCGTCTCCGGGGAACCGTCACCGTCGAGGTCGGTGTGGTCCACCGCGACCAGGACGTTGTCCCCGTCGTGCACCGGTTCGCCGGTCAACCGGACCCCCCGACCGGCCGGACAGCCCGGGCCCGGCCGCCAGGCCGGCAGGTCGACCCGGGCCGCGAGCAGTTGGCCCCGGCTGATCCGGCCGTCGGGTACGGAGGACGGGGTGCCCGGTGTGGTGGACCGGGGCGGCGGCGTTTCCGGCGGGCGGGTCGACGGGGACCCGGTCGGCCCGATGGATCCGGCCGGTACGGAAGGTGGCCGTCCCTCGCCCCGGTTGGCCGCGTACCCGACGAGCGGGCTGACCACGAGCGCGACGGCGAGGGCGCTGGTGGTGGCCAGGGCGGTCCGTCGGCGCTGCCGCACGGTGCGGCGTACCGCGTCCGGTCCGGGGCCGTGTACCTGCGCAGCGAGGCCGGTGCGGTACCGGGCGAAGCGGGAGTCCAGCCCGGACGGTTCCTGCTCAGCCATCTCGGGCCTCCCCGGCGGTCTCTTCGGTCTCGTCGCGGAGCAGCGCGGCCAGGGCGGCCCGTCCCCGGTGCAGCCAGGATTTCACCGTTCCCTCCGCCACCCCGGCCTGGTGGGCGATCTCCGCCACCGGCAGGTCGGCGAGGTAGTGCAGCACGACGGCACGTCGCTGGTTGGCCGGTAGGAGGGCGAGCGCGGCTTCGAGGGCCACCCGGTCGGGATTCGGGCCGGCGACATGGGTCTCCCGCTGGCGGCGCAGGTAGGCGTGGGCGGTACGGAGCCGCCGCCAGCGACTGTTGGCCAGGTTCCAGGCCACCCGCCGTACCCAGGCGACCGGATCGTCGTACCGGACTATCCGGTCCCAGCGGGCGAAGGCCCGGCAGAACGCCTCCTGGGCCAGGTCCTGGGCCTGTCCCAGATCACCGGTGTACGCGCAGAGTTGCACGGTCAGACTCCGGAAGTGCGCATGGTAGAAGTCGTCGAACACCAGCTCCGCCGGTACCGGATCGCCGGCTGTCCGGTCTGGCCCGGCTGTCTCCTGCCTGGCGGCTGTCTCCTGCCTGGCGGCTGTGCCCGGTCCGCCGGCCGTGGTCCCCGCCGTTTCGTCCGCTGGCGTGGCCGGAGTCCCTATCGACCAGATGTCCGGCGGCGGTACGCCCGCCCGGGAGTTGATCGTCACCGTCACGTGCCCCTCCCCGTTCCCCGCGGGTGGTCACCCGCGGTTCCTGTAACACCTGTCGATGCTGCCTCCGGTTGCGGAGGTTGCCGGCGGGGCGCTGTGGTTGACTGTCGGCCAGGGGACAGGAGAGGAGGGCGCCGTGCAGTTACCGGCAGTGCTCGGCGAGCCGATCCGGTTCGTGCTCAACTGGGGCCGGCGCTACTCGCTCTGGGTCTTCAACTTTGGCCTGGCCTGCTGCGCCATCGAGTTCATCGCGACCAGCATGGGTCGGCACGACTTCATCCGGCTCGGCGTGATCCCGTTCGCGCACGGCCCACGCCAGGCCGACCTGATGGTGGTCTCCGGCACGGTCACCGACAAGATGGCGCCGGCGATCAAGCGCCTCTACGACCAGATGCCCGAACCGAAGTACGTCATCTCGTTCGGTGCCTGCTCCAACTGCGGCGGCCCGTACTGGGACTCGTACTCCGTCACCAAGGGCGTCGACCAGCTCATCCCGGTCGACGTGTACGTGCCCGGCTGCCCGCCCCGACCGGAGGCGCTGCTGCACGGCATCCTCCGCCTCCAGGAGAAGATCGCTGCCGAGCAGTCCGGGATCGGCGGGGTGGCCCGACCCGACCCGCTCGCCCCACCGGCCGGCCCCTCCGCCGACCAGCGGTCGGTCGAGTCGCTGACCGCGCCGGTCGTCCGGCCCCCGACGACCTGACCACCGGTGGTCCCCGCCGTGGCGGTGGAGGATTAGCCTGCCGTCCATGACCCAGACCGCGGAGAAACGTTCCGCCCACATCGTCGACGTTCTCATCGAGGAATTCGGTGCGTCGATGGCACTCGACCCGGCCGCTTTCCGCCGGAAGTTCCGCAAGATGGCCGCCTCTCCGTTCGCCTTCTACCGGGGCAGCGCCTCGCTCTTCTACGCCGACCAGATCGGCGACTTCGCCGACGACCGGTTCCTCGACGGGCGGACCAGCCGGGTGTGGATCCACGGTGACCTGCACGCCGAGAACTTCGGCACCTACATGAACGGATCCGGGCAGCTCGTCTTCAACGTCAACGACTTCGACGAGGCGTACGTCGGACCGTTCTCCTGGGACCTCAAGCGGTTCGTGGCCAGCGTCGCCCTGCTCGGGTACGCCAAAGCCCTCTCCGACCAGGTGATCAGCGAGCTGGTCGGCGTGTTCGCCACCGCCTACCTGACCGAACTGAAGGCGATCGCGGCCGGCGGGGACGACGCGATCGGCTCGATCACGCTGGCCAACGCCGACGGGGTGCTGCGCCGGGTCCTCCAGCAGGCCCGGTTGAACACCCGGGTGGACCTGCTCAACGGGCAGACCACCATCGACAACTACGAACGCCGGTTCTCCCTCGGCGACGGGGTGTACGAGATCGACGACGCGACCCGGGAGCGGGTCTGCGAGGCGTTCACCCACTACCTGGACACCCTGCCCGAGGCGACCGCCCGGCTGCGTCCGGTCTCCGCGCACGTCAAGGACGTGGTGCTGCGTAAGGGCGTCGGGATCGGCTCGGCCGGCCTGCCGTCGTACAACCTCCTGCTGGAGGGGCACACCCAGGCGCTGGAGAACGACGTCATCATCTACATGAAGCAGGCCCAGGTGCCCGCGGTGGCCCGGCACATCGACGACGAGGGTGTCCGTCGCTACTTCCGGCACCAGGGTCACCGTACGGCGGAATCCCAGCGGGCGTTGCAGGCGCACGCCGACCCGTGGGTGGGCTACACCGAGTTGGACGGGGTGGGGCAGCTCGTCGCCGAGGTCTCCCCGTACGCGGCCGACCTGGACTGGGCCGACGTGAACGAGCCCGACGAACTTGCCGGCGTGATCGCCGACCTCGGCCGCTCGGTGGCCCGGATGCACTCGGTGGCCGACGACGAGTCCAGCCATGACCTGGTCGACTTCTCCACCGAGGAGGCGATCGTGGCGGCGGTGTCGGCCGACGAGCCGGGCTTCGTGTCGTACCTGGTGGAGTTCGCGCACGCGTACGGCCTGCGGGCCCGGGAGGACCACCAGATCTTCGTGGACCTGTTCCGCAACGGCCGGCTGCCCGGCCTGTAGCGGTCACGCCGGATGCCCCGGCCTGTAGTGGCAGCGCCCGGGGTGCCCCGACCGGCGCTCCGGCGGTCAGGCGGCGAACTCCAGGGCCACCTTGATGTCGTTCCCGGTCGGGGTGTACGCCTCCGCGTACGCCCCGACCGGCACCCGCCGGGTGATCAACGACTCCAGCCACGACGGGTCGGCCCGGGTCAGCGCCTCGGCGGCGAGGTCCCAGTGCCGCCGATTTGCATTGACCGAGCCGAAGACCACGTTGTTCTCCAGCACCAGGGTCCGGTTGAGTGCTCCGGCGTCGAAGTCGATGGTCCGGCCGCCGCTGGACATCCCGGCGAGGCAGACGATGCCGATGGGGGCGGCCTTGCACATCGCCTCCAGCACCACGGCCGGTGCCCCGGTGCACTCCACCACCACGTCCGGCTCGAAGCCGAGTTCGTCGACGGTGCTGGTGTGGTAGCTCGCCCCGAGCGCGCCGACCAGGCCCGGCTTCGGTCCGGTGGTGTTCCGGTCGAGGACGTGTACGGTCAGCCCGCGCTGGGTGGCGAGCAGGGCGGCGAGCAGCCCGATCGGTCCCGCCCCGGTGACGAGTACGCTCTGCGGCTGCCACTCGGTGCGGTGCGCGATCCGGTCGATGTGGTCCCATGCCTTGGCCACCACGCTGGTCGGTTCGAGCAGTACCCCGACTTCGGCCAGGTCCGGGGCGAGACCGACCGCGAACCTGGGCGGGATGCGCCAGCGTTCCCGGGCGAAACCCTGCAGTGCCTTGATCCCGTGTTCGGTGTACTGCCCGTTGCGGCACATGTCCCACTCGTCGGCGGCGCAGTTGGTGCAGGGTACCGGGTCCGGGTGCCGGACGATGCCGGCGACCAGGTCACCCGGGTGGAGCGTGCCGGTGGGGTCCTCCAGTACCCGGCCCAGTGACTCGTGCCCGATCACCAGTTCGGTCGCCCCGGGCGGCGCCTTGCCGTAGTCGCCCGCGATGATCTCGTGGTCGGTGCCGCAGATCCCCACCGCCAACGTTTCGACCAGGATCGCGCCCTCCTCGCTGGGCGGCTCCGGCCAGTCGTTGACCAGGCGCAGCGAGTCGGGTACCCCGGGTGTCACAGTCACGGCGCGCACAGTCCGATTCTTCCCCGTGCCCGCCGTTCCCACCCACGCTTCCGCCCTTCCTCCCCACCCCCGGCCCCCTTCCTCCCCACCCCCGCCCCGTTGATCATGAAGTTGTTGTCATCCAGGCCGGCGTGTCGTGGCAATAACTTCATGATCAACGCTGTGGTCGGGGGGTGGAGGGCGCGGACGCGACCCAGAACACTCGCGGGCCATAGGATCGGCGGCATGACTCCCGAAGAGGTCGCCAGCCGGCTGGTCGCGCTGCTTCCGGGCGTCGAGGTGGCGACCGGGATCTCCGGCGGTCAGGGGTACGCCCGCACCACCGTCGACGTACCCCCGACGAACTGGCGGGACGCGCTGCTGGCCGCCCGCGACGACGCTGAGCTGGTCTGCGACTTCTTCGACTGGCTCTCCGCCGTCGACGAGCTGGTCGGTGGCTTCGACGTGGTGGCGCACCTGTGGTCGACCACCCGCCGGCACGGGATCCTGCTGCGCACCCGGGTACCCCGGGAGAATCCGGCGGTCACCTCGGTGGTGGACGTCTTCCCCGGCGCCGCCTGGCACGAGCGGGAGACGTTCGAAATGTTCGGCATCGACTTCACCGGCCACCCCGGGCTGCGCCCGCTGCTGCTGCCACCGGAGTTCGAGGGGCATCCGCTGCGCAAGGAGTTCGTCCTGGCCTCCCGGGTTGCCAAACCCTGGCCGGGGGCGAAGGAACCGGGCGAGTCGGAGGCGGGCGGCGGTCGCCGGCCGATGCGCCCGCCGGGCGTACCGGCGCCGGGGGAGTGGGGGACCACCCCGACGCCCGCCGGTGCCGGTGGCGTCGGTGAGGGCCCGCGCGGCGGTACGCCCGCCCGCCCGGCCCGGCCACCGCGCGAGCCCCGCGCCGAACGTGAGCCCCGCACGTCCCGACCCGAACGGCCTGCCGGACCACCACGGGCTGACCAGGGGGGAGAGGGCTGATGCCGCTCTGGCTGGAGTTGACCATCCGGGTGGTGGCGGTGGTCGCCGCCTTCCTCGTCCTACCGTTGATCGTCGGGCAGGCCGAGCACAAGGTCATGGCGCACATGCAGGGCCGGCTCGGCCCGATGTACGCGGGCGGGTTCCACGGCTGGGCCCAGCTCGTGGCCGACGGGATCAAGTTCGTACAGAAGGAGGATGTCACCCCGCGCGAGGCGGACCGGGCGGTGTTCCGGCTCGCCCCGGTGGTGGCGCTGGTGCCCTACCTGCTCGCCCTGCTGGTGATCCCGCTCGGCCCGGGTGACCTGGTCGGGCAGCCGCTCGACATCGGCCTGTTCTTCGTGCTCGCCGTGGTCGGGGTGGGCGTGGTCGCGGTGCTGATGTCCGCGTGGGCGTCGGCCAACAAGTACAGCCTGCTCGGTGGGCTGCGCGGGGCCGCGCAACTGCTCGGGTACGAGCTGCCACTGGTGCTCGCCGCCGCCAGTGTGGCCATGGCGGCGGGGACGCTCAGCCTGCCCGGGATCGTGCAGGCGTGGCAGCCGTGGTGGCTGCTCTGGCAGGCCCCGGCGCTCTTCGTCTTCTTCGTCGCCGGGCTGGCCGAGATCCGGCGTCCCCCGTTCGACATGCCGATCGCCGACTCCGAGCTGGTCTTCGGCTACCTGACCGAGTACACCGGGCTGCGGTTCGCGTTCTTCCTGCTCGCCGAGTACGTCGGCATCGTGGTGATCGCCGCGCTCACCACCGTGCTCTTCCTCGGCGGCTGGCAGGGCCCGTTCGGTGACGAGTACCTGGGCTGGCTCTGGACCCTGCTGAAGGTCTTCGCCGTCTCGTTCGTGATCATCTGGTTCCGGGTGGCGTACCCCCGGCTGCGCGAGGACCAGTTGCAGCGGCTCTGCTGGCTGGTGCTGGTACCGGTCGCCCTCGGCCAGCTCGTGCTCACCGCCGCCGTACGGGTGGCGCTCGACTGAGTACCCGCAGTGTCGGGTGGCATGAAAAGGCGCCGGCAGTAGCGGTGCCTCGGCTCGACCATCGCCCCCACCTTGCCCCGGAGAGGTTCGGAGAAAGAGGTGCCGGCGGCCACGTGGTGGCGGCCTATCCGCCGACGACGGTCACGGTGTGCGCGCCGTAGCACTCCACGGTTCCGTTCGTCCTCGTCACCAAGACGACCGGCTCGCCTTCGTGAAGGTGGTACTTCCTGCGTTCCTCGGGGTCAGGCATCCGCGTCTGCACTTGGTCGCCCTTACCGAGGGTTACCCTAGCGCGCTCCTGTTCACCCTTGACGAAGGTTCCGCGACTCTGCACGACCACGATCAGGCCCTCACCTCGCAGTTGCTGAAGTGCGCGGCGGACCGTGAGCCGGCTGAGCCGGTATTCCTGCGTGAGGCTCAGTTCGGTCGGAACTCGCTGACCAGGAGCAAGCTCGCCTGAGCGGATGGCTTGTCGGAGCCGGTCCGCGAGTTGTTTCCACGTGGCGACATCGGGATCGAAGTCGCTCTCACTGCTCACACGCGCACGGTAGGTGACTCCATACTGGCGTACTGTTGTGTTGACGTCAATACAGCACGTAGAGTGACGGCGCCCCTTGTTGAGCCGCTTCCGAGAGGAGCACGACATGCCCAGGCACGTCGCCTACGAGGAGTACCTGACTGCCGTAGCCCTGACCCTGGCTCGTCGTCATCGGCCGGTCTGGTCGTGGAGCCGGTGGCGGTACGTCTGCCGCTGCGGATCGAACCTGCCCTGCCGATCCCGCCACCGAGTGCCGATCAATCGGGGGCACTGGCCGGGTGAGGACCGATGACCGCACACGGTCCGGTGCTGCCCGTCTGGACCTGCGCGGGGTGCTCGATGCCGTGGCCCTGTGCCACCCGTCGCGGGGAGCTTCAGGCCGAGTACGACGCAGCCCCGGTGTCCCTGGCGCTCTACCTGGCCTCCTGCCTGGTGGCCGCAAGTCAGGACCTGACCTGGGTGCCGGCGGGCTCGTTGCACAGGCGGTTCGTCGGATGGACGCGGTGACCGCCCTCAGGTCCGGCGACCTGCTGCACATCACCCGGGCGAAAGATGATGCCGTCGCCCGACGGTCGATCTTCGTGCAGCGGGCGGGGCTGCGCGTAGGCTGCGCCGGATGACCGAGGTGGAGGCGACGGCCCGGCGGTTCGTCGCCGACGTGTGGAACGGCAACCGCGAGGACTCGGCGTACGACCTGATCGCCGCCGACTGCCCTGGTCTGGGTGGGACCGGCCCGGATGCGGTCCTCGCCTGGCACCGGGACCGCCGGGCGGCCTTCCCGGACCTGCGTTACAAGATCGTCGACCTGGTGGCCTCCGGTGGCCGGGTCGCCCTGCATTGGCGGGCCGCCGGCACCCAGCTCGGCCGGTTCGGACCGGTGCCACCCACCGGGCAGGTGGTCAGCTACTCCGGCGCGACGTTCCTCCGCTTCGACGCCGCCGGACTGATCAGCGACGTGTGGAGCGTCAACGAACTCTTCCAGCTTCTCCAACAACTCGGCGTGGAACTGCTGCCCCCGCTGACCGCCGGCGGTGACGGCTGAGACGCCTGCCGGCGGTGACGGCTGAGACGCCGGCTGATGGTCGCGCATGAAGTGCCGGGTGGTGGTCGCGCTCGCCGGGGGCACAGGGCAGGATGAACGCCATGACCGAGCGCAGCGAGCGGGGATTTCCCGGCGAGGGCCTGGCGAAGGGGCTGGCGGTCACCCTCAAGACAATGACCCGCCGGTCGACCACCCAGCAGTACCCGGACGTCGCTCCCGAGCTGCCACCCCGCTCGCGCGGGGTGATCGCGTTGCTGGCGGAGAACTGCACGGTCTGCATGCTCTGCGCCCGGGAGTGCCCGGACTGGTGCATCTACATCGACTCGCACAAGGAGGAGGTGTCGGTACCCGGCGCCGCCCGTCCCCGGCAACGTAACGTCCTGGACCGCTTCGACATCGACTTCTCGCTCTGCATGTACTGCGGTATCTGCGTCGAGGTCTGCCCGTTCGACGCGCTCTACTGGTCGCCGGAGTTCGAGTACGCCGAGTACGACATCCGCGACCTGCTGCACGACAAGGAGCACCTCGGCCAGTGGATGGCCACCGTGCCACCACCGCCCGCGCACGACCGCAACGGCGAGCCGGCCAAGGAGGAGACCACCGCCGCGCGCAAGGCCGCCGCCCCCGCGCCGCCCGCCGCCCCGCCGGCTCCTCCCCGGGTACGCCCCGAGCCCGGCCCCACCGCCGGTGGGGAGGCTCCGTGACCGTGGCGGACGTCCTGCTGGCCGCCCTCGGTGCGCTGGCCGTCGGGGCCGGCGTCCTGGTGGTGACCACGAGACACCTGGTCCGAGCCGGCCTCTACCTGGTCGTCTGCCTGGGCGCGCTGGCCGGGCTTTACCTGGTGCTCACCGCCGAGCTGGTCGCCTGGGTACAGGTGCTGATCTACGTCGGTGCGGTGGTGGTGCTGCTGCTCTTCGCGGTGATGTTGACCCGCGCCCCGATCGGCGCCTCGGACGACCTGGACCGGCCCGGCTGGCCGGCCGCGCTGATCGGCGGTGGCAGTGGCCTCGGGCTGGCCGTACTGCTGGTCGACGCGTTCCGCTGGACCCGGGTCGACCTGCCGGAGGCGGGTACCGCCGAGCGGCTCGGCACCGCCGTCTTCGGTTCCTGGGTACTGCCGTTCGAGGTGCTGTCGATCCTGCTGCTGGCCGCCCTGGTCGGCGCGATCGTGCTCTCCCGGCCCGAGATCGGGCGGCGCCCGTGAGACCGGTCATCCCGTACGTTACCGCCGCCCTCCTCTTCGGCCTCGGCGTCTACGGCGTCCTGCGCCGACGCAACGCGGTGCTGGTGCTGATGGCGGTGGAGTTGATGCTCAACGCGGTCAACCTGGTCCTGGTCACCGCCGACACCACGGTCCGCGCCACACTGCCGCATGGCGGGCAGGTCTTCGCGCTCTTCGTGATCGTGCTGGCCGCCGCCGAGATCGGTGTCGGGCTGGCCATCGTCCTCGCGCTCTACCGGCTGCGCGCCAACGTCGCGGTCGACGAGATCCCACTGACCGGGGACGACGCGCCATCGGCAACCGCAGACGAGGACCAGGTGGTGCAGGCGTGACCCGCGTACTCGGACCGCTGCTGCCGGCCGTACCCTTCGTCGCCGCCCTGGCCGGGCTGCTGCTGCCGCCCGCGCCGCAACGCCGCAGCACTCGGGGCCGGGGCCGGGTCGGCGGTGGTGACCGGGCCCGCGCGGCGGCGATCGCGCTCGGGATCACCGGGGCGGCCGGTGCCCTGCTGGTCGCGCTGGCCCTGCTGGTCACCGTGGACGGTCCGGTCGAGACGTCCCGGACGTGGATCGACTTCGGCGGGCTGTCGGTCACCCTCGGCTTCCGGCTCGATCCGGTCGCCGCTCTGGTCGCGGTGGCGGTCGCGGCGGTGGCCCTGGCCGTGCAGGTCTACTCGGTCGCCTACCTGCACCGGGGCCCCGACGACGCCGACCTCGACCTCGACCACCGGTACCCGCCCTACGCCGCGCAGATCAGCCTCTTCACCGCCGCCATGCTGCTGGTCGTGGTCGCCGGTGACCTGATCATGCTGCTGGTCGGGTGGGAGGTGATGGGCATCTGCTCCTACCTGCTCATCGCCCACGACCGGCGGCTGCCGGAGGCGCCGGCGGCGGCGATGAAGGCGTTCCTGGTGACCCGGGTCGGTGACGTCGGCTTCCTCCTCGGCATCGCCCTGCTCGGCGTCTCCGCCGGCAGTTTCCGGATCGCCGACGTGCTCGCCCACGACCATCCGACCGGTACCCTCACCGCCGCCTGCCTGCTGCTGCTCGCCGGGGTCGCCGGCAAGAGCGCCCAGTTCCCGCTGCACACCTGGCTACCGGACGCGATGGCCGGCCCCACCCCGATCTCCGCGCTGATCCACGCCGCGACCATGGTGGCCGCCGGCATCTACGCGGTGACCCGGCTCTACCCGCTCTTCGAACAGGCCCCCGTCGCGTTGACCGTGCTCGGGGTGATGGGCGCGGTCACCCTGCTGCTCGGCGCGTTCGCAGCCACCGCCCAGGACGACCTGAAACGGGTCCTCGCCTGGTCCACGGTCTCCCAGATCGGCTACATGTCCGGCGCACTCGCCGTCGGCTCCCCGCCAGCCGCGCTGTTCCACCTGCTCAGTCACGCCGCGTTCAAGGCACTGCTGTTCCTCGCCGCCGGAGCCGTCATCCACGCCGTGGGCAGCACCCTGATGTCGACCATGGGCGGGCTGCGCCGGACCATGCCGGTCACCTTCTGGTGCACGGTCATCGGCCTGGGCGCCCTGGCCGGGGTTCCACCGCTGTCCGGGTTCTGGAGCAAGGACGGCATCCTCGCGGTCGCCGAGGCGGCCCGGCACGGCGACGGCCCCACCCCGGGCTGGGTCGGCTGGCTGGTCTGGCTGGCCGGGCTGGCCGGTGTCGCGGTCACCGCCTGGTACGCCACCCGCCTGCTGCTGCGCACCTTCCTCGGTGACCCCCGGATGCCGGGTGCCCACCTGCACGACCCGCCGGCCCTGATGCGCTGGCCGGTGCTGCTGCTCGCGGTCCCCGCCGCCCTGTTCGGCCTCGCCGGTTTCCTGCCCGCGGTCGCCGACCGGCTCTCGCCCGGCGCCGGACCGGCCCCCCTCGCGCCCGACGCCGAACTTATCCACCTCGGGCCGGCACTGCTGCTCCCGCTGGTGCTGCTCGCCGCCGGTGCCGGCGGCGCCTGGTGGGTCTGGCGCCGCGACCCGGCTGCCGACCCGGCGGTCGCCCTGGGCCCGCTGCGCCCGGTGTTCGCCCGGGCGTTCCGGCTCGACGACCTCCAGCACACCCTCGTGGTACGCCCCGTGCGGGCACTCGGCCGGCTCGCCCGGCGCGGCGACGAGGTGGTGGTCGACGGCCTCGTCGAGGGCACCGGCCGGGCCACCGTGGGGCTCGGCCGGGGGCTGGCCGCCCTGCACCGGGCGGCCCTGCCCCGGGCCGTCGCCGCGCTGCTCGCCGGGGTACTGCTGATCGGTCTCGCCGCCGTCCTGCTCACCGGAGGTACGGCGTGACTCTCCTGCTCGTCGCGGTGCTGGTCCTGCCACTACTCGGGGCGCTGCTGACCGCTGCCCTGCCCGCCCGGGCCGACCGGACCGCCCGCGCGGTCGGCACCGGCTTCGCCGCGCTGACCCTGCTGGCGGCACTGCCCATGGCAGCCGGTGACCGGACCTGGACCGCCTACACCCCGGACACCCCGGCGGTCCGCCCCTGGCACCAACTCGACCTGCCCTGGGTACCCGGGCTCGACCTGCGCTTCCACCTCGGCGTGGACGGCATCTCGTACCCGCTGGTGGTGCTCACCGCCCTGCTCACCCTGCTCTGCTGCGGGTACACGCTGTGGCGGGTACCCGACGGCGGGCCGGGCCGGCTGCTGGTCGCGCTGCTGCTGGTGGTCGAGGTCGGCCTGCTCGGCACCTTCCTCGCCCTGGACCTGGTGCTCTTCCTGGTCTTCTTCGAGGTCGTGCTGCTACCCATGTACGCGGTCATCGCCGGCTGGGGCGGTACCGACCGGCGCCGGGCGGCCCGGAAGTTCGCCCTCTACACCCTGCTCGGCTCGGTGCTGCTGCTGGTCGGGGTGTTCACCGTGGTCACCACCGCCGGCACCGCCGACCTGGTCACCCTGACCGGGGGGACCGGGCTGTCCCGGGGTACCCAGCTCGCCGCGTTCACCCTGCTCGCCCTCGCCTTCGCGGTGAAGAGCCCGCTCTGGCCGCTGCACTCCTGGCTGCCCGACGCGCACACCCAGGCGCCCACCGTGGGCAGTGTCGTCCTTGCCGGGGTACTGCTCAAGATGGGCACCTACGGCCTCATCCGGGTCGCCGTCGGAGTCGCCCCGGAAGGCGCCCGCTGGGCCGCGCCGGTGCTCGGCGTACTCGCCGTCGCGGCGATCCTCGTCGGGTCGCTGGTCTGCCTCGCCCAGGACGAGCTGAAACGGCTCATCGCGTACTCCAGCGTCGGGCACATGGGTTTCGTGCTGCTCGGCGTCGCCACGCTCACCGCCACTGGCCTCCAGGCCGCCCTGATCGGCAACATCGCCCACGGGGTGATCACCGGGCTGCTCTTCTTCCTCGCCGGGGCGGTCAAGGACCGTACCGGCACCGGACTGCTCGCCGAACTCTCCGGGCTGCGGGAGACCGCACCCCGCCTCGCCGGGCTGCTCGCCTTCGCGGCGGTCGCCTCGCTCGGGCTGCCCGGCCTCGCCGGCTTCTGGGGCGAGGCGTTCGCGGTGGTCGCCGCCGTGCAGGTGGGTGGCCCGTTCTGGACCACCCTGGCCGTACTCGCCGCCGTCGGCGGGGCACTCACCGCGGCGTACCTGCTCCGGCTGCTGCGCCGGGTGACCCACGGCCGACCCGGTCCCGCGGTTGCCCCGCTGACCGCCGCACTGGCCCGTACCGAACTGGCCGCCTGGGCCCCACTGGTGCTGCTCGCCCTGGTCATCGGCCTCGCCCCGGGTCTCGTGCTCGGCATGGCCGGTGACCCGGTCCAGGCACTCATCGAGAGGGTGGCGCCGTGATGAGCGTGGTGCAGAGCATCGATCACCTGGCCCTGCTGCCGGCGTACGTGGCGGCCGGCACCGCCGTACTCGTGCTCCTGACCGACCTGGCGCTGGCCCGGCGCGGCGCGACGATGGCCGTGGCCGGCGCGGGGGCCGCCGCCACCGTGCTCGTCGCACTGCTGGCCGGCCGCGAGACACGGTCCACGTTCTGCGTCGCGGATGGCTGCTCCTACCTCGCGGGCGGGCGCAGCGCCCTGGTCGCCGTGGTCTTCGGACTGCTCACCCTCGGCGTGCTGGCGCTCTCCGCCCCCGCCCTCCGAGCCGGCCCCACCCCGACCGGCGAGTACTGCTTCCTGCTCGCCTGCTCGATGACCGGCGGCGTGGTGCTCGGCGCCGCCGGGGACCTGATCACCCTGATCGTCGCCCTGGAGACGCTGACCCTGCCGCTCTACGTACTGGTGGGGCTGCGCCGGGGCAGCCTGGCCAGCGCCGAGGCGGCGGTCACCTTCTTCGTGGTCAGCGTGGTCGCCACCAGTGTCACCCTGCTCGGTGCGGCCCTGCTCTACGCCACCACCGGCACGCTGCACCTGGACCGGCTCGGCCCGGCCCTCACCGGTGATCTTCCCGCCCCGGAGACCGCCAGCGTCGCGGTACCGCTCCACCAGCCGCTCACCTCCGCCGCCGTGGTGCTGCTCGTGCTCGGCCTGGCCTTCAAGGTCGCCGCCGTACCACTGCACGCCTGGGCACCGACCACCTACGACGGCGCACCCGTACCGGTCGCCGCCTACCTCTCCACCGCATCCAAGTTCGGTGGGGTCGTGGCGCTGCTCGCCGTCGTGCAGGGGCCGTTGCCGGCCACCCGGACCGGGCCGGTACTCGCCGTTCTGGCCGTGGTCACCATGACCGTCGGCAACCTGGTGGCGCTGCGCCAGCAGCGGATGGTCCGGCTGCTCGCCTGGTCCTCGGTGGCCCAGGCCGGTTACATCCTCGCCCCGCTGGGCGTGCTCGCCCTCACCGCAGGCCGCACCGGAGCGGTACGCGACACGGCGGTCGCGGCGGCGCTGGCGTACGCGGTCCTCTTCGTCGTGCTGGAACTGGCCGCCTTCGCGGCGGTGGTCGCGTTGCGTCCGGTCGGCGCCGACGGCGGCACGATCGCCGACCACCGGGGTGCCGGCCGCCGGCACCCGCTGGTCGGTGCCGCACTGGTGCTGGCCCTGGTCGGGCTGGCCGGACTGCCCCCGGGCCTGGCCGGGCTCTTCGCCAAGGTCGTGGTGGTCCGGGCCCTGCTGGACGGCGGAGCCGGCTGGCTGGCCCTGGTGGTCGCGGTCAACGCGGTGATCGGCCTCGCCTACTACCTCCGCCTCGCCGCCACCCTCTACACCCCCGCCCTCACCCCCACCCCCGAGCCCGCCCCCGCCCCCGCCGGTCGGGGATTCTCCCTCCCCTGGCCGGTCGCTGCCGCCGTCACCCTCACCACCCTCGCCGCCCTCGTGCTCGGCTTCGCCCCGCAGTTACTCCTCGACGCCACCCGCTGGTAAGGAAGGGCCCCTTCTTATCGCTTTTTGTATAGGAAGGGCCCCCTCTTAACACTCCTTCGGACACTCCCAGGTAACTCACAGTCATTATTCGGATGGTGGCTGGGTACCGGTTTGTTGTACCGGTCGACGGGCCCGTGCGGCCCGTGCACCGAAGGAGTGAATGTGCACAGCCACAGAAACGGACTCAAAACCGCCGCGCTGCTCGGCCTGCTGACCGCGCTGATCCTCGGCGTGGGCTACTGGTTCGGCGGTAGTGGCGGGCTCGTCATCGCCGTGGTCGTGTCCCTGACGATGAACGCCTTCACCTACTTCTACTCCGACAAGCTCGCACTCCGCTCGATGCGGGCACAACAGGTCAGCGAGGCACAGTTCCCCGAGCTGTACCGGATGGTGCGGGAGTTGGCCACCCAGGCCGGGCAACCGATGCCCCGGCTGTACGTCAGCCCCACCGCGCAGCCGAACGCCTTCGCCACCGGCCGGAACCCGGCCAACGCGGCGGTCTGCGTCACGCAGGGGATCACCGAGATCCTGGACTACCGGGAGCTACGGGGTGTGATCGGCCACGAGCTGTCCCACGTCTACAACCGGGACATCCTCATCTCCAGCGTTGCCGCCGGCCTCGCGGGGATCATCACCATGCTGGCGAACATCGCCTGGTTCATCCCGTTGGGTGGCGGTGACGACGAGGACGCCCCGAACCCGGCCGTCCTGCTGCTGACCCTGATCCTCGGCCCGATCGCGGCCACCATCATCCAGTTGGCGATCAGCCGGAGCCGGGAGTACCAGGCGGACGCCTCGGGCTCCCAGCTGACCGGCGACCCGCTCGCGCTGGCCAGCGCCCTGCGGAAGATCCACATGGGTACCCAGCGGCGGCCCCTGCCCGCGCAGGGCCAGTTGACCAGCACCGCACACCTGATGATCGACAACCCGTTCCGGGGCGGTGCGGTCGCGAAGCTCTTCTCCACCCATCCGCAGATGGAGGACCGGGTAAGCCGGCTGGAGCAGATGGCCGCCAACACCGGTCCGGTGCGCTTCCAGCGCTGACCCGTCCGGTCCGCACGCAGGGTCCCCCGCACGCGACCCGTCCGGTCCGCATGCAGGGTCACCCGCACGCGACCCGTCCGGTCCACACGTACCGTCGTCCGCCCGTGACCAGCCGCAGGTCACGGGCGGACGGCCGTGTGAGGCCGCTTACCGCCAGACGGAAACCGGTTCAGTCCCAACGTGTTACAGCGTTAGGGTCACAACGTCTTCCACCCATTACACCCGAGGGGGTCCGCCGGTGACCGCGCTGCGTCAGTACCTGGGCGTCTGGCGGATTCCCGGGGCACCGATGCTCCTGGTCACCGGACTGCTCGCGCGGCTCGGCATCGGGATGACCCCGCTCGCCCTGCTGCTCGTGGTCGAGCAGGTCACCGGGCGGTACTCGCTGGCCGCAGTGGCCGGCGGCGTCTACGCCCTCGCCGGGGCGGTGATCAGTCCGATCGCTGGACGGCTGGCCGACCGGGTGGGACCGACCCCGGTGCTCCTGGTCACCGCCGTCGCCCACCCGTTCGCTCTCGCCGGCCTCCTGCTGGCCAGCCGGTCCGGTGCGGAAACCCTCTGGCTGGTCTATCTGACCTGTGGCATCGCCGGGGCGACCTACCCGCCGCTCACCGCCGCGATCCGCGGTGCCTGGAACGACCTTACCGATCCCGCCTCCGGCCGGTACCCGCTGCGGAACACCGCGCTGGCGGCGGAGACCACCCTCTTCGAGGTCGTGTTCGTCATCGGCCCCCTGCTGGTGGCCTTCTTCGTGCTGGTCGCCGACGCGAAGGCCGCGCTGCTCGGTTCGGCGGTGGTCACCCTCACCGGCACCGTCGCGGTGGCCCTCGGCCGGGTGATGCGTGCCTGGCGACCGCATCCCACCAGCGGCCACGCCAAGGGGCTCGGCCCACTGCGGGTGGCCGGCTTCCCGGCGCTGCTGGTCTGCGTGGCCGGGCTCGGCCTCGCCTTCGGCGCAGCCGGGGTGACCGTACCGGCGTTTGCCAGCGGTTACCGGGCGGGCGGGGACGCGGAGAGCCTCGCCGGGATCCTGCTCGCGGTCTGGGGGGTCGGTAGTGCCCTCGGTGGACTCTGGTTCGGCACCCGCCGACCGGCCCGGAACATGGCCCGGCAGTTCGCGCTGCTGCTCGCGGGGGTCGCCGCCAGCTTCGCGGTCTTCGCCGTGATGCCCACCCCGGCCACGCTCGGGGCGGCGCTGGTCGTCGGCGGCGCGCTGATTGCGCCGGCACTCACCCTGGAGAACACCATGGTCGGCCGGATCGCACCCGCCACCATGCTGAACGAGGCGTACACCTGGGTGGTCACCGTCGCGGTCGCCTCCAGCGCCGCCGGGGGCGCGGTCGCCGGCCTCATCGTCGACCGGGCCGGCGGCGTGCCGTGGGCCTTCGTCTTCGCCGGGGCTGCGGTCGCCGTCGCGGCCGGGGTCGCCGCGCGGCCGTCCGGCTCCATCGCCCGCGCCGAGCAAAATGCGGCGGTACGCGTCGAGCAGTCCCTCGCCACCGACCTGGCCTGAGTCTCCGCGCTCAACCTGCCAGGTTCCCGGCGTTCCGCCAGCCCCCGGCCCGCATGGCATGCTCACGGCCATGGACGACGACGCACCGGGCATCGAGCCGGGTACCCCGTACCTGGCCGTCGACCTCGATATCCTCGACCGCAATCTGCGGGGCATGGCGGCCGGGGCCGCTGACCGGGGGCTCGCGCTGCGACCGCACGCCAAGACCCACAAGTGTGTGCCGATCGCCCAGCGGCAGTTGGCGTACGGCGCGGCCGGGCTCACCGTGGCGACCATCGGTGAGGCGGAGGTGTTCGCGGAGGCGGGGTGCACGGACCTGTTCATCGCGTACCCGGTGTGGGCGTCGGACGCACGGGCCCGACGGTTGCGGGCGCTCGCCGAACGGGTCACCCTGCGGGTGGGGGTCGACTCCCCCGAGGCGGCCGCTCTGCTGGCCCGCGCACTGGTGGGCACCGGCGCCGAGGTGCTCGTCGAGGTGGACAGCGGTCACCACCGCAGCGGGGTGGAGCCGGCGTCGGCCGGTACGGTCGCCGTCGCCGCCGCCCGGCAGGGCCTGCCGGTGCGGGGTGTCTTCACCTTCCCCGGGCACGGCTACGGGCCGGGTCGGCGCGCGGACGCAGCGGCCGACGAGGCCGGGGCGCTCGTTGCGGCGGCGGCAGCGCTGGAAGCCGAGGGCATCGACGCTGAGGTCCGCAGCGGCGGTTCGACCCCCACTGCGGACCTCACGGACGGCGACGTGCTCACCGAGTTCCGTCCCGGCGTGTACGTCTTCGGCGACGCGCAGCAGGTGGAACTCGGCAGTTGCGGGTGGCCCGACGTGGCCCTCACCGCCGTGGCGACGGTGGTCAGCCGGTCCGGGCCGCGCGTGATCCTCGACGCCGGCAGCAAGGTCCTCGGCGCGGACCAGCCGGCCTGGGTGACCGGAGCCGGGCGGTTGCCGGACCATCCCGAGGCCCGTATCACCGCCCTCTCCGAACACCATGCCACCGTCGTCTTCCCGGCGGACCGGCCGACACCCGGGCTCGGCGAGCAACTACGGGTGGCGCCCAACCACGTCTGCTCGGCGGTGAACCTCGCCGACGAGCTGGTGATCGTCTCCGATGGGCGGGTGGCCGACCGCTGGGCGGTGGCCGCCCGGGGTGCCAACACCTGACCCGTGCCCACCACCTTGGCCGCCCGGCCAAGCACCGGTCCCCGGCCGGAGCCGGGTGGCGGCCTGAGGTGGGGGGCAGCGTGCAGCGTTGATCGGGGTGGCCCGGGTCCCCCGACAACGTCTTGGCGCTTCCTTCCGCATCGAGCAGGACCGAGGCGTGGCGGGAGGCAAGCAACGAAACCTCTTTTCTGAGTTTCGCTACGGTAGGAAGGGCGAGGAGGTCTGCCGGGTATGCGAGTGGCTATGGCCAGCGTCGCGGCGAGGTCGGACAGCGTAAACGAGGACTACTTCGGCGCTGTGCCGACGGCCGCGGTACTGCTCGATGGTGCCGGGATGTCCGGCATTGAAGCAATCTGCTGTCACGGGGTGGCCTGGTACGCGAGCCGGCTTGGAGCAGAACTTCTCGGCCGCTTGTGGCTCGATTCCAGCCAAGACCTTCCGACCCTGCTCGGCGAGGCCATCGAGCGGGTAGCCGACACCCACCGAAGCACCTGCGACCTCGCTGACCCGAGCAGCCCGTCGGCGACGGTGGCCATCCTGCGTCTCAGGTGCGACCGTGTCGACTACCTCGTACTCGGTGACTCTGTCCTCGTGCTTGATCAAGTCCAAGACGTGCCGCTTGTCGTCGAGGACCGCCGCGAGGCAGCGGTCGGCCGGCACTACCGCTCGACGCTCGATGCCGTTGCCGAGGGCAGCACCGACTACCACCGAGCCCGCAATGACTACATCGATGCCCTCCGGGCCAACCGCAACCAGCCCGGCGGCTTCTGGGTAGCCAAGGATGATCCAGGGGCAGCATCCGAAGCCATCACCGGAAGCTGTCGGATCTCCGACCTCTCCGGCGCCGTACTGCTCAGTAACGGGGCCAGCCGGATTGTGGACCGGTTCGGGCTTGTCGACTGGCCCGGTGCCCTGGCGCTACTTCGGGCACACGGACCTGCCGCGATCATCCGTCGCGTCCGTCAAGCAGAGGCGTCGAGCGCCGCAGATCCGGACGATGCAACGATCGCCCACTGCGTTGCCCTGGCTGACGGCCAACTCCGCTGAGTGATGGTCAGGACGTAAGGATCGCCCCATGTACCGGAGCTAGCCAGCGCAGGGAGGGACTGGTGCTGGGCTGAAAGCATGCCAGGCCGTCGCCAGGCCCGTCGGACGCTGAACAGCGCCGACCAACGATGACCCGTGGCGACGGCCTCTGCCCAGGTTGCGCGGCGTTACACTGCGGCGACCAGCAACGGCCGAACGGGTCTTACCTGTAGTTGGTGAACTGCAGGGCGACGCCGAACTCCTCGCCCTTGAGCAGCGTGATGACCGTCTGGAGATCGTCCTTCTTCTTGCCGGTGACCCGGAGCTGGTCGCCCTGGATCTGCGCCTGCACGCCCTTCGGGCCCTCGTCGCGGATCTTCTTGCTGATCGCCTTGGCCTTGTCCGAGTCGATACCCTGGATGACCTTGCAGTCGATCTTGAAAATCTTGCCCGAGGGGCGGGGGTCGCCAGCGTCCAGCGACTTCAGCGAGATGTTCCGCTTGACCAGCTTCTCCTTGAAGACCTCCAGTGCGGCGCGTACCCGCTCCTCGGTCTCCGCTTGGAGGCTGATCCCCTCCTCGCCCGACCAGGAGATCTCGGCGCCCGTACCGCGGAAGTCGAAGCGGGTGGAGAGCTCCTTCTCCGTCTGGCGGAGGGCGTTGTCGACCTCCTGCCGGTCGACCTTGCTCACGATGTCGAACGACGGGTTGGCTGCCATGCTGATGCTCCTGCTGTCTGGCGACGTTTACATGTCCGGCCCACCGCGTGATCAGCGGTACGACACCCTGACCGTACCCGGTTGCGCCGACGCCGGGTGCAACCGCTATCCTTGCTACCGCCACCGCAGCACGACAGCGGAGGTACGCCCTGGCGGGTTGCCCGAGCGGCCAATGGGAGCGGACTGTAAATCCGTCGCGAAAGCTACAGAGGTTCGAATCCTCTACCCGCCACCAGGTGCGACAACGGCCCCTGACCAGCAGAAATGCTGATCATGGGCCGTTGTCGTCTCCAGCTTGCTGCTGACCGCTGTTGCCCCTGACCAACTGGTAAATCGGGCACGCAACGGGCACGTCCGAGGGGGACGACATGTCTGCCGTAAGGCCGGCGATCCCGCGAGAGCTTGAGCGTCAAGTCCTGGTTGAGGCCGGCCATGGCTGCGCTATCCCGCCCCGTGGCGTTGTTTCACCCGATCTTGTAGCCTGTCGCGATGATCGATTGGCGGGAGGATCGGATCGGCGTTGCGAGGCGAGAATCCAACCGTTCTGGCGCGTTTGTCGGCGGGATTTGCGGTGATCGGCGACACTCAGTTCCTGCCGGGCTACTGCGTCTTTTTGGCCGATGACCCGTCCGTTGACCGCCTGACCGATCTACCACGTGCCCGCAGGCTTGCGTTCCTGGCAGATATGGATCTTGTGGGAGAGGCGGTCCAACGGGTCTGTTCCCGGCGGGACACGAGCTTCCGGCGGGTGAATTACGAGATCCTGGGCAACCTTGAGGCGGTTCTGCATGCTCACATATACGCCCGATATGACTGGGAGCCCCCCGAGTTGGTGAAGAGGCCGGTGGCACGCTATTCAGCCACGGTGCGTAACACCTCAGATGCCCTGCTCGGCCCGCAGCATGACTCGCTGCGAGCCGAACTCACCACTGAGATCCGGCTGCTGGCAAGCAATTACGCCTGCTGAAGTTGTGTCGCAGGCGTGAGAGCTGATCTCTGAGGAGGGTCGGGGTTCGGGGCGGAGCCCCGAGGTCTTCCGCGTCCATCGACGGGGAGACGACACCATCACCGACAAGATCGGCGACGCGCTGGGATGATCGAGGTCTCCCGATACCATCCGATCATGGTGGACTGGGTGCGCCTTCAACTGAACGTGGACGAGTTCAACGACGGGGAGTTCGGGCCATACCTGCGCAGGGCGTGCGAGTCGGGAATTGAGTTCGCCACCTTCGCCGATGGCGCCCTACCATCCCGCTGATGCGGCAGGCGGAGTTCATCGATCCTCGACTGGTACGCGTCTACGACGTCGAGTGCCCCTGGGGCCGCGACGACGACTATTTTCTCGCCGGGGTGGAGGAGTCGTACACCGGTACGTCGGCCGTCGATGGGCTCCCCGGTGCGTGGGTGCTCGATCTGGGTTGCGGTACCGGCCGGCTCACCCTCGCCATCGCGGCGGCCGGTCACCGGGTCACCGGTGTGGATCCGGCCCGCGCCTCCCTCGACCTTGCAGGGACGAAACCGGGCGCTGGGCGGGTGCGGTGGATCGAGGGCACCTCGGCCGTCCTGCCGCCGAATTCCTTCGACGTGGCCGTACTGACCAGCCACGTGGCCCAGTTCCTGGTCGGCGACGAGGAGTGGGCCGCCGTGCTGGCTGACCTGCGGCGCGCTCTGGTGCGCGGTGGGCGACTGCTGTTCGACTCACGTGATCCCGCGGACCGCCGGTGGGAACGGTGGAATCCCCGGGACTCCCGCCGTCGGCTGCTCTTGCCGGACGGTGGTGCGGTGACGACCTGGACGGAGGTGGACGACGTGCGGGAGGGGACGGTGACCTTCACCCGCCACTTCCGTTTTCCCGGCGAGGAACTTTGCAGCAAAGCGACGCTCCGTTTCCGTACCGAGGAGGAACTGCGGGAGTCGTTGCGTCTGGCCGGATTCTCCGTGGCGCGGATTCACGGTGGGTGGGGTGGGGAACCGGTCGGCGGTGGAGACGGCGAATTCCTGGTTCACGCCCGAAGGTGATTCGTCGACCGTAGGGGTGCGGCACGGGGCGATAGGGGTATCCGATAAAGATCGTTCCCGTCAGGGATGGACCTCCGATTGGTGCACCCCGGCAGATTGTCGGTCCCCGGGTTCATGATGTCTCCCGGCGATGACTAACCCGGCGGCTACGGCGCGCGCTGGATGCGCCCCGGGTGGTCGGGGCCGCGAGCACGTGCCGTCGGCCCGGTTGGTGGTGGAACGAGGGCGTCAGGTGGACCGGGCGGGGCCGGGCGGCAGGCAACGCGAAATGTTGTCACCTCCTGCAATGCTGTACGGGCCAGGCGGCCATCCGGTGGGGGATGTGATCGGCTTACCCACGTACGGCAATCGTCCTAATTGTCCGTCTGGAATCCTGCGCCCTTTTGGTGGGCATTTGGGCAGTGAGTGAACTTGAAGAGAAAGGTTCTTTCAAGCGGAATTCGCAAAGGAAACGAGGGATGATCGTGCAACTTGCACTTCCCGCGCAGGCAGCCGCGGCCCGCCGAACGGCTTGACCTCGTCAACGTGTGGGCGTGAGCCTTTCCGGCGCTTTGCTGCTCCCGTCGGCTGTGGCAGGATCGTGACACTCCACCATCCCGCTGACACCCTTCTGACAGGAGCAAAGATGTCTGGTCGAAGGTTGGGCCGGCTGCTTGGCTCGCTCCTGATGCTCGCCGCCGCGGTCGTCTCCGCTGCCACACTGGGCGAGGGCATCACCTCGTGGAGCACGACGGGCTTTGACTGGGCGTTCGGCTTCGACTGGGCCACTCCGCCAGCCGTGTCGATGCCCCAGACGGACTCGCTCGTGGAGCCGATGACGGGCGTGAACACATAATCGCGGAGTTCTAAGGAGCGCGATGGCCGGCCGGAAGGCGCCGCGGAAGCGGTCAGAGGAGTACGCCTGGCTCATCACCGGTCCGCTGGCGCTCCTTGCCGTGATCTGTTCGACGGGTCTCGGCCTACTCAGCGACGATCCGTACGGTGAGTGGCTGATCGCTGCCCTGGTGTTGGCGTTGATGGTGGCGGCCGAGATCCCGGCGCTCTACTTCATCATCCGCCGCCAGGCGATGGCGGTCACTCTCAGTGAGATCCCGCTCGTCCTGGCGTTCTTCTTTCTCCCGCCACTCACCGTGGTGCTGGTCGCGACGCTTGCCGCCCTGATCACCCAGCTGCGCAGACGGCTGGGCATGGTCAAGATCTGGTTCAACGTGGCCAAGGCGGCGGCGGCCACGGCGCTCGCCTCCCTGATCCTGCTGGCCTTCCCGCCGATGGTCGGGGTCGGCCCGGCCACCTGGTTCGCCCTGTTCGCCGGGGTGACCACGGTCACCCTGGTCACCCTGGCCTCGGTGGTCGGGGTGATCTCGCTGGTGCAGGGCGTACCGGCCGGCTGGGAGGTCCTGCGGACGGCGATGCCCAACCTGATCACCGTGGCGGTCAACGTCGCCATCGGTCTGGTCGTGCTGATCGCGCTGGACACCACCTGGTGGTCGCTCTTCCTGCTGGCCGCGCTGGTGGTCGCTCTCGTCCAGGTCTACCGCTCCTACGCGCAGGTGTTCCGGCAGCACAGCACGCTGACCGACGTCTACGAACTCACCCGCGCGATCACCGAGAGCGGCCACGACGGCACGCTCGCCGACTCGCTGCTCGGCCGGGTCCGCGCCCTCATGCAGGCCGAGTGCGCGACCCTCTGGCTGCCGGCGCAGGGCCGGCACCTGGAGGTCCTGCTCACCGCCCGGGTCGACGACTCGGGTCTGCTCGACTTCGCGCGTACCCCCGCCGTGGTGCGGGAACGTGCCTGCGAGGGGCAGACGGTCGCGGTGGGCGCCCGGCTCGGCGGGGACGAGAAGCTGGTCGCGGAGCTGCGGCGGGCCGGGGTCAAGGACGTCATCGTCGCTCCGCTGCGGTCCGGGCAGGCGGTGATCGGCACCCTGGAGGTGGCCAACCGTCTCGGCGACATGGGTAACTTCACCCCGGGTGACGTGCCCATCTTCGAGACGGTCGCGGCGCACGCCGCCGTCGCGCTGGAGAACTCCCGTCTGGTCGACCGGCTCCGGCACGACGCCTACCACGACGGCCTGACCAAGCTGCCGAACCGGCGGCGGGTGAGCAACGCGCTGGAGGAGGCGGTCCGGGTGCGGGCCCCGGGCGAGGTCGTCGCGGTGCTCCTCTTCGACGTGGACGGGCTGCGCCAGGTCAACGAGTCCCTCGGGCATGCCGCCGGTGACAAGGTGCTGGTGGAGGTGGCCGACCGGTTGCGCTCCTCGGCGCCGTCCTCGGCGCTGGTCGGGCGGCTCGGCGGGGACGAGTTCGTGGTGACCCTGCGGGTGGAGAACGCCGAGGCGGCCCTGGCGCTCGCCGCCGAGTTGCGGGAGCAGATCCGGGACGAGATGGTCTTCGACGCTCTCACCCTCGACGTGGACACCGCCGTGGGGGTCGCGGTCCATCCCGACCACGGCAGCGACCCGGCGACCCTGCTGCAACGGGTCGACCTGGCCGCCACCGCCGCCAAGTCCACCCCGGGCAACATCCAGCTCTTCAACCCCGCCCTGGAGTCCCGCTCGATGCGCCGGCTCGGTCTCGCCGGGGACCTGCGCCGGGCGCTGGACAACGGCGAGTTGGAGGTCTACTTCCAGCCCAAGGTGACGCTGCGGGACCGCCGGCTGGTCGGGGTGGAGTGCCTGGCCCGGTGGGAGCATCCCGCGCACGGCGTGGTGGCCCCGGAGGACTTCGTGGCGGTCGCCGAGCACACCGGGCAGTTGGGCAGGCTCACCGAGACGGTGTTGCGGGAGGGGCTGCGGCGTAGCCGGGACTGGACGCACGCCGAGCAGCCGCTCTCGGTCGCGGTCAACCTCTCCGCCCGTACGCTCACCGACCAGCACTTCCCGACCCTGGTGCAGGAGTTGCTGGCCGAGTACGGCGTACCGCCGGAGCAGCTCACCTTCGAGATCAAGGAAGCCGGGGTGCTGGACGGCACCGACCGACCGATGCCGGCACTGCGCCGGCTCCGGGAGATCGGGGTACGCCTCTCCGTGGACGACTTCGGTACCGGGTACTCCTCGCTGTCCTATCTGCGTCGGCTGCCGGTGCACGAGGTGAAGGTGGACCGGTCCTTTGTGCAGGGTATGGCGACCGACCCGAGCGATCTGGCGATCGTCAACGCTGTGGTGACCCTCTCGCAGCAGTTCGGCCTGGCGGTGGTCGCAGAGGGGGTGGAGAGCGAGCTGACCCTGGAGCTGCTCCAGGACATCGGCTGCGAGATCGGGCAGGGCTTCCTGTTCAGCCGACCGCTGCCGTACGAGCGGCTGGAAGCGTGGTTCGGCGCCCAGGCAGAGGTCGAGCCGCTGCTGGCTGTCGACGTCCGGCGGCTGCGTGCGGTGCCCTGACCTGTGGAAAAGCTACCTTTGGCCGAGGCCGGGGGATCCGATTTCACCTACCGGCCGAGGCCGTGTACTCTTACCTCTGCGCGGCTCCACGGAGATCGCGCAGGCCCCCTTAGCTCAGTCGGCAGAGCGTCTCCATGGTAAGGAGAAGGTCTACGGTTCGATTCCGTAAGGGGGCTCAAAGGGTTCAGCTGGACCCGCCCACGGCGGTGTAGCTCAGATGGCAGAGCAAGCGGCTCATAATCGCTGTGTCGCCGGTTCAAGTCCGGCCACCGCTACTTTCGGACCCGGGCCGATCCCGGTGGCCGATTTCGTGGGCGCCAATTGGCGCCCACTTTGCGTGTCTGCGTAGCAGTGGTCTACGCTGGTGCGTCGTAGTTGATCCGTTAGCGAGGAAGGCACCCCGCCGTGGCCAAGGCGACCGACGTCCGTCCAAAGATCACTTTGGCGTGTGTGGAGTGCAAGGAGCGCAACTACATCACGCGTAAGAACCGCCGTAACGACCCGGACCGCATCGAGCTGAAGAAGTTCTGCCCCCGGGACGGCAAGCACACCGTTCACCGCGAGACCCGCTGAGCGACGCCGGCCACGGCCGGCTTGCCACGCACTTCCCATCGCCGGTCCGGCGCACGGGGCGCGCATTACGCCGCACCTGCGTGCCGGACCGGCGATTGTGCGTTGCGTGTAGGTTCTCGGCATGTCCCTGGACCCGTCCTTCGTCGGCCGGAGCTACCCGCCGACCGCCCCCTACCTGGTGGGCCGAGAAAAGATCCGTGAGTTCGCCACGGCGATCGGCGCGACCGACCCGGCGTACCACGACCCCGAGGTCGCCCGCAGCCTCGGTCATCCCGATGTGGTCGCCCCGCCGACCTTCCCGGTGGTGATCACCATGGCCGCCAGCGAGCAGATCATCAACGACCCCGAGCTCGGCGTGGACTACAGCCGTGTGGTGCACGGCGACCAGCGGTTCGCCTACACCCGCCCGGTGGCCGCCGGCGACGAACTGGTCTGCGTCAACACGGTGGAGGACATCGTCTCCCGGGGCGGGCACGACTTCCTGACCATCCGCACCGACGTGACGGCTGCCGGGGAGCCGGTGGTCACCGCCTGGTCGAAGATCGTCGTACGCGGGGAGGCCTGAGATGGAGCTGCCGGTCAAGACGTTCCGGGTGACCCGGGCGGACCTGGTTCGCTACGCGGGCGCGTCCGGTGACTTCAACCCGATCCACTGGAGCGACCGGATCGCCACCGGGGTGGGTCTGCCGGGCGTCATTGCCCATGGGATGTTCACCATGGCCCTGGTGGGCCGGGCCGTCACCGAGTGGGCCGGCGCGCCGGACGCGGTGGTGGAGTACGGCGTCCGGTTCACCCGGCCGGTGGTGGTGCCGGACGACGACGCGGGCACCGAGATCGAGGTACGGGCCACCGCCCGGGAGGCGGGGGAGGGTCTGACCCGGCTCGACGTGACCGCCACCTGCGCGGGGGAGAAGGTCCTGTCGCAGGCCCGGGCGATCGTCCGTACCCCGTCCTGAACCCCGGTCGGGCCGGTGCCGGCGTCCTGCCGGACCGGCCCTGACCTGCGCTGAGAACGCGAATGGCGGTACCGGTTGGGAAAGTCGGCCGGCTACCCGTACACTGGTCCGCCGTGGGGCAAGTGACCCCTGTCCAGGCATTCGTCGGGTCAGGGTGAGCATTGCCGCACAGGGGTGTAGCTCAATTGGCAGAGCAGCGGTCTCCAAAACCGCAGGCTGCAGGTTCAAGTCCTGTCACCCCTGCGCCTCAGGCCCGACCGTTCCCGGGGGTCGACGTCGCCGTCAGGTGGCGTGGGTCCCGTGGTGGTGGTATCGGCGGGGTCGCTCCGAGGCATCGGGGCCTCCCGCCGGATCCGCTGGCCGCGGCCCGCCCGCGGAGCGGCCTGGTCCGGCCGGCGCTACAGCGCTGCGCGTACCCCATCCCGGTGCGTGACCCATCACCCGCGACGGAGGGCGAAGTGGCCGAGAGCAATCGGCGCGGCGAGGACGCTGCGGACGACCGCCTCGATGACGAGGTCGTCGCCGACGAAGCTGACGCCGTCGAAGCGGATGAGCCGGTCTCGCGCGGTGGCACCGCCACCCGTTCCCGGAAGCGGGCGGATGAGGCGGACAGCAAGCCCAAGGCCCGGTCGGAGACCGGCCGGGTGGGTTTCTTCGGCCGGATCGCCCGGTTCTTCCGCGAGGTAGTGGCCGAACTGCGTAAGGTCATCTGGCCGACCCGCAAGGAGTTGCTGACCTACACCGCCGTCGTCGTCACGTTCGTCGCGGTGGTCACCGCGCTCGTCGTCGGACTCGACTTCGTGTTCGCCAAGGGCGCGCTGTGGGTGTTCGGTAACTCCAGCTGACTAAAGCGATAGTGACGGAAGTGAGCGAGCGTGCCTGAGTACGACGAGACCGCCGAACCCATGGACGAGCAGTCCGCGGTGGCGACGGCGGCCGGTGACGAGTCGGTCGAGGCCGCCAGCGAACCGGAATTCGCGACCACCGAGCCGGAGCCGGAGTACGACCCGGTTGCCGAGTTGCGTCAGAAGCTGCGCTACGCCCCGGGCGACTGGTACGTGGTGCACTCCTACGCCGGTTACGAGAACAAGGTGAAGACCAACCTCGAAACCCGGATCACCAGCCTCGACATGGAAGAGTTCATCTACCAGGTCGAGGTGCCGACCCGGGAGGAGGTCGAGGTCAAGAACGGTAAGCGCCTCCAGGTCCAGAACAAGGTCTTCCCCGGCTACATCCTGGTCCGGATGGAGCTGACCGCCGAGTCCTACTCCTGCGTGCGGAACACCCCGGGGGTCACCGGCTTCGTCGGGGCGACCGACCGGGCCGACCGCCCGGCACCACTGTCGCTCGACGAGGTGCTGAAGTGGCTGGCGCCGGCGGTGGAGACCGAGACCAAGAAGGCCAAGCCCGAGGTCAAGGTGCTCGACTTCGAGGTCGGTGACTCGGTCACGGTGACCGATGGCGCCTTCGCCTCGCTCCCGGCGACGATCAGCGAGATCAACGCCGACCAGCAGAAGCTGAAGGTGCTGGTGTCGATCTTCGGTCGGGAGACGCCGGTCGAGCTCAACTTCAACCAGGTCGCCAAGATCTAGCTTCGGGTGCCGCGGGGTGGTCGACGTACCGCTCCGCGGCCTCACTCGTTGCGCCGCGACCTCGTCGGAGAGCGGGGCACAGCCCTGCGCTACCCTAGAACGTCGCCGCCGTGGGCCGTGCTGGCCGTGTGCGACCCGCTGGCGGAGTCAGGTGCATCATTCCCAGTTCCAAGCCCCAGGAAGTAGACATGCCTCCGAAGAAGAAGAAGCTCGTCAAGACTTTCACGCTTCAGCTCCCGGCGGGCCAGGCCACCCCGGCGCCGCCGGTCGGTCCGGCGCTCGGTCAGCACGGCGTGAACATCATGGAGTTCTGCAAGTCGTACAACGCGCAGACCGAGTCGCAGCGTGGTGACATCGTCCCCGCCGAGATCAGCGTGTACGAGGACCGGACCTTCAGCTTCGTGCTGAAGACCCCGCCGGCCGCCCGGCTGCTGATCAAGGCTGCGGGCGTGCCGAAGGGTTCTGGCGTGCCGCACAAGGAGAAGGTCGGCTCGGTCAGCCGCGCCCAGCTGCGCGAGATCGCCGAGAAGAAGATGTCCGACCTCAACGCCAACGACCTCGACCACGCCGAGCGGATCATCGCCGGTACGGCCCGCTCCATGGGCATCACCGTCAACGACTAGTCTCGCCCCACCCGAGTTCAGGATCGTGGGAGGGTACGCGTCGTCCGCGGCCCGCCAGTAACCACAGGAGTAACCAGACATGCAGCGCAGCAAGGGCTACCGCAAGGCCGCCGAGGTCATCGACCGGACCAAGCTCTACACCCCGGCCGAGGCGGTCAAGCTCGCCAAGGAGACCACCAACGTCAAGTTCGACGCCACGGTCGAGGTCGCCATGCGCCTCGGCGTCGACCCCCGCAAGGCGGACCAGATGGTCCGCGGCACGGTCAACCTGCCGCACGGCACCGGTAAGACCGCCCGCGTGATCGTCTTCGCCGCTGGCGCCAAGGCCGAGGAGGCTGTGGCTGCGGGTGCGGACGAGGTGGGCACCGACGAACTCGTCGCCCGGATCCAGGAGGGCTGGCTGGACTTCGACGCGGCCATCGCCACGCCGGACCAGATGGCCAAGATCGGTCGGATCGCGCGGATCCTGGGCCCGCGCGGTCTCATGCCGAACCCGAAGACCGGCACGGTGACCATGGACGTCACCAAGGCGGTCGCGGACATCAAGGGCGGCAAGATCACCTTCCGGGTGGACAAGCACTCGAACCTGCACCTGATCATCGGCAAGGCCTCGTTCTCCGAGTCCCAGCTGATCGACAACTACGCGGCGGTGCTGGACGAGGTGCTGCGGGCCAAGCCGTCCGCAGCCAAGGGCAAGTACCTCAAGAAGGTCACCCTGACCACGACGATGGGCCCGGGTGTCCCGGTCGACCCGAACATCGTCAAGAAGCTCCAGGAGAGCTCGGCCGAGGCCTGATCTCCGGGACCCGTTGATCGGGGCGTCGCCACCGTCGGTGGCGACGCCCCGATTGTCATTTCGCTGTGGCACGCTCGGTCCCATGTGGCTGGACGGTGTCTCGGTGCGCTACCACCGGCGGGGGCCCTGGGTGCTCCGGTCCGTCGACGTGCACGTGGAACCGGGCGAGGCGGTGCTCGTGCTCGGCCGTAACGGGGCCGGCAAGTCGACCCTGCTCCAGGTGGCGGCGGGGGTCATCCGGCCCGACCGGGGCGCGGTGCGGGACCGGCCGGCAGTGGTCGGCTGGGTGCCCGAGCGGTTCCCGGCCGACCAGCCGTGCACCGTCGGGCGGTACCTCGGCATGGGGCGGGCACGCGGACTGTCGACGGCGGCGGCCACCCGTGCGGTCGACGACTGGGTCGACCGGCTCGGGCTCGCCCCGTACCGGGACGTCCGGTTGCCCGAGCTGTCGAAGGGCACTGCGCAGAAGGTCGGCCTCGCCCAGGCGATGCTCCGGATGCCCGGGCTGCTGGTGCTGGACGAGCCCTGGGAGGGGCTCGACGCCCAGACCCGGGAGTTGGTGCCGGAACTGGTCCGCGAGGTGCGGGACGCCGGCGGGGCGGTGCTGGTCAGCGACCACCGGGGGGAGACCGCCCGGCTGCCGGACGCACGGCGGTGGACGGTCGCCGACGGCGCCGTCGGCGAGTCGGCCGCGCCCGACGGCGAACGGCTGGCGGTGATCGAGGTGGCGGTTCCGGCGGACCGGGCCACCAGTGCCGCCGCCGGGTTGCGGGACGCCGGCTACCAGGTGCTCCGGGTACGCCTGGACGACGCGGTGGAGGCGGGCTCGTGACCCCGGTGGTGGCGCTGGTCCGGATGCGGCTGGCGGGTTTCACGCGTACCGGGCGAGCGCTGGCGCCCCTGCTCGCCGGTCTGGTGGCGCTGGGTGTCCTCTACGGGGGCGGCCGGGCGCAGGCCGGCGAGGGGTACGGGGTCTCTGCCGTCGTGCTCTTCCCGGTGCTGGCCTGGCAGACCAAGCTGCTGCTCGACGTCGAGCCGGACGTCCAGCGTCGACTGGCCCTGGTCGCGGTCGGCGGGGTACGCCGGGAACTGCTCGCCGGGCTCCTCGCTGCCGCTCTGGCCGGGCTGGTGACCGTGTTGCTCGGGCTCGGCGCACCCTGGCTGATCGGTGGCCTGGCCGGGCCGGAGCAGCCCGGCGACCTGTCCCTGGCACACGGGATCGCGCTCGGCGTCTGGGCCCATCTGCTGGCCCTGGTGGTGGGTGTGGCGCTCGGGGCCGTGGCCAGCCGGGCGGTCAGCCGCAGCGCGCTGTACGGGGTGGCGGTGCTGGCCTGCGGATCGGTCGGCTCGCTGGTGCTCGGTCTGCGGGACTCGGTGGCCCCTTGGCTGGCGCCGCCACTGATGGCGGTCGCCCGGGTCACGGCGGGGGCGCCGGATGCGGCCACCGTCGGTGGGCTGACCGCGCAGGCGGCGCTGTGGAGCGCGGCTGCCCTCACCGGGTACGCCTGGTTGCGCAGGCGCCGCCCCTGACCTGCGGGCGCCCGCGTCCGTGGGCCGGTCCGTGCCGCTTTCTGCGGGCTCGGGGCGGAGTGACCGGGGGCACCCGAAGGTGATTTGGTGGTCACCCGGCGCGTCGCGTACTCTTACCGGCGAAGTTCCACCCAGAGACCGCTGGTCACCGTGCTTCGGCACGGTCGAAGGTTCCGTCGTGACGGGCGACCCGCGTAGGGCGGCAAGCGAAAACCGGCTCGTGTTGTGGTCCGCCGACCACTGCTGTGCGCTGACTCTCGCCCCGTGCGCCCTGCGCCGGGGCTTTTCTCGTTGCGGTGATCCTTTGTTACCGACCTCTCCAGCCGCAGCGCTGGCGAAGGTAACCAGCCTGGAGTAACGAGAGAGGAGGGACATGGCGGACAAGCCGATTCGGGCCGACAAGGCCACGGCCGTTGCCGAACTCACCGAGCACTTCCGGAGCTCGGGCGCCACCGTGCTGACCGAGTACCGCGGCCTGACGGTCGCCCAGCTGACCCAGCTGCGGCGCTCGCTCGGTCGGGAGACCACGTACGCGGTTGCCAAGAACACGCTGGCCAAGCGGGCCGCAACGGACGCTGGCATCGACGGCCTCGACGAGCTGTTCACCGGTCCTACCGCGCTGACCTTCGTTTCGGGCGACGTCGTCGAGGCGGCGAAGGGGCTTCGCGACTTCGCGAAGGCCAACCCGAAGCTCGTCATCAAGGGCGGGGTCTTCGAGGGCAGGGCGATCTCCGCGGCCGAGGTCACGAAGCTCGCCGACCTTGAGTCCCGTGAGGTGCTGCTGGCCAAGCTGGCCGGCGCGATGAAGGGCAACCTGAGCAAGGCCGCGGCCCTGTTCCAGGCGCCGCTGTCGAAGACCGCCCGTCTGGCGGCTGCACTGCAGGAAAAGCGCGAGAAGGAGGGCGCCGAGCAGGCCTGACGGCCTTCCCGGCGTACCAGTTCATACTTCCGAAGTTTTAGGAAAGGACGCCAGACATGGCGAAGCTCAGCACCGAAGAGCTGCTCGACGCGTTCAAGGAGATGACGCTGATCGAGCTCTCGGAGTTCGTGAAGCAGTTCGAGGACACCTTCGAGGTCACCGCCGCCGCTCCGGTCGCGGTCGCCGCTGCCGGTGGCGCTGCCGCCCCGGTTGAGGCCGAGCCGGAGAAGGACGAGTTCGACGTCGTCCTCGACGCTGACGGTGGCAAGAAGATCCAGGTCATCAAGGTCGTGCGTGAGCTGACCGGCCTGGGCCTCAAGGAGGCCAAGGACCTGGTCGAGGCCGCGCCGAAGGCCGTCCTGGAGAAGGTCAACAAGGAGACCGCGGACAAGGCCAAGGCCAAGCTCGAGGGCGAAGGCGCCAAGGTCACCCTCAAGTAGGTTCGCAACATCGGCCTCCAGCTCGTGTGAGCTGAGGCACAGCTCAGCGCAGCGGGCGGCGATCCGGAATCGGGTCACCGCCCGCTTTGTTCTGACTACGGGCGGCTTACCCCTGCTGATCAGGGGTGATGTCGGCGACGGACCCCGGGGTGGGGGTGCGGCGGGTCGGAGCGGGTGGTCGGAAAGACGGACCAGCCCTTGACGCGGTGCGGTGCGGCAGGCACGCTGACATCTGCAAGACCTTCCGCGCTTGCGACGGCCATGGACCGGGTAACGACAGCGGCGACACGTCACTGCCGTGGCCCCGGGCGGCCCGATGGGTACGCCGCGTTCTGAGCGGCCCGGGGAGCGACCCGATGAGGGTTCCCCGAGGCACGTTCCGCGTCGACCTGCGGGGTGGCTGGACAGCGGTTAGCCTTTCGGCTACACTGCTAGTTTGCGCTGCCTTCCGGCTTTTTGCCTGCTCAGAATGTCCGTTTCTGGAGATTTGAGCAGGGTCATCGGGATGCACGCGTAACAGCCGTTCTGCAGCACCGGTCCTCGGAAGGACGCATCTTGGCAGCTTCCCGCCCTGCGAAGACCAGTCGTACGTCGAGCGCTTTCGCGCCCCGCCGAGTCTCATTCGGCAGGATCACCGAACACCTCGAGGTCCCCAACCTCCTCGCCATCCAGAACGAGTCCTTTGACTGGCTGGTCGGCAACGAGGCTTGGCAGGGCCGGTCGGCCGACGACCCGCACGCACGTTCTGGTCTCGCGGAGATCCTCGACGAGATCAGTCCCATTGAGGACTTCTCCGGCACCATGTCGCTGTCCTTCTCCGCTCCGCGCTTCGACGAGGTCAAGGCCTCTATCGAGGAGTGCAAGGAGAAGGACCTGACCTACTGCGCGCCGCTCTTCGTGACCGCGGAGTTCACCAACAACACCACCGGCGAGATCAAGAGCCAGACGGTGTTCATGGGTGACTTCCCGATGATGACGCCGAAGGGCACCTTCATCATCAACGGCACCGAGCGCGTCGTGGTCAGCCAGCTCGTCCGCTCGCCGGGCGTGTACTTCGACAAGCAGCCGGACAAGACCTCCGACCGCGACCTCTCCAGCGTCAAGGTCATCCCGAGTCGGGGTGCCTGGCTGGAGTTCGACATCGACAAGCGCGACACGGTAGGCGTCCGCATCGACCGTAAGCGCCGGCAGGCCGTGACCGTTCTGCTCAAGGCCGTCGGTTGGTCGGCCGAGCAGATCCGCGAGCGGTTCGGCTGGTCCGAACTGATGATGACCACCCTGGAGAAGGACCACATCGCCGGGGTGGACGAGGCGCTGCTCGACATCTACCGCAAGCTCCGGCCCGGCGAGCCGCCGACCCGGGAGAACGCCCAGACCCTGCTCGACAACCTCTTCTTCAACCCGAAGCGGTACGACGTCGCCAAGGTCGGTCGATACAAGTTCAACAAGAAGCTCGAACTCAGCGTGCCGATCACCACCGGCACGCTGACCGAGGACGACATCGTCGCCACCGTGGAGTACCTCTGCCGGCTGCACGCCGGTGAGGAGGGCTACGAGGCCGACGACATCGACCACTTCGGTAACCGGCGGCTGCGTACCGTCGGCGAGCTGATCCAGAACCAGGTCCGGGTCGGTCTGTCCCGGATGGAGCGGGTCGTCCGGGAGCGGATGACCACCCAGGACGTCGAGGCGATCACGCCGCAGACCCTGATCAACATCCGCCCCGTGGTGGCGGCGATCAAGGAGTTCTTCGGTACGTCGCAGCTGTCCCAGTTCATGGACCAGACCAACCCGCTGGCGGGTCTTACCCACCGGCGCCGGCTGAGCGCGCTCGGCCCGGGTGGTCTGTCCCGGGAGCGGGCCGGCTTCGAGGTCCGGGACGTACACCCGTCGCACTACGGCCGGATGTGCCCGATCGAGACGCCGGAAGGCCCGAACATCGGTCTGATCGGCGCCCTGTCGACGTTCGCCCGGGTCAACCCGTTCGGCTTCATCGAGACGCCGTACCGCAAGGTCGTCGACGGTCGGGTCACCGACCAGATCGACTACCTCACGGCGGACGAGGAGGACCGGTTCGTCAAGGCCCAGGCGAACGCGCCGCTGAAGGCTGACGGCACGTTCGCCGAGGACCGCGTCCTGGTCCGCCGTAAGGGTGGCGAGACCGAGGACGTGACACCGGCCGCCGTGGACTACATGGACGTCTCGCCGCGGCAGATGACCTCGGTCGCGACCGCGATGATCCCGTTCCTTGAGCACGACGACGCGAACCGGGCCCTGATGGGCGCGAACATGCAGCGCCAGGCGGTGCCGCTGGTCAAGGCCGAGTCGCCGCTGGTCGGTACGGGCATGGAGTACCGGGCCGCAGTCGACGCTGGTGACGTGGTGGTCGCCGAGGTCGGCGGTGTGGTCGAGGACCTCTGCGCCGACTACGTGACCGTGCACCAGGACGACGGACACCGTCGGACCTACCTGCTGCACAAGTTCCGCCGTTCCAACGCCGGCTCCTGCGTGAACCAGAAGCCGGTGGTCTTCGAAGGCGACCGGGTCGAGGCCGGTCAGGTCATCGCCGACGGTCCGTGTACCGACGAGGGCGAGATGGCACTCGGGCGCAACCTGCTCGTGGCCTTCATGTGCTGGGAGGGACACAACTACGAGGACGCGATCATCCTGTCGCAGCGGCTCGTGCAGCAGGACGTGCTCACCTCGATCCACATCGAGGAGCACGAGGTCGACGCCCGGGACACCAAGCTCGGCCCGGAGGAGATCACCCGCGACATCCCGAACGTCAGCGAGGAGATGCTCGCCGACCTCGACGAGCGCGGCATCATCCGGATCGGCGCCGAGGTCGTCCCCGGCGACATCCTGGTCGGCAAGGTCACGCCCAAGGGCGAGACCGAGCTGACCCCGGAGGAGCGGCTGCTCCGCGCGATCTTCGGTGAGAAGGCGCGTGAGGTCCGGGACACCTCGCTGAAGGTTCCGCACGGTGAGACCGGCACGGTCATCGGCGTGCGCACCTTCTCCCGGGAGGACGGCGACGAGCTGCCGCCGGGGGTCAACGAGCTGGTCCGGGTCTACGTGGCCCAGAAGCGGAAGATCCAGGACGGTGACAAGCTCGCCGGCCGGCACGGCAACAAGGGCGTCATCTCCAAGATCCTTCCGGTCGAGGACATGCCGTTCCTGGAGGACGGCACGCCCGTCGACATCGTGCTCAACCCGCTCGGTGTGCCGAGCCGGATGAACATCGGCCAGGTGCTGGAGACCCACCTCGGGTGGGTGGCCAAGACGGGCTGGAAGGTCGAGGGCGACGACGCCGACTGGAAGAAGGCGCTGCGCTCGATCGACGCGCACGAGTCGGAGCCGGACACCAACGTGGCAACGCCGGTCTTCGACGGTGCCCGGGAGGCGGAGATCTCCGGCCTGCTCGCGTCGACCCTGCCCAACCGGGACGGCAAGCAGCTGATCGGGGCGACCGGTAAGGCCCAGCTCTTCGACGGTCGGTCGGGCGAGCCGCTGCCGGACCCGATCGCGGTCGGCTACATCTACATCCTCAAGCTGAACCACCTGGTCGACGACAAGATCCACGCTCGGTCGACCGGCCCGTACTCGATGATCACCCAGCAGCCGCTCGGTGGTAAGGCGCAGTTCGGTGGCCAGCGGTTCGGCGAAATGGAGTGCTGGGCGATGCAGGCGTACGGCGCCGCCTACGCCCTGCAGGAGCTGCTGACCATCAAGTCCGACGACGTCCTGGGCCGGGTCAAGGTCTACGAGGCGATCGTCAAGGGCGAGAACATCCCCGAGCCGGGCATCCCGGAGTCGTTCAAGGTGCTGCTCAAGGAGCTGCAGTCGCTGTGCCTGAATGTTGAGGTGCTTTCCAGCGACGGCGTGGCCCTGGAGATGCGGGAGACCGACGACGAGGTGTTCCGGGCGGCGGAGGAACTCGGCATCGACCTGTCCCGGCGCGAGCCGAGCAGCGTCGAGGAAGTGTGAGGTTGCGGGTTGGGGGCCGGATGCCTCGCTGTGGACGGTCAGGCTTGATCCCCTCGCGGGTCACCCGGCCCCCAACCCCACTCAGTAGCTAGCAATACAGACGACGACATAGGGGACACTTAACGTGCTCGACGTCAACTTCTTCGACGAGCTGCGCATTGGTCTCGCCACCGCCGACGACATCCGTCAGTGGTCGCACGGCGAGGTCAAGAAGCCTGAGACGATCAACTACCGCACCCTGAAGCCGGAAAAGGACGGGCTCTTCTGCGAGAAGATCTTCGGTCCGCAGCGGGACTGGGAGTGCTACTGCGGCAAGTACAAGCGGGTCCGGTTCAAGGGCATCATCTGTGAGCGCTGCGGCGTCGAGGTGACCCGGTCCAAGGTCCGCCGTGAGCGGATGGGCCACATCGAGCTGGCCGCGCCGGTGACCCACATCTGGTACTTCAAGGGCGTGCCGAGCCGGCTGGGCTACCTGCTCGACCTGGCTCCCAAGGACCTTGAGAAGATCATCTACTTCGCCTCGTACGTGATCACGAGCGTGGACGCCGAGTCGCGGCACCGCGACCTGTCGACCATCGAGAACGAGATCCTCGCCGAGAAGCGCCAGGCGGAGAACAGCCGGGACTCGGAGATCGAGAAGCGGGCCGCCAAGCTGGAGGCCGACCTGGCCGAGCTGGAGGCCGAGGGCGCCAAGGCCGACGTGCGTCGCAAGGTCAAAGAGGGCGGCGAGCGCGAGATGCGCCAGATCCGCGACCGGGCGCAGCGCGAGATCGACCGGCTCGACGAGGTCCTCGACACCTTCCGCAAGCTGGACTCCAAGCAGCTGGTCACCGACGAGCTGCTCTACCGCGAACTCCGGGACCGGTTCGGCGAGTACTTCACCGGTGGCATGGGCGCCGAGGCCATCAAAGCCCTGGTCCAGAACATGGACCTGGAGGCCGAGGCGGAGAACCTCCGCGAGATCATCCGGAGCGGCAAGGGCCAGCGCAAGATCCGTGCCCTCAAGCGGCTGAAGGTCGTCGCGGCGTTCCTCAACACCCGTAACTCGCCGCTCGGCATGGTGCTGGACTGCGTACCGGTCATCCCGCCGGACCTGCGTCCGATGGTGCAGCTCGACGGTGGCCGCTTCGCGACCTCCGACCTGAACGACCTGTACCGCCGGGTGATCAACCGGAACAACCGGCTCAAGCGGCTGATCGACCTCGGTGCCCCCGAGATCATCGTCAACAACGAGAAGCGGATGCTCCAGGAGGCCGTCGACGCGCTGTTCGACAACGGCCGTCGGGGCCGGCCGGTCACCGGTCCGGGTAACCGCCCGCTCAAGTCGCTGTCCGACATGCTCAAGGGCAAGCAGGGCCGGTTCCGGCAGAACCTGCTCGGTAAGCGCGTCGACTACTCCGGCCGTTCGGTCATCGTGGTCGGTCCGCAGCTCAAGCTGCACCAGTGCGGCCTGCCCAAGCAGATGGCGCTGGAGCTGTTCAAGCCGTTCGTGATGAAGCGGCTGGTCGACCTCAACCACGCGCAGAACATCAAGTCCGCCAAGCGGATGGTCGAGCGGCAGCGGCCGGTCGTGTGGGACGTGCTGGAAGAGGTCATCGGCGAGCACCCGGTGCTGCTGAACCGGGCGCCCACCCTGCACCGGCTGGGTATCCAGGCGTTCGAGCCGCAGCTGGTCGAGGGCAAGGCCATCCAGATCCACCCGCTGGTCTGCACCGCGTTCAACGCGGACTTCGACGGTGACCAGATGGCGGTGCACGTGCCGCTCTCCGCCGAGGCCCAGGCCGAGGCGCGGATCCTGATGCTGTCGTCGAACAACATCCTCAAGCCGGCCGACGGCAAGCCGGTCACCATGCCGACCCAGGACATGGTCATCGGTCTCTACCACCTCACCCACCTCACCAAGGGCGAGCGGGGCGAGGGTCGCGCGTTCAGCTCGGACGCCGAGGCACGGATGGCGTTCGACAACGGCGAGCTGCACCTCCAGGCCCCGGTCAAGATCCGGCTCAAGGGCCTGGTCGGGGTCGACAACGGTGCCGGCGCCGAGCCGTGGACCGCGCCGGAGGGCTGGACCGAGGGCGAGCCGCTGACCGTCGAGACGACGCTCGGCCGGGTGCTGTTCAACGAGACGCTGCCGCAGGGCTACCGCTTCGTGAACTACGAGATCCGCAAGGGTCAGCTCTCCGCGATCGTCAACGACCTCGCCGAGCGGTTCCCGAAGGTGGCGCTGGCCGCGACCCTGGACGGGCTCAAGGAGGCCGGTTTCCACTGGGCCACCTGGTCCGGCGTGACGATCGGCATGGAGGACGTCATCGCGCCTCCGCGCAAGCGGGAGATCCTGGAGCGGTACGAGAAGGAAGCCGACCGGATCGACAAGCAGTACCAGCGTGGTCTGATGACCGCCGAGGAGCGTCGCGGCGAGCTCATCGAGATCTGGACCAAGGCGACCAACGAGGTCGCCAAGGAGATGGACACCGCGCTGCCGCAGGAGAACCCGCTGTGGAAGATGATCAACTCGGGCGCCCGCGGTAACCTGCTCCAGCTCCGCCAGATCGCCGCGATCCGTGGCCTGGTGGCCAACCCGAAGGGTGAGATCATCCCGCGGCCCATCAAGGCCAGCTACCGGGAGGGTCTGTCCGTACTGGAGTACTTCATCTCCACGCACGGTGCCCGTAAGGGTCTGGCCGACACCGCGCTGCGGACCGCCGACTCGGGTTACCTGACCCGTCGTCTGGTCGACGTCTCGCAGGACGTGATCATCCGCGAGGAGGACTGCGGCACCGACCGGGCCATCACCATGCAGGTCGGTGAGCGGCTCGACGGCAAGCTGGTGGTGCACGAGCACGCCGAGACCGGGGTGCACGCCCGGACCCTGGCCGACGACATCAAGGGCCCGGACGGGGCCGTGGTCGCCGAGCGGGGTGCGGACCTCAACTCGATCCTGGTCGACCGGATCGTCGCGGCCGGGGTGGACACGGTGCGGGTCCGCAGCGTGCTCACCTGCGAGTCGAAGCTGGGCGTCTGCGGTGCGTGCTACGGCCGCTCGCTGCCGACCGGCAAGACCGTGGACGTCGGCGAGGCGGTCGGCATCATCGCCGCCCAGTCCATCGGTGAGCCCGGTACGCAGCTGACGATGCGTACCTTCCACACCGGTGGTGTCGCCGGTGAGGACATCACCCAGGGTCTGCCGCGTGTCCAGGAAATCTTCGAGGCGCGGGTGCCGAAGGGTAAGGCGCCGATCGCCGACACCCCCGGCCGGATCCGGATCGAGGACGGCGAGCGGTCCCGGAAGATCATCGTGGTGCCGGACGACGGCAGCGACGAGATCGTCTACGACAAGATCTCCAAGCGGGTCCGGCTGCGGGCCCACGACGGCGATCACGTCGAGGTCGGCGAGAAGCTCACCGAGGGCACCATCGACCCGCACGAGCTGCTGCGGATCCTCGGCCCGCGGGCGGTCCAGGTCCACCTGACCCAGGAGGTCCAGGAGGTCTACCGCTCGCAGGGTGTGCTCATCCACGACAAGCACATCGAGATCATCATCCGGCAGATGCTCAAGCGGGTGACGGTCATCGACTCCGGCTCGACCGAGTTCCTGCCGGGCGTGCTGGTCGACCGGGCGCTGTTCGAGTCGGAGAACCGCCGACTGGTGAGCGAGGGTGGCGAGCCCGCCGCCGGTCGTCCGGTGCTGATGGGTATCACCAAGGCGTCGCTGGCCACGGACTCGTGGCTGTCGGCGGCCTCCTTCCAGGAGACCACCCGGGTGCTGACGGACGCGGCGATCCACGCCCGCAGCGACTCGCTGATCGGCCTGAAGGAGAACGTCATCATCGGTAAGCTCATCCCGGCCGGTACCGGCATCAGCAAGTACCGCAACGTCCGGGTCGAGCCCACCGAGGAGGCGAAGGCCAAGGTGTACTCGATGACCGGCTACCCGGAGAGCGACTACGGCTTCGGGCCGGCCAGTGGCCAGGCTGTTCCGCTGGACGACTTCGACTTCGGGTCGTACCGCTAATCAGGATCAGCGCCGACGGGCGCCCCGGATGTCGATCCGCTCGACACCCGGGGCGCCCGTCGCCTTTGTAGGCTTACCTGGTGCAGACCATGCCGCTGGTGCCGTCCGGTCCACCTCTGCGGGATCCGCTGGACCCGGACCCGGTCCGCTCCACCAAGGCGCGAGCGGTGTTCGCCCTCGGCCTGGTGGCGGCACTGACCGGGCTCTTCGTGGCCGGGCTGGTCCCGGCGACGGTCGGGCTCTGGCTGGCCCGGCAGGCGCGCCGTGAGGCGTACGCGTCGGGGGGTTTCCTCACCGGGGCGGCCTGGCTGCGGCGCGGTGAGCGGCTGGCCTGGACGGGCGTCGCGCTGGCCGCCACGGCGGTGGTGGCGGCGCTGGTGGTCGGGCTGCTGCAGTACGCCGGCACGCCGGTCGGTCAGGACTTCGCGCCCACGGTCGACTAGCTAACCGTCGTGCGTTACCCCGGCGGCGGTAGCCTGACCTGAGATCCGTCGCGTCACCGTGGCGGTGATCCGTGTTCTCGGAGGGGATGTCGTGGCGGAAGAGGTCTCGGCGACCGGGGCGGACCGGCCCGGCGGATGGGCGTCGCCGGCCAGCCCGCCGCCGAGTGAGTGGGCGAGGCCGGTCGACCCGGGGGTGTCGGGCCCACCACCGGGGGACCCGGGCCAGGCCGTCTCATCGGCGGTGCCGGGGCATCCCGGTCCGCACCAGGCCGATCCCGGTCCGTTCGCTGCCGTGCCGGGCCACCCCGGTCCGGTCCCCACGCCCGGTGTTCCGCACGCCGGTGGGTTCCGGGGTCCGGTGCCGGCACCACCCCGGGATGCCTGGCAGGCCCCGGGCCGGGTGACGTCGGTCGAGGGCACCCCCTTCGGTCTGGTACAGGTGGAGGTCGCGCCGGTCACCTCAGGTCTGGCGATCGGGGCGCTGGTCGCCGGAATCGTCTCGATCCTGGTCGCCGTGCTGGTGGGCTGCTTCGGCGTGCTGGGCGCGCAGGGCGGCTGGGGTGCCTGGGCCGGGGGAGCCTTCGCGTTGCTCGGGGTGCTCACCGGCCTGGCCGGCGTGGTGTCCGGCCTGCTGGGGCGTCGGCAGATCCGTCGGGCGGCGGCACCGCCGGCGGTCCGCTTCACCGGGCGCGGTCTGGCCATCGCCGGTATCGTCTGTGGCGCGGTGGGGTTGGTGCTGACCGTGCTCAGCCTCGGGCTCGCTCTCCTGCTCCAACTCGGCTGACCCGGGGCAGGGCGCCGGGGCGGGTGGCCGGCTTGCCCGGGGCCGCCGGTCAGGGGTTCGGGCCGAGCGTTACAATGGGCTACTGGAGTTGCTCATCACCGACGTGCGGGCTCATCGCGGGCGGTCGTCACGGGATCCGACGGGGAGGCCGGCCGGCTTTCCCCAACCACCCCGTTTTGACCCGCGCGGCTGTGGTAGGTACTCTTTTCCCTCGTGCCCGGGCTTGCCCGGGCAACTCGTGCGTGCGCTCGTCGCGGTGTCCAGGCGACTGAGGGTGATCACGACAAAGTCGAAGAACAGGGCACGCGTCTCGACGCGTGCCGAGAGATAGCCGGTACGCGGGCGAGAGTCCGTGCCGGAACCGTGAATCGGGCGACACGCCCGACCGCGGGTGCCGGGACCCCGTCCGGGGGCCCTGGCCGGAATGTAGGAGAGTCGCCCATGAGGGCGGCTACGGCAGACGGCGCGGCCGCCCAGTGGCGGCCGAAGGGAGCGGAGAAACCCGGTGCCCACGATCCAGCAGCTGGTCCGAAAGGGCCGCCAAGCGAAGACGAGTAAGACCAAGACGCCAGCGCTGAAGGGGAGTCCTCAGCGGCGCGGCGTGTGCACGCGCGTCTACACCACCACTCCGAAGAAGCCGAACTCGGCGCTGCGCAAGGTCGCTCGTGTCAAGCTCAGCAGCCAGATCGAGGTGACGGCGTACATCCCCGGCGTCGGCCACAACCTTCAGGAGCACTCCATCGTGCTCGTACGTGGTGGCCGGGTCAAGGACCTCCCGGGCGTGCGTTACAAGATCGTCCGCGGCTCGCTGGACACCCAGGGTGTCCGTAACCGCAAGCAGGCGCGCAGCCGCTACGGCGCGAAGAAGGAGAAGAGCTGACATGCCGCGCAAGGGACCCGCTCCGCGGCGGCCGCTGGTCGCTGACCCGGTGTACAACTCGCCGCTGGTCACCCAGCTGGTGAACAAGATCCTGCTGCGCGGCAAGCGGCAGCTCGCCGAGCGCATCGTCTACGGCGCCCTGGAGGGCTGCCGCGAGAAGTCGGGCACCGACCCGGTCGTCACCCTCAAGCGGGCGATGGACAACGTCAAGCCCACCCTCGAGGTCCGCAGCCGCCGGGTCGGTGGCGCGACCTACCAGGTGCCGGTCGAGGTTCGTCCCGCCCGGGCCACCACCCTCGGTCTGCGCTGGCTGGTGACCTACTCGAAGGCCCGCCGCGAGAAGACCATGATCGAGCGGCTGATGAACGAGCTGCTCGACGCCAGCAACGGTCTGGGTGCCGCCGTCAAGCGGCGCGAGGACACCCACAAGATGGCCGAGTCGAACAAGGCCTTCGCGCACTACCGCTGGTAAGACACCGGTTCCGGGCGCCGCGCGGCGCCCGGAACCACCACCAGGTGAGTCGAGACGACGATAAGTAGGGATTGAAGTGGCCGCCGCAGACGCGCTCGCCAACGTACGCAACATCGGCATCATGGCGCACATCGATGCTGGTAAGACCACGACCACCGAGCGGATCCTGTTCTACACCGGCATCACGTACAAGATCGGTGAGGTCCACGAGGGCGCTGCCGTCATGGACTGGATGGAGCAGGAGCAGGAGCGGGGAATCACCATCACCTCCGCCGCCACCAAGTGTGAGTGGAAGGGCCACACGATCCAGATCATCGACACGCCCGGCCACGTCGACTTCACGGTCGAGGTCGAGCGGTCGCTGCGGGTCCTGGACGGTGCGGTCGCGGTCTACGACGGTGTCGCCGGTGTCGAGCCCCAGACGGAGAACGTCTGGCGCCAGGCCGACAAGTACAACGTGCCCCGGATGTGCTTCGTCAACAAGCTCGACCGGACCGGTGCCGACTTCTTCCGCTGCGTGCAGATGATGATCGACCGGCTCAAGGCCACCCCGCTGGTGCTGCAGGTGCCGATCGGCGCCGAGTCCGACTTCATCGGCGTGGTCGACCTGGTCCAGATGCGTGCCCTCACCTGGCGTGGTGAGACCCAGAAGGGCGAGGACTACGCGATCGAGGAGATCCCGGCCGACCTCGTCGACACCGCCAACGAGTGGCGCGAGAAGCTGCTCGAGACCCTCGCCGACGTCGACGACGCCATCATGGAGAAGTACCTCGAGGGTGAGGAACTCTCCGTCGAGGAGATCCACAGCGCGATCCGGCGCGCGACGATCGCGGGCAAGGCCAACCCGGTGCTGACCGGTACCGCCTTCAAGAACAAGGGCATCCAGCCGATGCTCGACGCGGTCGTGGCGTACCTTCCCTCGCCGCTGGACATCCCGGCAATCGAGGGCACCGCGACCGACGGCGAGACGCCGCTGCAGCGGAAGCCGTCGAAGAACGAGCCGTTCTCCGGCCTGGCCTTCAAGATCCAGACCGACAAGCACCTCGGTAAGCTCACCTACGTCCGGGTCTACTCCGGCACGGTCGAGACCGGCGCCCAGGTGGTGAACTCCACCAAGGACCGCAAGGAGCGGATCGGCAAGATCTACCAGATGCACGCCAACAAGCGGGAAGAGCGCGGCTCGGCCCAGGCTGGCGACATCATCGCGGTGCAGGGTCTGAAGCAGACCACCACCGGCGACACGCTCTGCGACCCGGCGAACCCGGTCATCCTGGAGTCGATGACCTTCCCCGAGCCGGTCATCGAGGTCGCCATCGAGCCGAAGACCAAGGCCGACCAGGAGAAGCTCGGCACCGCCATCCAGCGGCTGGCCGAGGAGGACCCGACCTTCCGGGTGAAGAACGACGAGGAGACCGGGCAGACGGTCATCGCCGGCATGGGCGAGCTGCACCTGGACATCCTGGTCGACCGGATGCGGCGTGAGTTCAACGTCGAGGCGAACATCGGTAAGCCGCAGGTGGCGTACCGCGAGACCATCCGCCGTAAGGTCGAGAAGGTCGAGTACACGCACAAGAAGCAGACCGGTGGTTCCGGCCAGTACGCCCGGGTGATCATCAGCCTGGAGCCGCTGCCGCTGGAGAACGACGCCCCGACGTACGAGTTCGTCAACGCCGTCACCGGTGGTCGTATCCCGAGGGAGTTCATCCCCTCGGTGGACGCCGGTGCCCAGGACTCCATGCAGTACGGCATCCTGGCCGGCTTCCCGCTGGTCGGTGTCAAGCTGACCCTGGTGGACGGCCAGTACCACGAGGTCGACTCGTCGGAAATGGCGTTCAAGATCGCTGGCTCGATGGCGATGAAGGAGGCGGCCCGCAAGGCCGACCCCGCGCTGCTCGAGCCGATGATGTCGGTCGAGGTCACCACTCCTGAGGAGAACATGGGTGACGTGATCGGCGACCTCAACTCCCGCCGTGGCATCATCCAGGCGATGGAGGAGCGCGGCGGTGCCCGCGTCGTCCGCGCCCTGGTGCCGTTGTCGGAGATGTTCGGCTACGTCGGCGACCTGCGGTCGAAGACCCAGGGCCGGGCTAGCTACAGCATGCAGTTCGACTCCTACGCCGAGGTTCCGCAGAACGTGGCGAAGGAGATCATCGCGAAGGCCACGGGCGAGTAGTTCCCGAGCTGGACGATCCGGGTCGGCCCCGGGTGGGTCCACCCACCCGAGGCCGACGCGGTCGGACCGCATGAAGACCGGGCCTGTAGGCTTCACCGCCGCAAGACCCACAAGCTCTCCGGTCGCGAGACCGGAAAGGCTGTCGACAGAGTCCTAAGCGCCGAGTGGCGCGCCGGGCGTACGAACCAAGAAGTCCACAGGAGGACACCAGTGGCGAAGGCGAAGTTCGAGCGGACTAAGCCGCACGTCAACATCGGCACCATTGGTCACATCGACCACGGTAAGACGACGCTGACGGCGGCCATCACCAAGGTCCTGCACGACCAGTTCCCGGACCTGAACCCGTACACGCCGTTCGACGAGATCGACAAGGCGCCGGAGGAGAAGGCCCGGGGTATCACGATCTCGATCGCGCACGTCGAGTACCAGACCGAGGCGCGGCACTACGCGCACGTGGACTGCCCCGGTCACGCTGACTACATCAAGAACATGATCACCGGTGCCGCGCAGATGGACGGCGCGATCCTGGTGGTGGCGGCGACCGACGGTCCGATGCCGCAGACCCGCGAGCACGTGCTGCTGGCCCGTCAGGTCGGTGTGCCGTACATCGTCGTGGCGCTCAACAAGAGCGACATGGTCGACGACGAGGAGCTCCTGGAGCTTGTCGAGCTCGAGGTCCGTGAGCTGCTCTCGAACCAGGACTACCCGGGTGACGACCTGCCGGTCGTCCGGGTCTCGGCGCTGAAGGCCCTCGAGGGTGACCCCGAGTGGACCAGCAAGCTGCTGGACCTGATGAACGCTGTCGACACCGCGATCCCGCAGCCGGAGCGCGAGACCGAGAAGCCGTTCCTGATGCCGATCGAGGACGTCTTCACGATCACCGGTCGTGGCACCGTCGTCACCGGTCGCGCGGAGCGCGGCGTGCTCAAGCCGAACGAGGAGGTGGAGATCGTCGGTATCCGCGAGAAGTCGCAGAAGACGGTCTGCACCGGTATCGAGATGTTCCGCAAGCTGCTCGACGAGGCCCGCGCGGGTGAGAACGTCGGTCTGCTGCTGCGGGGCATCAAGCGCGAGGACGTCGAGCGCGGCATGGTGGTCGTCAAGCCGGGCACCACGACCCCGCACACCGAGTTCGAGGCGACCGTCTACATCCTCTCCAAGGAGGAAGGTGGCCGGCACACCCCGTTCTTCCAGAACTACCGTCCGCAGTTCTACTTCCGGACCACGGACGTTACCGGCGTCGTCACGCTGCCCGAGGGCACCGAGATGGTCATGCCGGGCGACAACACCACGATGACCGTGAAGCTGATCCAGCCCATCGCGATGGAGGAGAACCTCAAGTTCGCGATTCGTGAGGGCGGCCGCACGGTTGGCGCGGGGTTCGTCACCAAGATCATCAAGTGAGCTAGGTAACCCCGATTAGCGTCGCTGTTCTGCGTACGGCATACTAGTCAGGTTGCGTAACGACAGTCCGTCGTTCGGTGTCCGGCCCAGCTGGTCACCGGCAACGAAGACCGTCGCGTGCGGGGTGGTTGACTACCCAATGGTCAACCACCCCCGCACGGCGTCCAGGTCGCGGTGACGCGATCGGCGCCTTGACCCTCCGCGCGGTCAGAGCCGTTCCGGATCCCCGGGGCGGAGTCTGGCCCCAGGGCGCGACACGCCCGACCGCGGGGGTCGGCGAAGTGGGCCTGTGCCAGCCGGTGCAGGCGCCCGCAACACAGCGGCATCGAGAGAAGGAACAGAAGCCACCATGGCGGGACAGAAGATCCGCATCCGGCTCAAGGCCTACGACCACGAGGTCGTCGACTCCTCGGCGCGGAAGATCGTCGAGACGGTGACGCGCACCGGGGCGCAGGTCGCAGGCCCGGTGCCGCTGCCCACGGAGATCAACCGTTTCTGCGTGATCCGTTCGCCGCACAAGTACAAGGACTCGCGCGAGCACTTCGAGATGCGCACGCACAAGCGTCTGATCGACATCATCGACCCGACCCCGAAGACGGTCGACTCGCTTATGCGCCTCGACCTGCCGGCTGGCGTCGACATCGAGATCAAGCTGTAGGGACCGGACTAATGGACAGGCAAGTTAAGGGGATCCTGGGCGCCAAGCTCGGCATGACCCAGGTCTGGGACAACAACCGCGTTGTCCCGGTGACCGTGGTGCAGGCCGGCCCGTGCGTCGTCACCCAGGTTCGTAGCGCCGACAAGGACGGTTACTCGGCGGTCCAGCTGGCGTACGGCGTCATTGACCCGCGCAAGGTCAAGAAGCCGGTGAGCGGCCACTACGCGAAGGCGGACGTGGCGCCGCGGCGGCACATCGTCGAGCTGCGCACCGCCGACGCGGCCGAGTACTCACTCGGCCAGGAGGTCACCGTCGAGCAGTTCGCCCCGGGCGCTCCGGTCGACGTGACCGGTAAGACCAAGGGCAAGGGCTTCGCCGGTGTCATGAAGCGGCACGGCTTCCACGGTCTGCGCGCGAGCCACGGTGTCGAGCGTAAGCACCGCTCGCCGGGCTCGATCGGCGCCTGCGCGACCCCGGGTCGCGTCTTCAAGGGCGTACGGATGGCCGGCCGGATGGGTGGCGTCCGCTACACCGTGCAGAACCTGACCGTCCAGGCGGTCGACACCGAGAACAACCTGCTCCTCGTCCGGGGTGCCATCCCCGGTCCCAAGGGCGCGCTGGTTCTGGTCCGCTCCGCGGCCAAGGCCAAGGTGAAGAAGGGTGGGGCCAAGTGACCACCGTTGACCTGCACAACGTCGAGGGTGCGAAGACCGGCTCGGTCGAGCTGCCTGCGGACATCTTCGACGTACAGGCGAACATCTCCCTGATGCACCAGGTCGTGGTGGCCCAGCTCGCGGCTGCCCGACAGGGCACGCACAAGGTCAAGACCCGGGGTGAGGTCGCCGGCGGCGGTAAGAAGCCGTACAAGCAGAAGGGTACCGGTCGCGCCCGGCAGGGTTCGATCCGTGCTCCGCAGTTCGCCGGTGGTGGCGTCGTGCACGGTCCCGTGCCGCGCGACTACAGCCAGCGGACCCCCAAGAAGATGAAGGCCGCCGCGCTGCGTGGGGCCCTCTCCGACCGGGCCCGCGCGGGTCAGGTGCACGTCATCGAGACCTTCGTCTCCGGCGAGAAGCCGTCGACCAAGGCCGCCCTGGCGACGCTCGCCAAGCTGACCGAGGCCCGTCGGGTCCTGGTCGTGCTGAGCAGCACCGACGAGCTGAACTGGGTGTCGCTGCGCAACGAGCCGCGGGTGCACCTGATCGAGTCCGGCCAGCTCAACACGTACGACGTGCTGGTGGCCGACGACGTGGTCTTCACCAAGGAGGCCCTGGACGAGTTCCTGGGCGTGCCGGCCGAGACCACCGAGGAGGGTGGCAAGTGAGCACGATCGCCGACCCGCGCGACATCATCGTGGCGCCGGTCATCTCGGAGAAGAGCTACAGCGAGCTCAACCGCAACTGGTACACCTTCCTGGTGCACCCGGACGCCAACAAGACCCAGATCAAGATCGCGATCCAGCAGATCTTCGACGTCCGCGTCCTGACGGTGAACACGCTCAACCGCGAAGGCAAGCGCAAGCGGACCAAGACCGGTTACGGCCAGCGCAAGGCGACCAAGCGGGCGATCGTGAAGCTGGCTGACGGTGACCGCATCGAGGCCTTCGGCGGCCCGGTCAGCTGAGGGGTGTAGACAATGGCTATCCGTAAGTACAAGCCGACGACGCCGGGCCGGCGTGGCTCCAGCGTCGCCGACTTCGCTGAGATCACCCGGTCGACTCCGGAGAAGTCGCTGCTGGCCCCGCTGCCGAAGAAGGGCGGACGCAACGCCCACGGCCGGATCACCACGCGGCACCACGGTGGCGGACACAAGCGGCAGTACCGTCTGATCGACTTCAAGCGGGTCGACAAGGACGGCGTGCCGGCGAAGGTCGCGCACATCGAGTACGACCCGAACCGCACCGCGCGGATCGCGCTGCTGCACTACGCCGACGGCGAGAAGCGGTACATCATCGCGCCGAAGGACCTGAAGCAGGGCGACACCGTCGAGTCCGGTCCGGGCGCCGACATCAAGCCGGGCAACAACCTGCCGCTGCGCAACATCCCGGTCGGTAGCAGCGTCCACGCCGTGGAGCTGCGTCCGGGTGGCGGCGCCAAGCTGGCCCGTTCGGCCGGCGTCGGCATCCAGCTGCTCGGCCGTGAGGGTGCCTACGCCACGCTGCGGATGCCCTCCGGTGAGATCCGGCGGGTGGACGTCCGTTGCCGGGCCACCATCGGTGAGATCGGCAACGCCGACCAGTCGAACATCAACTGGGGTAAGGCCGGCCGGATGCGGTGGAAGGGCAAGCGCCCCACCGTCCGTGGTGTCGCCATGAACCCGGTCGACCACCCGCACGGTGGTGGTGAGGGTAAGACCTCCGGCGGTCGCCACCCGGTCAACCCGCAGGGTAAGCCCGAGGGCCGCACCCGTCGTAAGGGCCAGCCGAGCGACCGGCTGATCGTCCGCCGCCGCTACGCCACCCGCAAGCGCGGCTAACAGGAGAGCTGACAGATGCCTCGCAGCCTGAAGAAGGGCCCGTTCATCGACGACCACCTGCTCAAGAAGGTGGAGACGCAGAACGAAAAGGGCTCGAAGAACGTCATCAAGACCTGGTCGCGGCGCTCGACGATCATCCCCGAGATGCTGGGGCACACGATCGCCGTGCACGACGGGCGCAAGCACGTCCCGGTGTTCGTCACCGAGGCGATGGTCGGGCACAAGCTCGGCGAGTTCGCGCTGACCCGCACCTTCAAGGGTCACGAGAAGGACGACCGGAAGAGCCGCCGCCGCTAAGGCCGACTCATGTTCGGTCCACCGTTCGGCGGACCGCACTGCCAGACGATGCCGACCGGACATTGGTCGAGTCATGGATAGAGGATCAAGGGGTTACAGCGATGCCAGGTAAGGGCGACGCTCCGGTGCTTCCGGGCGCGCGGGCGGTTGCGCGGCACGTGCGCATCTCGCCGATGAAGGCGCGCCGGGTGGTCAACCTCGTCCGCGGACTGCCCGCGAAGGAGGCTCTCACGGTGCTCCAGTTCGCGCCGCAGGCCGCGAGCGAACAGGTGTACAAGGTGCTCGCCAGCGCGATCGCCAACGCGGAGAACAACGAGCGGCTGGACCCCGATGCGCTGCTCGTCAGTGAGGCGTTCGTGGACGAGGGCCCGACGATGAAGCGGTTCCGGCCGCGGGCGCAGGGTCGGGCGTACCGGATCCGCAAGCGGACCTGCCACATCACCATGGTGGTCGAGGCCGTGGCGCCCAAGGCGCCGAAGAAGGCCGCGCCGAAGAAGGCCGCGGCTGCGCAGAAGGCGGCCCCGGAGCAGCAGGCCGCTGACACGCAGAGCAAGACGGAGGGTGCCGAGTAATGGGTCAGAAGGTTCACCCGCACGGGTTCCGGCTCGGCATCTCGACCGACTGGAAGTCGCGCTGGTTCGCGGACAAGCTCTACAAGGACTACATCGGCGAGGATGTCAAGATCCGCCGCATGATGTCCAAGGGCCTGGAGCGCGCCGGCATCTCGAAGGTCGACATCGAGCGCACCCGGGACCGGGTCCGGGTCGACATCCACACCGCCCGGCCGGGCATCGTCATCGGCCGTAAGGGTGCGGAGGCCGACCGGATCCGGGGCGAGCTGGAGAAGCTCACCGGCAAGCAGGTGCAGCTGAACATCATCGAGGTGAAGAGCCCCGAGTCGGACGCGCAGCTGGTCGCCCAGGGCGTCGCCGAGCAGCTCTCCAGCCGGGTCAGCTTCCGTCGGGCCATGCGTAAGGCCATGCAGTCCGCGATGAAGAACCCGATCTGCAAGGGCATCCGGGTTCAGGTCTCCGGCCGGCTCGGCGGCGCCGAGATGAGCCGCACCGAGTTCTACCGCGAGGGTCGGGTTCCGCTGCACACGCTGCGGGCCAACATCGAGTACGGCTTCTTCGAGGCCCGGACCACCTTCGGCCGGATCGGCGTGAAGGTCTGGATCTACAAGGGCGACGCCGTTCCCGGCCGGGAGGCCCCGGCTGAGGCCGGCCCGTCGCGTCCGCGCCGTGAGCGTGGCGACCGTCCCGAGCGGCCCCGTCGTGGCCGGTCCGGCTCTGCCGGAACGACCGCCGGTGGGACCGAGGCCGGGCGGGCTGCCGCCAGCACGATCGCGCAGGGCGGCGACAACCCGACCGGCGAGTCGACCGACGGCGCTGCCGTCGCCGCCGCGCCGGCTCCGGCAGAAACGCAGCAGGAGGGCTGACAGATGCTGATGCCGCGCAAGCCCCCGAAGGGCTTCCGCAAGCCGCACCACCCGGACCGCAGTGGCGCGTCCAAGGGTGGTAACCGGGTGGTGTTCGGCGAGTTCGGGATCCAGGCTCTCGAGCCGGCGTACGTGACCAACCGCCAGATCGAGTCGGCGCGTATCGCGATGACCCGTCACATCAAGCGTGGCGGTAAGGTCTGGATCACGATCTTCCCGGACCAGGCCCTGACCAAGAAGCCGGCCGAAACCCGGATGGGTTCCGGTAAGGGCTCGCCCGAGTGGTGGGTCGCGAACGTGAAGCCGGGGCGGGTGCTCTTCGAGATGTCCTTCCCCAATGAGCAGATTGCGCGAGAGGCGATGCGTCGCGCGATCCACAAGCTCCCGATGAAGTGCCGCATTGTTACGCGCGAAGTGGGTGAATCCTGATGGCAGCGGGCGTTAAGGCCGCCGAGCTGCGTGAGCACTCCGACGAGGAGCTGGTCGCGAAGCTGCGGGAGGCCAAGGCGGAGCTGTTCAACCTCCGCGTGCAGGCCGCGACCGGTCAGCTGGACAACAACCGGCGGCTGCAGGTCATCCGTCGGGAGATCGCCCGGATCTACACGATCATGCGTGAGCGCGAGCTGGGTCTCTCTGCCGCGCCGACTGAGGTGACTGCATCATGAGCGAGAACACCACCGCCGCGAAGCCGCGGGCCCAGCGCAAGGTTCGCGAGGGGCTCGTGGTCAGCGACAAGATGGAAAAGACCGTCGTTGTCGAGGTCGAGGACCGGGTCAAGCACCCGCTGTACGGCAAGGTCATGCGCCGTACCAGCAAGCTGAAGGTGCACGACGAGCAGAACGCCGCCGGCATCGGTGACCGCGTGCTGATCATGGAAACCCGTCCGCTCTCCGCTACCAAGCGGTGGCGGATCGTGGAAATCCTCGAAAAGGCCAAGTAGCGAAGGCTTCAAGCTCGCCCGGCGGTAGTCGGGCGCAGGTTCCGCCAGGCTCCGGCCGACGACGAGTCGGCCGGAGAACCGGCAGACATAGGAGATAGACGTGATTCAGCAGGAGTCGCGACTGCGCGTCGCCGACAACACGGGTGCCCGGGAGATCCTGTGCATCCGGGTTCTCGGTGGCTCCGGTCGGCGCTACGCGAGCATCGGCGACGTCATCGTGGCCACGGTCAAGGACGCCATCCCGGGTGCCGGTGTGAAGAAGGGCGACGTGGTCAAGGCCGTTGTCGTCCGCACCGCCAAGGAGAGGCGCCGCCCGGACGGCTCGTACATCCGCTTCGACGAGAACGCCGCCGTCATCATCAAGGACGGTGGGGACCCGCGCGGTACCCGTATCTTCGGCCCGGTCGGCCGTGAGCTGCGGGACAAGCGGTTCATGAAGATCATCTCTCTCGCGCCGGAGGTGTTGTGACCGTGAAGGTCAAGAAGGGCGACACGGTCGTCGTCATCGCCGGCAAGGACAAGGGTGCCAAGGGTAAGGTCATCGCGGCCTACCCGCGGCAGGACAAGGTCCTGGTCGAGGGCGTGAACCGGGTCAAGAAGCACACCCGCATCCGCACCACCCAGCGTGGCGCCAAGACCGGCGGCATCGTCACCCAGGAGGCCCCGATCCACGTCTCGAACGTGCAGGTCCTGGACTCCGACGGCAACCCGACCCGCGTCGGGTACCGGATCGACGACAACGGCCAGAAGGTCCGCATCGCGCGTAGCACCGGTAAGGACCTGTGATGAGCACGGCTACTGAAACGAAGGCCCTGCCGCGCCTCAAGGAGCGGTACCGCAACGAGATCGTGGCCAAGCTGCAGGAGCAGTACAACTACGGCAACCCGATGCAGGTGCCGGGTATGGTCAAGATCGTCGTCAACATGGGTGTCGGCGAGGCCGCCCGGGACGCCAAGCTGATCGACGGCGCCGTCCGTGACCTGGCCACCATCACCGGCCAGAAGCCGCAGGTGCGTCGGGCGACCAAGTCCATCGCGCAGTTCAAGCTCCGCGAGGGCATGCCGATCGGCGCGAAGGTGACCCTGCGCGGCGACCGGATGTGGGAGTTCCTCGACCGGCTGCTGTCGATCGCGCTGCCGCGTATCCGCGACTTCCGCGGTCTGGACGGGCGCAAGCTCGACGGTCACGGCAACTACACCTTCGGTCTGACCGAGCAGTCGGTGTTCCACGAGATCGACCAGGACAGGATCGATCGTCAGCGGGGCATGGACATCACGGTGGTGACCACCGCCAAGACCGACGATGAGGGCCGGGCGCTGCTCAAGCTCCTGGGCTTCCCGTTCAAGGAGAACTGAGCCAATGGCCAAGAAGGCGCTGATCCTCAAGGCTGCCGCGAAGCCGAAGTTCTCGGTTCGCGCGTACACCCGCTGCCAGCGGTGCGGGCGTCCGAAAGCGGTCTACCGCAAGTTCGGCCTCTGCCGGGTCTGCATCCGGGAGATGGCCCACCGCGGTGAGCTGCCGGGCGTGTCCAAGGCTTCCTGGTAAGGGCGACGACCGCGCCCCGGCCGCCGGTCGGGGCCCAGCATCGCAACGTGGCAACTAGGTATTGCTCTTCGCCGTAGGCCCGGGGCTGACCGCCCCGGGAACCCCGGCGAGAAAGGCTGACGAAATCCATGACGATGACCGACCCGATCGCAGACATGCTCACGCGTCTGCGTAACGCCAACCAGGCGTACCACGACCGGGTGACGATGCCCTACTCGAAGATCAAGGCGAACATCGCCGAGGTCCTCAAGGCTGAGGGTTACATCGCCACCTGGTCGGTCGAGGAGCCCGAGGAGGGCGCCGTCGGCAAGCGACTGGTCGTCGAGCTGAAGTACGGCCAGAACCGCGAGCGGAGCCTGGCCGGCATCAAGCGTGTGTCCAAGCCCGGTCTTCGGGTTTACGCCAAGTCGGACGGGCTCCCCCGGGTGCTCGGCGGTCTGGGCGTGGCGATCATTTCGACGTCCCAGGGTCTGCTGACCGACCGGCAGGCCCGCAAGCGGAGCGTTGGCGGGGAAGTCCTCGCCTTCGTCTGGTAACGGGAGACAGGTAGAAATGTCGCGTATTGGACGTAAGTCGATCCCGGTACCAGCCGGCGTCGACATCACGATCGAGGGCCAGACCGTGAAGGTCAAGGGTCCCAAGGGCGAGCTCTCGCACACCCTGGCCGAGCCGATCACGGCGGAGCGGGGCGAGGACGGGCAGCTGCACGTCAACCGGCCCAACGACGAGCGCAAGGCCAAGGAACTGCATGGCCTGAGCCGTACCTTGGTGGCGAACATGATCATCGGGGTGACCGAGGGCTACCGCAAGACGCTGGAGATCGCCGGTACCGGTTACCGGGTCACCGCCAAGGGCAGCGACCTGGAGTTCGCGCTCGGGTTCTCGCACCCGGTGCTCGTCCCGGCGCCGGACGGCATCACCTTCACCGTCGAGAGGCCGACCCTGTTCCACGTGGCCGGGATCGACAAGCAGCAGGTCGGTGAGGTCGCCGCCAACATCCGGAAGATCCGTCCGCCGGAGCCGTACAAGGGCAAGGGCGTCAAGTACCAGGGCGAGGTCATCCGCCGCAAGGCTGGAAAGGCAGGTAAGAAGTGACCGCCACGCTGCTCAAGCGCCGTCGCGGCGTCGCCGCCAAGCGCGCCATCGGGCGGGCGCGTCGGCACTTCCGGGTCCGCAAGAACGTCAGCGGTTCGGCCGAGCGTCCGCGCCTGGTCGTCACCCGTTCGCTGCGGCACATCAACGCCCAGATCGTGGACGACACCAAGGGGCACACCCTGGCCTCGGCGTCGACCATGGACGCGTCGCTGCGCGGTGCCGAAGGCGACAAGAGCGCCCTGGCCGGCAAGGTCGGCACGCTCCTCGCCGAGCGGGCCAAGGCCGCCGGTGTCTCCAAGGTCGTCTTCGACCGCGGTGGCAACCGGTACGCGGGGCGAATCGCCGCCCTGGCCGACGCCGCCCGCGAAGCCGGGCTCGACTTCTAACAACCCCGTCACGAGAGAGAAGGAAGGCTGCTGATGCCAGGTCAACAGCGCCGTGGCGGCGGGTCCGGTGGCAACGAGGGTGGTCGCCGCGACAACCGCCGTGAGGGCGGCCGCGGAAACGCGCCCGTCGAGAAGACCCCGCACCTTGAGCGGGTCGTCGCGATCAACCGTGTCGCCAAGGTTGTGAAGGGTGGTCGTCGCTTCAGCTTCACCGCCCTGGTGATCGTGGGCGACGGCGACGGCACGGTCGGCGTGGGCTACGGAAAGGCCAAGGAGGTGCCCGCGGCCATCGCCAAGGGCGTCGAGGAGGCCAAGAAGCACTTCTTCAAGGTGCCGCGGATCGGCGCCTCGATCCCGCACCCGGTGACCGGCGAGGACGCGGCCGGCGTGGTGCTGCTCAAGCCGGCCAGCGCCGGTACGGGTGTCATCGCCGGTGGCCCGGTGCGTGCCGTGCTGGAGTGCGCGGGTATCCACGACGTGCTCTCCAAGAGCCTCGGTTCGTCGAACCCGATCAACATCGTGCACGCCACCGTCGCGGCTCTGAAGGGTCTCGAGTCCCCGGAGGCGGTCGCGGCTCGTCGCGGCCTGCCGGTCGAGGACGTCGCGCCGGCCGCCATGCTGGCTGCCCGGGCGGGGGTGACGTCCTGATGGCACGTCTTAAGGTCACCCAGGTCCGGTCCGAGATCGGTGCCAAGCACAACCAGCGGGAGTCCCTGCGGTCGCTCGGCCTGAAGCGGATCAACGACGTGGTGGTCAAGGAGGACCGTCCCGAGATTCGGGGCATGATCTTCGCGGTGAACCACCTCGTGAAGGTCGAGGAGGTCGAGTAATGACGATCAAGGTCCACCACCTGCGCCCGGCGCCCGGTTCGAAGACCGCCAAGACCCGGGTGGGTCGTGGTGAGGGTTCGAAGGGCAAGACCGCTGGTCGCGGTACCAAGGGTTCCAAGGCCCGGAAGAACATCTCGGCGGCGTTCGAGGGTGGGCAGATGCCCATCCACATGCGACTGCCGAAGCTGAAGGGCTTCAAGAACAAGTTCAAGGTCGTCTTCCAGGTGGTCAACCTGGACCGGCTGGCCGAGCTGTTCCCGAACGGCGGCCAGATCGGCCCGCAGGAGCTGGTCGACGCCGGCGCGGTCCGCAAGGGTCAGCCGGTGAAGGTCCTCGGCACCGGCGACCTCGGTGGGGTGGCGCTCCAGGTTTCGGCGCACGCGTTCAGTGCGTCGGCCAAGGAGAAGATCACCGCTGCCGGTGGCTCGGTCACCGAGCTGTAATGCGATAGCGACGTGGCGCTCGCTCAGTTCTCTCGGACTGGCGGGCGCCACGGTCTACCCGGAGCCGGTGGCTCCGGTAAAATCGGAACTGGTATATCTTCCCGGGCAGGCCTGCCCGGGAACGTGCTGGACTGTTAGAGTCCGTTCCCAGCTATGGATATCGGGCAGTCCGCCCGACACCACCCCGCCCCGCCAGGGTCATCCGGCGGCCCGCCTCGCGCAGGAGGAAGAAGTTGCTCTCCGCCTTTCTCAGTGCGTTCCGCACGCCTGACCTGCGCAAGAAGCTGCTGTTTACAGTAGGCATCATCGCGGTCTACCGGCTCGGTGCGACGCTGCCCAGCCCGGGTGTCTCGTACGGCAACGTGCAGAAGTGCCTCGACACCCTGGAGACCGGTACCGGGGTCTTCAACCTGCTGAACCTCTTCTCCGGCGGCGCACTGCTGTCACTCTCGGTCTTCGCGCTCGGCATCATGCCGTACATCACCGCGTCGATCATCCTCCAGTTGCTGACGGTGGTGATCCCCCGACTGGAGCAGCTCCGCAAGGAGGGGCAGGCCGGTCAGGCGAAGATCACCCAGTACACCCGCTACCTGACCCTGGGCCTGGGCATCCTCCAGGCGTCCGCGTTCGTGGCGCTGGCCCGCTCCGGGCAGCTCTTCAACAACCAGTGCGACCAGTTCCCGATCATCCCCGAGGGGACCGGGATCCCGGACTGGCTGACCCTGACCATCCTGGTCATCACGATGACCGCCGGTACCGGCATGGTCATGTGGCTCGGCGAGCTGATCACCGACCGTGGCGTCGGCAACGGCATGTCTGTCCTGATCTTCACCTCGATCGCCGCCCGGCTGCCCAGCGAGGGCTGGGCGATCAAGACCAGCAAGGGCTGGGGGATGTTCGCCCTGGTGCTGCTCCTGGTTCTGGTGATCATCACGCTGGTGGTCTTCATCGAGCAGGCCCAGCGCCGGATCCCGGTGCAGTACGCCAAGCGCATGATCGGCCGACGGATGTACGGCGGTACCTCGACCTACATCCCGCTGAAGGTCAACCAGGCGGGTGTCATCCCGGTCATCTTCGGCTCGTCGCTGCTCTACCTGCCGCAGCTCGCCCTGCAGTTCTTCGACCAGACGAACCCGGGCAAGACGCAGGCGTGGATCCAGAACAACCTGGCGAACCCGAGTGCGCCGATCTACATCGCGGTCTACTTCCTGCTGATCATCTTCTTCACCTACTTCTACGTGTCGATCACGTTCAACCCGACCGAGGTCGCGGACAACATGAAGAAGTACGGCGGGTTCGTACCGGGTATCCGGCCGGGCAAGCCGACGGCGGAGTATCTCGACTTCATCCTCAGCCGGATCACCCTGCCGGGCGCCTTCTACCTGGCCCTGATCTCGATCCTGCCGAACTTCTTCTTCATCTGGCTCGACAACGAGCAGTACCAGAACTTCCCGTTCGGCGGCGTTGCAGTGCTCATCATGGTCGGCGTCGGTCTGGAGACCGTGAAGCAGATCGAGAGCCAACTCATGCAGCGGAACTACGAAGGGTTCCTGCGGTAGATGCGACTCGTTCTGGTTGGCCCCCCGGGGGCGGGCAAGGGTACACAGGCGGAGTTCATCGCCGCGCACCTGGCGGTGCCGAAGATCTCCACCGGGGACATCTTCCGGGCCAACGTCTCCCAGGGCACCCCGCTGGGCGTCGAGGCGAAGCGGTACATGGACGCCGGCAAGCTGGTTCCGGACGAGGTGACCATCAACATGGTCCGGGACCGGCTCGCCGAGCCGGATGCCGCCGAGGGTTTCCTGCTCGACGGCTTCCCGCGTACCACGCCGCAGGCCGCCGCGCTGGACAAGCTCCTCGCTGACCTCGGCACCGCGCTGGACCTGGTGCTGGAGTTGGTCGTCGACGACGACGAGGTGATCCGGCGGCTCTCCGGCCGGCGTACCTGCCGGGGATGCGGCAAGATCTGGCACGTCGAGTTCGACGCACCCTCCCAGGAGGGCATCTGCGACCGCTGCGGCGCCCCGCTCTTCCAGCGGGACGACGACAAGGCCGAGACGATCGCCGAGCGGCTCCGGGAGTACGCCGACAAGACCGCGCCGCTGGTCGACTACTACGGCGCCCAGGGCAAGCTGGTCGGGATCGACGCCACCGGCCCGGTGGAGGACGTGACCGTCCGCGCCATCGACGCCCTGCGGTCGTACGGCGGATAGAGTCGGAAGGCGGGGCGGGTCCATCGACACGCCCCGCACCTCCGCAGGCGAAAGGTAACGGCTCCATGCGTCGTCCCCAGCTGGACATCCAGCTGAAGACCCCCGAGCAGATCGAGAAGATGCGGGCCGCCGGGCTCGTGGTGGCGGCTGCGCTCGCCCGGATGCGCGAGGCTGTCGCGCCCGGGGTGACCACCGCCGATCTCGACGCGATCGCCGAGTCGGTGATCCGGGGCGCGGGCGCGGTGCCGTCGTTCAAGGGCTACCACGGCTTCCCCGCCTCGATCTGCTCCTCGGTCAATGAGCAGATCGTGCACGCCATCCCGTCGCCGCAGCAGGTGCTCGCCGACGGTGACATCATCTCGATCGACTGCGGTGCGGTGCTCGACGGCTGGCACGGCGACGCGGCCATCACGGTCGGCGTCGGTGAGGTCGGGCCGGAGCTGCTCCGGATGGCCGAGGTCGCCGAGGACGCGATGTGGGCCGGGATCGGCGCGGCGGCCCGGGGCGCGGCCAGCGGCAAGGGCCGGCTCACCGACATCTCGCACGCCGTGGAGAACGCGGTACGCCGGGCCGGCCGGTACGGCATCGTCGACGGGTACGGCGGGCACGGCATCGGTACCGAAATGCACCAGGACCCGCACGTGCTCAACCACGGTCGGCCGGGTAAGGGACCCCGGCTGGTGCCGGGGATGGCTCTGGCGATCGAGCCGATGATCACCATGGGTTCGCCGCGGACGGCAGAGTTGGCCGACGGCTGGACGGTGGTGACCCGGGACGGGTCGATGGCCGTGCACGTCGAGCACACCATGGCGCTGCTGGAGGACGGGGTCTGGGTGCTGACCGCACCGGACGGCGGTCGGGCCCGACTGGGTGACCTGGTCACCGGCCGGCAGTCGGTGGATCCGGCAGTGGTCTGACCATCGGCGTACCCGGGACGACGCCCGGCCCGGTACCACCCCGGTGGTACGTCGATGGCATGCTCGTAACCATGAATGGGCGGGACGAGATGCGGGCGGCGGACGTGGACCGTGAGGCGGTGGCCGAGCGGCTCCGGCTCGCGCTCAACGAGGGCCGGCTGGGCCTCGACGAGTACGACGACCGGCTGCGGCGGGCCTACGACGCGCGCACCTACGGCGAACTGAACGCGTTGACCACCGATCTGCCCGGTACCGTGCCGCTGGAGCGGTCGGCGGTGGTGCCGGCGGCGTCGGCCGAGGTCGTCACCCCGACCTCCATCTCCGGGCCGGCCGTCGGTGGGGGCATGGGCCCCTGGCTCTTCGACGTGTGGGGGACCTGGCTGCGGGTGACCGCGATCGTGGTGGCCATCTGGTTGGTCACCTCGGCGCTCACCACCGATCTGCTCTACTTCTGGCCCGGCTGGGTGATCGGCCCGTGGGGCGCGGTGCTGGCGGTGCGCACGGTGACCGGGATCGCCAAGGGCGAACCGCAGCGGTGGCGCTCCGAGCGGAAGGGCAAGGGCAAGGGGAAGAAGTCCGGCAAGCGGAACCGCTGATCCACCAGCCGCCAGGCGGCCGACCGGCCCGGTGCGGCGGGGCACCGGCTAGCCGGGCTGCTACCGGCGGAGATTTCCCCCTTTTTGGGGGTTTCACCGGAACAGGTGTGGGTCGGTTTGGCGGCGGCCTTCCGGCGCGCGTACACTGTCAGATCGGCGCACAGCGTCCACTCCGGCATGCCCACCCCGCGCTTCGGTGGGACTCGGAGCCGCGGCTGGCTCGGGTGCCCGACCTCAGGTCGGATGCCCGTGTAAGACGTTGTGGGGCCGTCCGGAGAAACCGACGTCAGGACAGCGGAGGACATGCCGAAAAAAGACGGAGCCATCGAGATCGAGGGTCGGGTCATCGAACCTCTGCCGAACGCTATGTTCCGGGTGGAACTCGCGAACGGACACAAGGTGCTGGCTCACATCAGCGGCAAGATGCGGCAGCACTACATCCGCATCCTGCCGGAGGACCGGGTCGTCGTCGAACTCTCGCCGTACGACCTGACCCGCGGGCGCATCGTCTACCGCTACAAGTAATTGGTGTCCTGACGGGCGGCCGGGTTTTCCGTGTCCGTCTTCGACGTCCGGTGGCGCTCTCGCGCGCGTACCGGGCCAGATGGGAAGTAAGGCAACCGTGAAGGTCAAGCCGAGCGTCAAGCCGATCTGCAACAAGTGCCGGATCATCCGCCGGCACGGCCGGGTCATGGTCATTTGCACCGACCCGCGCCACAAGCAGCGGCAGGGCTGACATCCGCGCGGTCGGCCGGTAGGCCCGCCGGCGGTACAGCCGTGCCGTAGCAGATCACACCACACAAGCTCGTCCCAGCCACGAGCTGCGCGTCCTCGCGACACGTACTCCTCGTGGCTGACCCCCGGTCGGAGGCCGGGGCCCGCTCGGGCAGCGACTCTTCCGGGTCGCGCCGTGGCGCCAGCCACGGCGGACCGGAACGGTCGGAGCGGGGTGGGTCGGGCATAGACCTCCGCAACAGAAACTGAGGAGTACGCCCGCACATGGCACGTCTAGCCGGCGTGGACCTCCCCCGCGACAAGCGGATGGAGATCGCGCTCACCTACATTTTCGGGGTCGGTCGGACCCGCGCGGTCGAGACTCTCGCCGCCACCGGCATCTCTCCGGACAAGCGCGCCAAGGACCTCACCGACGAGGAGCTCGTGCAGCTCCGCGATCACATCGAGGCCAACTACAAGGTAGAAGGCGACCTGCGCCGCGAGGTCGCTGCGGACATCCGCCGCAAGGTCGAGATCGGTTGCTACGAGGGCATCCGGCACCGTCGGGGCCTCCCCGTCCGGGGCCAGCGGACCCGTACCAACGCTCGTACCCGTAAGGGCCCGAAGCGGACCGTCGCCGGCAAGAAGAAGCCCGGCAAGAAGTAATTAGGAGCGCACAGACTTATGCCACCGAAGGCTCGTGCCGGGGCCGCCGTCAAGAAGGTCCGGCGCAAGGAACGCAAGAACGTCGCCCACGGGCAGGCGCACATCAAGAGCACCTTCAACAACACCATCGTGTCCATCACGGACCCGGCCGGTGCGGTCATCTCCTGGGCCTCCGCGGGCCAGGTGGGCTTCAAGGGCTCCCGCAAGTCGACTCCGTTCGCCGCGCAGCTGGCCGCCGAGGCCGCCGCGCGTCGGGCCATGGAGCACGGCATGCGCAAGGTCGACGTGTTCGTCAAGGGCCCCGGCTCCGGCCGGGAGACCGCGATCCGTTCGCTGCAGGCGGTCGGGCTGGAGGTCGGCCAGATCGCCGACGTCACCCCGCAGCCGCACAACGGATGCCGTCCGCCGAAGCGTCGCCGGGTCTGAGAGGTTAGAGAGAGATGGCTCGTTACACCGGTGCTGACTGCCGCCGTTGCCGGCGGGAGAAGATGAAGCTGTTCCTCAAGGGCAGCAAGTGCGATGGCCCGAAGTGCCCGTTCGAGTCCCGGCCGTTCCCGCCCGGGCAGCACGGTCGCGGCCGGACCAAGGAGACCGAGTACCTGCTCCAGCTCCGCGAGAAGCAGAAGGCCCGCCGCGTCTACGGCGTGCTGGAGAAGCAGTTCCGCGGGTACTACGAGGAGGCGGTCGCCAAGCAGGCGAAGACCGGTGAGGTCCTCCTGCAGATCCTGGAGTCGCGGCTGGACAACGTGGTCTACCGGGCTGGCTTCGCCAAGTCCCGTGACCACGCCCGGCAGTTGGTCAAGCACGGCCACTTCACGGTCAACGGCAAGAAGGTCGACATCCCGTCGTACCGCGTCAAGGAGCACGACATCGTCGAGGTCCGGGGCAAGTCCAAGGAGCTGACGCCGTTCCAGGTGGCGCAGGCCGAGGCGGGTTCGAGGACGGTGCCGGCCTGGCTGGAGGCGATCCCCAGCCAGATGAAGATCCTGGTGCACTCGCTCCCGGCCCGGCAGGTCATCGACACGCAGGTCCAGGAGCAGTTGATCGTCGAGCTCTACTCCAAGTAGGGGCTCGTTGCGGTGGCCCGCCCTTCGGGGCGGGCCACCGGAACAGTTGTGTCGTGGGCGTCATATAGCGGGCGCCCCGGAAGAAAAGAGAAGGCATGCTCATCAGCCAGCGACCGACCCTCTCCGAGGAGTCGATCAACGAGACCCGGTCCCGGTTCACCATCGAGCCGCTGGAGCCGGGCTTCGGCTACACCCTGGGGAACTCGCTGCGGCGTACGCTGCTGTCGTCGATCCCGGGTGCGGCCGTCACCTCGATCAAGATCGACGGCGTGCTGCACGAGTTCACCACGATCCCCGGTGTCAAGGAGGACGTGGTCGAGCTCGTCATGAACGTCAAGGAGCTCTGCGTCAGCTCCGACCACGACGAGCCGGTCAGCATGTACCTGCGCAAGCAGGGCCCGGGTGACGTGACCGCGGGTGACATCCAGCCCCCGGCCGGCGTCTCGGTGCACAACCCGGACCTGAAGCTCGCCACCCTCAACGGCAAGGGCCGGCTCGACATGGAGCTGACCGTCGAGCGGGGTCGGGGCTACGTCACGGCCGCGCAGAACAAGCAGGCCGGTGCGGAGATCGGTCGGATCCCGGTCGACTCGATCTACTCGCCGGTGCTCAAGGTGACCTACCGCGTGGAGGCCACCCGTGTCGAGCAGCGGACCGACTTCGACCGGCTGATCATCGACGTCGAGACCAAGCCGTCGATGGGCCCGCGTACCGCGCTGGCCTCCGCCGGCTCGACGCTGGTCGAGCTCTTCGGGCTGGCCCGGGAGCTGGACGAGACCGCCGAGGGTATCGACATCGGGCCGTCGCCGCAGGACGCGCAGCTCGCGGCCGACCTGGCTCTGCCGATCGAGGAGCTGGACCTGACCGTCCGCTCCTACAACTGCCTCAAGCGCGAGGGCATCAACTCCGTTGGTGAGCTCATCGGGCGTACGGAGGCCGACCTCCTCGACATCCGGAATTTCGGTCAGAAGTCGATCGACGAGGTCAAGATGAAGCTCGCCGGGATGGGTCTCGGGCTGAAGGACTCGGCCCCGAACTTCGACCCGGCACACGTCGTGGACACCTTCGGCGAGGCGGACTACGACACCGACGACTACCGCGAGACCGAGCAGCTCTAGATCCGCTGCCACTACTGAGGAGCGCACCAACCATGCCCACGCCCACCAAGGGTCCCCGCCTCGGCGGCAGCCCCGCGCACGAGCGGCTGATGCTGGCCAACCTGGCCACCGCGCTGTTCCAGCACGGCAAGATCAAGACCACCGAGACCAAGGCCAAGCGGCTGCGCCCGCTCGCGGAGCAGCTGATCACCAAGGCCAAGCGCGGTGACCTGGCCTCGCGTCGCCGGGTACTCGGCGTCGTCCGGGACAAGGACGTGGTCTACACCCTGTTCGACCAGATCGCGCCCCGGTTCGCCAACCGCAACGGCGGCTACACCCGGATCGTGAAGACCGGTCCGCGCAAGGGTGACGCCGCTCCGATGGCGATCATCGAGCTGGTCGAGGAGCTGACCGTCGCCGAGCCCAAGGCGAACAAGAAGTCGGCGGCGCGCAAGGCGGCGCAGCAGGACAAGGTCGAGGCGCTCGCCCCCACTGAGGAGACCCCGGCGGCCAATTCGGCCGACCAGGACGCCGACGCGCCGGAGTCGGCCTCCGGCGACACCGCCGAGGCCCGCGGGGACAGCGACGAGGCCACCGAGAACAAGGCCTGATTTCGGGCACCGTCGGGCCCGGCATCCCTTCAGGGGGTGTCGGGCCCGACCCATGTATGGAGGCGGGAAGATGGACGGGCAGACCCGGGTACGGCTCGACGTCGCCTACGACGGTACGGACTTCTCCGGCTGGGCCGCCCAGCCCGATCGGCGTACCGTCGCCGGGGTCCTCACCGACACCCTGGCCCGGATCCTCGGTGCGGGTACGGCCACCGGGCTGACCGTGGCGGGGCGTACCGATGCGGGGGTACACGCCACCGGGCAGGTCTGTCACGTCGACCTGCCCGCCACGGTCTGGGAGCAGTTCGGCGGTTCGCTGCTGCGCCGGCTCGCCGGCCTGCTCCCCACCGACGTGCGGGTACGCGCCCTGACCGAGGTGCCGGCCGACTTCGACGCCCGGTTCTCGGCGATGTTCCGCCGGTACGAGTACCGGGTCAGCGACGCCCCGTACGGGGTGGAGCCGTTGCGCCGGCACGAGATCATCGCCTGGCAGCGGCCGCTGGAGCTGGCCGCGTTGAACGCCGCCGCAGCCGGGCTGGTGGGGGAACACGACTTCGTGGCGTACTGCCGGCGTAAGGAGAACGCCACCACGCTGCGCGAGGTGACCCGGCTGGACTGGCGGCGCGACCCGGACGGGATCCTGGTCGCCACCGTGCAGGCGGACGCCTTCTGCCAGGCCATGGTGCGCAGCCTGGTCGGTGCGATGCTGGTGGTCGGGGACGGTCGGCGGCCGGTCGGCTGGCCGGCCGGTCTGCTCCGCCGGCAGGAGCGGGCCAGCGAGGTGACGGTCGCGCCGGCCCACGGGCTGACCCTGGTGGCCGTCGGCTATCCCGACGATCCGGCCGGGTACGCCCGGCGCGCCGAGCTCACCCGCCGGCTGCGCCTGCCCGCGCAGAGCTGACCGGTCAGGCGGGACCGGCCGGACGGCGCGGACCCGACGCCACGGGCCGGTCAGGTTTCCGAGCCGTGGCGCGGGCGGGGTCAGGTTTCCGAGTCGCGGTGCGGGCCAGTCAGTTGCCCGGAGCTGCGGTGCCGGTGCCCACCCGCCGGGCCAGCACGCCCTGTCGCAGGTGTCCTTCGAGCAGGTCGGTGAGGATGTTCCGGGTGGTCTGGTCACCGGACCGGATGCTCTTCCCGTCCGCCCGGGCCACCACGCAGTAGGCCAGGTAGTGGCCCTGCGCCTGCCAGCCGACCCGGGCCGAGGACCGGGCCACCGCCTCCGTGCCCCGACCTGCCGGCATGCCCTGGAAACGGCCCTCGCGGCGGTCCACCAGGGACTTGATCCGGTCCCGGGCCTGCTCGGCACCGTCCCGGTCGGCCAGGTTGAACAGACCGGCCGTCATCAGGTAGGTCCCGTCCGGGGTGCGCAGGGTGCCGCGTACCACCTGGTTGCAGCCAAGCTGCTTGAGCAGGTCGTTGATCGCCCCGGTCGCGGCGACCCCGCAGCTGGCACTCGAATGCGTCTTCAGCACCCGGTACGCCGGCCCGCCGTCGGTGACCACCAGGTCGCGGGCCGGGAAGACCTCCTTCGCGGTCAGCGGCTGCGGGTCGACCGTCCGCGACTGGAGGTCGTCCGGCATCACGTCCCCGAAGATGGGGTCGGTGGGGGGTGCCGCCGCCGGGGGCGCCGGATCCGGTGTCCGGCTGTTGCCGATGAGCAGCGGGACGGTCACGGCGCTCCCAGCCACCAGTACGAGCAGCGCGGCGGTTGCCACGATGGCCCCGCGACTGCGCCGGTGGCCGGTACGTTCGTCGGCCCCGGTGCCCCGCTCCCGACCGTTGGTGGCCAGCAGGTCCGTCAACAGGGCCGAAGGTGGCCAGACCGCCGGCGACACCGGTGCCGACGCCCGGACCGGTACCGGGGGAGCGGCATCCGGGACGGGTGCCGGCACCGGCACCGGGGCCATCGGCGTCATCCGCGTCATCGGCGCCATCGGCGTTACCGGGGCCATCGGCGTCACCGGCGTCACCGGCGTCACCGGCGTTACCGGGGCCATCGGCGTTACCGGGGCGGAGGCCCGGACGGTTGCCGGGGGATCCGGCTCCGGAACGGGAACGGCCGGCGGGACCGGCATGGCAGGCTGTCGTGACGCGGTGTCGGGGCCCGGCGTGGTGTCCTGCCCCGACGTGGAGTCCTGCCCCGACGTGATGTCGGGCGGGACGGGGGCGGGAACGGTTCGCCGTGCCGGTCGGACGGCCGGCTCCAGCGGAGCAGGTCGGGTCGTCGACGGCGCACGCCGTATCCGCGGCAGCGCCGGGGTCGGGAAGCGGGCCGGTGCGGGACCGAGCGGGGGAACCGGTCCCGCTGGCCCGGCGGCACGATCGGCGTCGAACATGGTGAGCGGTTCCTCGTCGGACTCCGGGCGATGGACCATGTTGCAGAGAGTAGTTGCTTCGTGCGTTTCAGTCGTGCAACTGGTGAATTGTGGTGGCCGGTGTCGGATAGGCGAGAATGCCAGGCGTGACCGGGGACCATTACTTCAGCGCCGAGCCCAGCACCGCCACCCACCAACGGGAGATCGGGTTCTCCGCCGGTGGGCGGGACTACGCCCTCGCCTCGGCCGGCGGGGTCTTCTCTGCCGGCCGCCTCGACCCCGGTACCGCCGTACTCCTGCGCAAGGCTGACCTGCCGACCGCCGCGACGGACGGCCCGCTGCTCGACCTCGGCTGCGGCTACGGACCGATCACCTGCGTGCTGGCCACCGAGGCGCCCCGGGCGACCGTCTGGGCGGTCGACGTCAACGCGCGGGCCCGGGACCTGGCGGCGGCCAACGCCGAACGGACCGGCGTCGCCGAACGGGTCCGGGTCGTCGCCCCCGAGGAGGTACCGGACGAGGTCACCTTCGCCCAGCTCTGGTCCAATCCGCCGATCCGGATCGGCAAGGCCGAGCTGCACGAACTGCTGCGCCGCTGGCTGCCCCGGCTGGCCCCGGACGGGGTGGGCTGGCTGGTGGTCGCCCGGCACCTGGGCGGCGACTCGCTGCACCAGTGGCTGGTGGAGCAGGGCTGGCAGGTCACCCGGCACGCCAGCCAGAAGGGGTACCGCGTCCTGCGGATCACCCGGTAATTGGCTGTCGCCCGTGCGGGCCGCTCCGGCAGGATGCCGGCGTGGGATACGTGGACGTCGCCGGGGTCGCGCACACGCTGCCGGACGGTCGGGAACTCTTCACCGACGTGTCGTTCCGGGTCGGTGAGGGCGCCAAGGTGGCCCTGGTCGGGCCGAACGGGGCCGGTAAGACCACCCTGTTGCGGATGGTCGCCGGCGACCTGCCGGTACAGGTCGGTGCCATCGCCCGGTTCGGCGGGCTCGGGGTGATGCGCCAGTTCATCGGCATGATCGGCGACGAGACGACCCTCGCCGACCTGGCGCTCTCCCTCTCCCCACCGTCGTTGCAGGCCGCCGGGCGACGGCTCGCCGAGACCGAGGCGGCGCTGCGGACGGCCGAGGTGCGCGGGAAGTACAGCACCGCCGCCGGGAAGGCCCAACTGGCGTACGCGGACGCGCTGGCCGCCTGGGGCGAGTCCGGCGGGTACGACGCGGAGGTGCTCTTCGACACCGTCGCCACCATCGTGCTCGACCTGTCCTGGGATGCCTGCCGGGACCGTCCGGTCCGGACCCTCTCCGGCGGGCAGCAGAAACGGTTCGCGCTGGAACTGCTGCTGCGCGGCACCGACGAGGTGCTGCTTCTCGACGAGCCGGACAACTTTCTCGACGTACCCGGGAAGCGGTGGCTGGAGCGGCGGCTCCGCGAGTCGGTGAAGTCGGTGCTCTACGTCTCGCACGACCGGGAGTTGCTCGCGCAGAGCAGCGACCGGGTGGTGGCCGTGGAGGGCGGCTCGGCCTGGACCCACCCGGCCGGCTTCGCGAGCTGGTACGACGCCCGGGTGGCCCGGCACGCGCGGCTCGACGAGCAGCGCCGCCGCTGGGACGAGGAGCACCAGAAGCTGCGCGAGCTGATGCTGATGTACAAGCAGAAGGCCGCGTACAACGACGGGATGGCGTCGCGCTACCACGCCGCGCAGACCCGGCTGCGTAAGTTCGAGGAGGCCGGGCCGCCGCCGGTACCGCCGAAGGACCAGGACATCCGAATGCGGCTGGGTGGCGGGCGGACCGGCAAGCGGACGGTGGTCTGCGAACAGCTCGAACTGGACGGCCTGACCTACCCGTTCGACCTGGAGATCTGGTACGGCGACCGGGTGGCGGTGCTCGGTGCCAACGGCACCGGCAAGTCGCACTTCCTGCGCCTGCTGGCCCGGGGCGGCACCGACCCCGACCCGGCCAACACCCCGGTCGACAGCGGCCTGGCCCTCGCCCCGGTGAGACACGACGGAGTGGCGCGGCTCGGCGCCCGGGTCCGCCCCGGCCACTTCTCGCAGACCCACGACCGGCCGGAGTTGATGGCGAAGACCCTGGTCGAGGTGCTCTGGCGGGGCGACGACCACCGGGCCGGAATGGACCGGCACGCGGCGATGGCCGCGCTGAGCCGGTACGAGCTGGCCGCGCAGGGCGACCAGCGGTTCGGCACCCTCTCCGGTGGGCAGCAGGCGCGGTTCCTGGTCCTGCTGCTGGAGCTGTCGGGCGTGACCCTGCTGCTGCTCGACGAACCCACCGACAACCTGGACCTGGCCAGCGCGGAGGCTCTGGAGGAGGCGCTGCGCGCGTTCGAGGGCACAGTGATCGCGGTGACCCACGACCGCTGGTTCACCCGCTCCTTCGACCGGTTCCTGCTGTTCCGGGGAGACAACGAGGTGGTGGAGACCCCGGAGCCGGTCTGGGACGTGGCGTGATCCCGGACGATCTGCCCGACCGGCTCGCGCAGGTCGACGGGGTGGTGGCGGTCGCGCTCGGCGGTAGCCGGGCCCGGGGCACCCACCGGCCCGACTCGGACTGGGATCTCGGCATCTACTACCGGGGCCGGCTGGACGTCGACGGGCTGCGCGCGGTCGCCGCCACCGTGGCGGACGGCCCGGTCGAGTTGACCGCCCCGGGCGGCTGGGGGCCATGGGTCGACGGCGGCGGCTGGCTGCGCATCGGCGGGGTCGCGGTCGACTGGATCTACCGGGACCTGGACCGGGTGCGGTCGGTCTGGGGTGACTGCCGGGCCGGCCGGTACCAGGTGGGCACGCAGGCCGGGCATCCGCTGGGCTTCTACTCCCACGCGTACGCCGGGGAGGTGGCCCTCGGACGGGTGCTGGCCGACCCGACCGGGGAGCTGGCCACGCTGCACGCCGCGACCCGGCACTATCCGCCCGCGCTCGGCGCGGCCCTGGTCGCCGGCGGCTGGGAGGCCGGCTTCCTGCTCGACGGCGCGGCCAAGGCGGTACCGGCCGGGGACAGCAGTTATGTCGCCGGCTGTCTGTTCCGGGTGGTCGGGGTGCTGGTCCACGCGCTGCACGGCCGGGCCGGCCGCTGGCTGGTCAACGAGAAGGGGATGGTCGACGTGGCCGGTACGCTGCCGGACGCCCCGCCGGGTTTCGCCGAGCGTGCCCACCGGCTGCTGGCCACGCCGGGTCGGCGGCCGGACGAGCTGGCCGCGACCCTGGCCGAAGCCCGGCATCTGGTCGCCGACGTGCTCACCTGAGCCGCTGGGCTGTCCTGGCCGCTGCTGCGTCGGGCCGGCTGCTGCCTCGGGCCGGGTTCTCGCAGGCGCGGACCGGCACCGGCGGCATAGGGTTGATCATGTGACTGAAATGACGTACCGCCGGCTGGGCGACTCCGGGCTCATGGTGTCCGTGGTCGGCATAGGCTGCAACAACTTCGGCCGCAAACTCGACCGTGACGGCACCCTGGCAGTGGTCGACGCCGCCCTCGACGCCGGCATCAACTTCTTCGACACCGCCGACATCTACGGCGAACCGCAGGGCGGGTCCGAGGAACAGCTCGGTGCCGCATTGAAGGGACGCCGGGACGACGTGGTGCTCGCCACCAAGTTCGGCATGGACATGTCCGGGATGAACGGGCCGGACTTCGGCGCCCGGGGTGCGCGCCGGTACATCGCCCGCGCGGTGGAGGCGTCGCTGCGCCGGCTCGGCACCGACCACATCGACCTCTACCAGATGCACGAGCCGGACCCGGGTACGCCGATCGAGGAGACGCTGCGCGCCCTGGACGATCTGGTGACCGCCGGCAAGGTCCGCTACCTGGGCAACTCCAACTTCAGCGGCTGGCAGATCGCGGACGCCGACTGGGTGGCGCGCACCGCCGGGATGACCCCGTTCATCAGCGCGCAGAACCACTACAGCCTGGTGGAACGGTCCGCCGAGACCGAGGTGGCGCCGGCCTGCGAGCGCTTCGGTCTCGGGCTGCTGCCGTTCTTCCCGCTGGCCAACGGGCTGCTCACCGGCAAGTACCGGAGAGGCGAGGCGCCACCGGCCGGGAGCCGGTTGTCGCAGGGTGGCCGGTACGCGGCCCGGCTCGCCGCCGCGCCGTGGGACACCATCGAGGCGATCGAGGCGTACGCCGCCGAGCGGGGGCTCAACCTGCTCCAGGTGGCCATCGGTGGACTGGCCGCGCAGCCGGCGGTGACCTCGGTCATCGCCGGTGCCACCACGCCTGAGCAGGTACGCGACAACGCTGCCGCCGGTGCGTGGCAGCCGTCCGATGAGGACCTGGCCGCGCTGCGCGCGATCCTCTGACGTCCTGGCGGTCCTGGTGACCTACGCCCCCGCTGCGGCGTAGGTCACCAGGATCCCGGCAACAGGGGTATTGGCTCGTCCCGCCGTTCCGTCGTACGGTGTGGCACGCAAGTAACCCACGGGAGCCCGGTGTACCGGGCTGAGAGGGGGGCTGGAGCCCCCGACCGTCGAACCTGATCCGGGTAATGCCGGCGCAGGGAGGAGAGTTGCCGTGCCGTCCCTTGGACGACTGCATCTGATCACCGACACCCGTCCCGGGCGCGATCCGCTCACCGTGGTCCAGGCTGCGGTCCGCGCCGTGGCCGGTCGCGCTGCCGTCTCGGCTGATCGCGCTGCCGTCTCGGCCGGCCGCGCTGCCGTCCCGACCGGCGCCGGCCACGTCCGTGCCGCCGGCACGGGGTCCGCCGGGGCCGGACTGGTCGTCCAGGTCCGGGTCGAGGACTCGGCCAGCGACCGTGAGGCGTACGACCTGGCCGGCCGGATCATCGATATCTGTGCGCCGGCCGGGGTCATCTGCCTGGTCAACGACCGGCTGCACGTTGCCCTGGCGGTGGGCGCCGCAGGCGGCCACGTCGGTGCACTCGACCTGCCGGTCGCTGCGGCCCGGCGGGTACTCGGCCCGGAGGCTGTGCTCGGCGCGACCGCCCGGGAGCCGGTCACGGCGGCGGCAGCGGTCACCGCCGGTGCCGGGTACCTCGGGGTCGGGCCGTACCGGGCCACCAGCACCAAGGACGGTCTGCCGGACCCGATCGGGCTGGCCGGGGTACGCGCGGTCGCCGAGGCGGTGCCCGTACCGGTCATCGCGATCGGCGGGGTGACCGTGACCGACGTGCCACGGCTGCTGACCGCCGGGGCGTACGGGGTGGCGGTGGTCGGTGCGGTCTCCGGAGCCGCCGATCCGGCGCGGGCGACGACTGAGCTGCTGGCGGCCCTCGGATGTTAAGCGGGGGCCCTTCCTCTACCGAAAGCGTTAACAGGGGGCCCTTCCTTACGGTGGTGGGGGCGGGGGTTGTCGGGCTGGCGGTCGCCTGGCGGTGCGCCCAGCGCGGGATGCGGGTCACCGTGCACGATCCGGCCCCCGGGTCCGGGGCGTCGGGCGTGGCCGCCGGGATGCTCGCCCCGGTCGCCGAGGCGTACTTCGGGGAACGGGAGCTGACCGCGCTGCTCGTGGGGTCCGCCGCCCGCTGGCCCGGATTCGCCGCCGAGCTGACCGAGGCGAGTGGGTTGGACCTCGGCTACCGGACCGAGGGCACGCTGATGGTCGGCCTGACCGGCGACGATGTGGCCGAGGCGCGCCGGCTCTGGGCGTACCAGCAGGAGCTGGGGCTGGCCATCACCCCGCTGCGCCCAACGGAACTGCGGGAACGGGAGCCGCTGCTGGCACCCCGGGTGCGCGGCGGTGCCTGGGCCCCCGGCGACCATCAGGTGGACCCCCGGCGGCTGGTCGCCGCGCTGCGGGTGGCGGCTGAGCGGGCCGGGGCGGTCCTTGTGCCGGAACCCGTCGAGCAACTGTCAGATGTGGCGGAGGGGCCGGTCGTGGTGGCGGCCGGCTGGGCCACCGCCGATCTCACCGGGCTGCCGGTCCGGCCGGTCAAGGGGCAGCTACTGCGGCTGCGGACCCCGGACGGCGGGGTACCCGGCTTCCGGCACGTGGTCCGGGGGTACGCCGACGGCCAGCAGGTCTATCTGGTGCCCCGGGTCGACGGTGAGGTGGTGGTCGGCGCGACCGTCGAGGAGCGGTCCGACCGGCAGGTGACCGTCGACGCCGTCCTGCGACTGCTCCGCGCCGCCGTCGAGCTGGTACCCGAGCTGGCCGAGTACGAGCTGGTGGAGACGGCGGCCGGGCTGCGCCCCGGGACACCGGACAACGCCCCGGTCCTCGGGCCGCTACCCGGTCGGCCGGGTGTGCTCGTGGCCGCCGGGCACCACCGGCACGGCATCGTGCTCACCCCGCTGACCGCCGACCTGATCGCCGACCTGATCTCGACCGGCGTGCCGGACCCGCAGCTCGCGGCGTTCGCACCCGACCGGTTCACGACAACCAGGATCGCGGAGGGGCAGCCATGGAGCTGACGGTGAACGGGGCCGGGCGGACGCTGCCCGGCGGGACGACGGTGGCCGAGTTGGTCGTCACCCTGACCAGCGTGGCGCGCGGGGTGGCGGTCGCGGTCAACGGTGAGGTCGTACCACGGGCGGCCTGGGCGGGTACCGCGCTGCGGGACGGCGACCGGGTCGAGGTGCTGACCGCGAGCCAGGGCGGGTGACCGGGGTGACGGACACCTTCCTGCTCGGCGGTGAGACGTTCGGTTCGCGGCTGATCCTGGGCACCGGCGGGGCGGCGAACCTGCACGTCCTGGAGGGCGCAATCCGGGCCTCCGGCACCGAGCTGGTCACCCTCGCGCTGCGCCGGGTCGACCCGCAGACCGCCGGGCAGCCCGGCGGTCTGCTGGACCTGCTGGACCGGTGCGGGGTGCGGCTGCTGCCCAACACGGCCGGCTGCTACACCGCAGCCGAGGCGGTCAAGGTCGCCCGGCTCGCCCGGGACGCCTTCGCCACCGACTGGATCAAGCTGGAGGTCATCGGCGACGACCGTACGCTGCTGCCGGACGGGGTGGAGCTGCTGCGCGCCGCCGAGCAGCTCGTCGACGAGGGCTTCACCGTGCTGCCGTACACCTCCGACGACCCGGTGCTGGCCCGCCGGCTGGCGGACGCCGGTTGTGCGGCGGTGATGCCGGCCGGCGCGCCGATCGGCTCCGGCCTCGGCATCGGCAACCCGCACCACATCCGGCTGATCCGGCAGAGCGTGGACGTACCGGTGATCCTCGACGCCGGTATCGGTACCGCCTCGGACGCCGCGTTCGCCATGGAACTGGGCTGCGACGCGGTCCTGCTGGCCAGCGCGGTCACCCGGGCCGAGGACCCGGTCGGGATGGCCACCGCGATGCGGCATGCGGTGCTCGCCGGTCGGCTCGCCGCCCGCTCCGGCCGGATTGCCCGCCGGTTCCACGCGCTGGCCTCCACCCCGGACGAAGGGCGCCCTGACCTGTGAGCGCGAGGAGCGAGCGTTCCTGGGCGGTTCGCGTGGGACGCGACCGCGCAGGAATGCGAGGGAGAGCGGAGCGGAGCCCCGCAGTCGCGAACGGCGGGCGGGCTCTGTGAACAACCCACGTGGGGTGGTGCTGCTGACCGACCGGCGGCAGGCCCGCCGGCCGTTGACCGAAATGGTCCGGGCGGCGGTCGACGGCGGGGTGCGCTGGGTGGTGCTCCGGGAGAAGGATCTGCCCGGTGCCGAGCGGGCCGCGCTCGCCGCCGAGCTGCGGGACATCCTGCACCCGGCCGGTGGGACGCTGGTCGTGGCCGGTCCGGACCCGCTCGGCGGTGCGGCGGTGCACCTGCCGGCCGCCGGGCCGTACCCGCCGCCCCGACTGGCGCTGGTCGGCCGATCCTGCCACGACGAGGCCGAACTGGCCCGGCTGAGCACCGAGGACTACGTGACGCTGTCGCCGGTCTTCCCCACCCCGAGCAAACCCGGGTACGGGCCGGTGCTGGGACCGGAGGGGCTGGGTCGGCTGACCCGGCTCGCCAGGGTGCCGGTACTCGCCCTGGGCGGGGTGGACACCCCGGAGCGGGTTGCCTCCTGCCTGGCCGCCGGGGCGGTCGGGGTCGCGGTGCTCGGTGCGCTGATGCGGGCCACCGACCCGGCCCGGGTGGCCGCCGACCTGGTCGCCGCCGCAGGTGGGACGACCGTCGGGGCGAGGGCTGACCGGTGACGCCCCCGGTGGTGCTCACCGTGGCCGGTTCGGACTCCGGCGCGGGTGCCGGCATCCAGGCCGACCTGAAGGTCTTCGCCGCGCTCGGGGCGTACGGCACGTCGGTCATCACCGCAGTCACCGCCCAGCACACCCGGGGCGTGGACGCGGTGTTCCCGATGTCCCCGCAGGCGGTGACCGCCCAACTGGACGCGGTGCTCGGGGACTTCGGCGTGCGGGCGGTGAAGACCGGGATGCTCGGCGGACCGGAGGTCGCCGAGGCGGTGGCGGTCGCCGCCCGGGCCGGCCGGTTGCCGAACCTGGTGGTCGACCCGGTGCTGGTGGCCACCAGCGGGGTCCGGCTCGGCGTGGTGGACGCGGTCGAGCGGCTGCTGCCGTACGCGATGGTGGCGACGCCGAACTGCGCGGAGGCGGCGGCGATCCTCGGTCGTCCGGTGACCACCCTGGACGAGATGGTGTCCGCCGCCGCGCAGCTCACGGCCGGCGGCGCGGCGGCGGTCGTGGTCACCGGGGGTGACCTGGCCGAGTCGGCCGGCGGCGACGCGGTGGACGTGCTGCACAGCGGCGGGGTGACCACGCTGCTGCGGGCGGCCCGCGTCGACACCCGGCACACCCACGGCACCGGCTGCTCGTTCTCGGCGGCAATCACCGCCCGGTTGGCGCTCGGCGACCCGGTGCCGGTCGCGGTCCGTACCGCCAAGGAGTACGTCACCCGCGCGCTGGCCGGCGCCCGGAACTGGGAGCTGGGCGCGGGACGCGGCCCACTCGACCACTTCGGCTGGTCCCACCGATGAATATCAGGAGGCTTGCATGAACGCACGGCGCAGGGTGTACGTCCAGGGTTCCCGCCCGGACATCCGGGTGCCCTTCACCGAGGTCACGCTGACCGGGGAGAACCCGCCGGTCCGGCTCTACGACACTGCCGGACCGGGGTCGGACCCGGAGGTGGGGCTGCCACCGCTGCGCGGGGCGTGGATCGCCGAGCGGGACGACGTGGCGCCGGCGCGGGGTGCCGGTACCCCGCTGGCCGGTCGCCCCGGTCGGCGGCCGACCCAGCTCGCGTACGCCCGGGCCGGGCAGGTCACCCCGGAGATGGAGTTCGTGGCGCTGCGCGAGCAGTTGCCGGTGGAGCTGGTCCGCGACGAGATCGCCGCCGGGCGGGCGGTGCTGCCGGCCAACGTCAACCATCCCGAGTCCGAGCCGATGATCATCGGGAACCGGTTCCTGGTGAAGGTGAACGCCAACATCGGCACCTCGGCGGTCACCTCCTCCGTCGCCGAGGAGGTGGAGAAGCTGACCTGGGCCACCCGGTGGGGTGCGGACACCGTGATGGACCTGTCCACGGGCAAGCGGATCCACGAGACCCGCGAGGCGATCGTCCGCAATTCGCCGGTGCCGATCGGGACCGTGCCGATCTACCAGGCGCTGGAGTCCGTCGGCGGCGACCCGGTGAAGCTGACCTGGGAGGTCTTCCGGGACACCGTCATCGAGCAGGCCGAGCAGGGCGTCGACTACATGACGGTGCACGCCGGGGTGCTGCTGCCGTACGTGCCGCTGGCGGTGGACCGGGTCACCGGGATCGTCTCCCGGGGCGGATCCATCATGGCCGCCTGGTGCCTGGCGCACCACGAGGAGAACTTCCTCTACACCAACTTCGTCCAGCTCTGCGAGATCCTGGCCGCGTACGACGTGACGTTCTCCCTCGGCGACGGGCTGCGCCCCGGGTCGATCGCGGACGCCAACGACGAGGCGCAGTTCGCCGAGCTGCGCACCCTGGGTGAGCTGACCAGGATCGCCTGGGAGTACGACGTGCAGGTGATGATCGAGGGCCCGGGGCACGTACCCATGCACAAGATCAAGGAGAACGTCGACCTCCAGCAGGAGCTGTGCCACTCCGCGCCGTTCTACACCCTCGGTCCGCTGACCACGGACATCGCCCCGGCGTACGACCACATCACCTCGGCGATCGGCGCCGCGATGATCGGCATGTTCGGCACCGCGATGCTCTGCTACGTGACCCCGAAGGAGCACCTCGGGCTGCCGGACCGGGACGACGTGAAGGCCGGCGTGATCGCGTACAAGATCGCGGCGCACGCGGCCGACCTGGCCAAGGGTCACCCGGGCGCGCAGGCCTGGGACGACGCGCTGTCGAAGGCCCGGTTCGAGTTCCGTTGGTCCGACCAGTTCAACCTGGCGCTGGACCCGGACACCGCCCGGTCGTACCACGACGCGACGCTGCCGGCCGAGCCGGCGAAGACGGCCCACTTCTGTTCGATGTGCGGGCCGAAGTTCTGCTCGATGAAGATCACCCAGGAGTTGAAGGACTACGCGGCGCGGGGGATGGCCGACAAGTCGGAGGAGTTCCGCTCCGGCGGTGGCCGGGTCTACCTGCCGTTGGCCTGACCTGATCCGCTGATCGGGCTGGTACCGGCCGGTCGCCCTGAACCGGTCGAGCAGGTTCTGCATGTCCCGTTGCGAGGTGATGACGTAGAACCGCACGGTCGAGGTCGTCGGGTTGCCGGCCTTGTCCGTGGCGGTCACGGCCAGCTCGTGCAGGCCGCGGGTCAGCTCGTACCTGGCCTGCAACGTGCCGGTGGCGTACGTCCTACCGTCGAGCGTGCCGATGGTCGCCTGGATGCCCGAGAGTCCAACGCCTCGAAGGCCACCCGGACATCCTGGCTGTCGCCGTAGAGCTGGCCGTCGGCCAGTCCGGCGAACCGGCGACCGGTCAGTCGGCCTGGTGCCGACCCGGCGAGCGCAGGGTACGGCGCGGGATGTGGTCGTCCCGCCGGGGCACCGGGTCGGGGACCGGATTGCTCAGCCGGTTGACCCAGTCGACGTACTCCGCGTCCTGGTCGGGTAGGGGCGCATCGCCGTCCCGGCCGGCCGGCGTGTCCGGGCTCCGCTCGGCCCGGCCCCGCCGGAACAGACCTCGGCGGCTCCGCTCGCCCCGCCCCGGTGGGGTCTCCGGGACCGGAATCGTGGGATCGTCCGTCCCCGTCCCCGTCCCCGTCCCCGTCCCCGGTCCCGGGGTCGTGGGCGGGGGCGGGGGCGGGGGATCGTCCCTCTCCGGGGCCGGACCGTCGGGCAGGCCGGTGGCCGGCTCCGTAGCGGGACCGGCAGACGATTTCATCTGCATGCTCGGGCCGGTGGTGGATTCCATACCGGGACTGGTGGTGGCTTCCGCGTGGGGAGCGAGGGTTGTTTCCGTGTGGGTAGCGAGGGCGGGCGCGGTGTTCGGACCGGTCGTGGTCGGCCGGGCGGGCTCCGGCTCCCCGGCGGTCTCGACGTCGGTGATCTCCCCGTCGTATTCCGGGTCTGGTTCCTCCGCTCCGGTCGCGGGGCGGGGGAGTGGCAGCAGGATGTCGGTCGGCTCGATGGCCGTGCTCGGCGTACGACGTGTCACGAGCGGCCAGCGCCACACCACGGCGAGGGTCGACCCGAGCGTGCCGGTACCGACCGCGAGCAGCGTCGTCCAGTACGGTGTGGCCTGCTGGCCGGCCCCGACCCCGGCGACGAGATGGCTCACCGCGAGCATCGCCGGACCGGCCGCCCCGGCGCCGCCGGCCCACGGGGAGCGGTCACCCTGCCGGCGGGCCAGCAGACCGACCAGGAGGCCGGCCAACAGCGCCAATGCCGGTATGACCAGCGGAGCCGGCAGCCAGGGGACGCCCGCGCCGGGCATCCCGAGCCGGATCTGCGGGAGCGGGTCGGTCGGTCCCAGCGCGGGTACGACCGCACCGACGGCCAGCGCCCAGAGCGCGCCGGTCACCAGCGTCACGTTCCGCCGTACCGGCCGCAAGCCGAGCGCCGCGAAGGCGATCAGCACTCCGAACGACACCGCCAGGCCGACGGCCAGCCCGACCGCCGCTACCGGACCGACCGTGCCGACCGGGACGGTGCGGGCCGGGAACGCGGAGAACAGCGCCACCACCAGAGCGCCGACGGCGGCCACCGCGCAGACGGCCAGTCGGCCGGCGACGCTGGCGGCCCTGCCGGTACGACCGGTCGGTTCGGCCTCGCTGGCGGCCCTGTCGGTACGACCGTCCGCATCGGTGTCCACCGCATCGGTGTCCGCCAGGTTGGTCTGGTCCGGGTCGGCCTGGATCGGGTCGGTCTGGATCGGGTTGGCCTGGTCCGGGTTGGCCTGGATCGGGTCGGTCTGGTCCGGGTCGGTCCCGGTGACCGGCCGCCCACCGACCAGCGCCCCGATGACCGTGGCGACCATCGCGATCCAGGCCGCCCAGGTCAGTTGCGCGGCCCACTGGTCCGCCGTCAGGTCGGTGAGGCGGGGCGGCAGGCGTAGCAGACCGAGCCCGTACCCGACGCCGAGCTGGGTGCTGCCGGCGAGCAGAGCGACGGCGAACGCGGTGGGCAGTGGTCTGCCCCAGCTCCGGTGGGCCATGCCGGGCAGGTTACGGCCCGTCCGCACCGCCCGCCACCCTTGGCTGACCCACCGCTCAAAGCAGCTCGACCAGCCGGGCCAGGTAGGTCGTGTCGCCGACGTTGGTGAGCATGTGCACGGCGCCGGGGTCACGGTAGACGACCCCGCCGGTCGGCTCGTCCGCGTCGATCCGGGTTCCATCGATGGTCTGTACGACGTTCTTCGCGCCCTGGACCGCGATCACCAGGTAGGGGTGCTCGTGCCGGTGCAGCGGCTGCTGCCCGCCCGGTTCGAGCCGGATGTGCCACACCCGGACCCGGTCGTTCTCGTAGACGATCTCCTGGCCGACCGGGCCGAGTTCCAGATCGACGGACAACTCGCTCATCACACCCCCGCCAGTTGGGGGAGCACGTCGCTGGCGATCAGCTCCAGGTGGTCGAGATCGGCGAGGTCGATCAGCCGCAGGTGAACCCGGGTGGTGCCGACCGTAGCGAACTCGCCGATCCGGTCGACGAGCTGGGTGGGCGAGCCGATCACCGGGTCCTCGGGTGGCAGGGCGCTGCGGACGTGCAGCGGTGCCGCCCGCCGCTGCGCCTCGGCGTCGCTGCGGCCGATGGCCACCACGATCCCGGCGGAGAGGGTCAGCGGCGTACGACCGCTCCCGGTCCGGCCGAACCGGTCCGCGGCCTCGGTCACCCGGTCGTACGCCTGCGCCGTCTCGGCCACACCCTTGAACGGCATGTTGAACTCGTCCGCGAAGCGGGCGGCCAGTTCCGGGGTGCGCTTCGGGCCACGACCGCCCACGATGATCGGCGGTCCGGGCACCTGCACCGGTTTCGGCAGCGCGGGCGCGTCGACCAGCCGGTAGTGCGCGCCGGTGAAGCTGAAGCCCGCCCCGGCTGGGGTACGCCACAGCCCGGTGATGATCTCAAGCTGCTCGGCCAGCCGGTCGAATCGTTCCTGCACGGGTGGGAACGGGATGCCGTACGACGTGTGCTCCCGCTCGTACCAGCCGGCGCCGATGCCCAGCTCGACCCGGCCGCCGCTCATCTGGTCCACCTGGGCGACCAGCATGGCGAGTGGGCCGGGCAGCCGGAAGGTGGCCGAGGTGACCAGGGTGCCCAGTCGGATCCGGGAGGTTTCCCGGGCCAGGGCGGCCAGCGTCAGCCAGGCGTCGGTGGGGCCGGGCAGCCCCGGGTCGTCCCCCATCGACTGGTAGTGGTCGGCGCGGAGGAAACCCTCGAAGCCGCCGTCCTCGGCGGCGCGGGCGAACCGGAGCTGGTCGTCGTAGCTGGCGCCGCGGTGCGGCTCGGTGAAGACGCAGACCCGCACGTCACAAGCTTCCGGTACCGACGGGCGCGTCCCGCTCCATCAGCAGCTCGTGCAGGTCGGCGCTGCACCGGGCCACCTCTTCCAGGTGTGCGTTGCGCCCGAGGGTACGTGGTCGGGGGATGTCGATGTCCACGATCTGGCGGATCCGGCCGGGGCGGGGGCTGAGTACGACCACCCGGTCGGCGAGCAGCACCGCCTCGTCGATGGAGTGGGTGACGAAGACGATGGTGGACTCGTTCTCCATGTGCACCCGCTGCAACTCGCCGGAGAGTTCCTCCCGGGTCAGCGCGTCGAGGGCGGAGAACGGCTCGTCCATCAGCATCACCCGGGGCTGCCCGATCAGCGACCGGCACAGCGACACCCGCTGCTGCATACCGCCGGACAGCTCGTGCGGCAGCCGCTTCTCGAAGCCGGCCAGCCCGGCCAGCTCCAGCAACTGGACCGCCCGGTCCCGGTGGTCGGCCTTGCGCCAGCCGAAGATCTCCACCGGGAGCAGCACATTGTCCAGTACGGACCGCCAGGGCAGCAGGGCCGGACGCTGGAAGAGCATCGCGATGTCCTGCCGGGACCCGGCCACCCGCTTACCCGCGACGGTGATCTCCCCACCGGTGACCGGCAGCAGACCGGCGATCAGCCGCAGCAGGGTGGACTTACCGCACCCGGAGCGCCCCAGGATCGCGACGAACTCGCCCTCGGCAACGTCCAGGTCGATCCCGCGCAGGGCCTCCACGGTGCCCGAACGTCCGGTGAACGTCCTGGACACGCCCGATAGTCGGATCATCCGGGGGCTCTCCATCCACAGGCGATCTACAGATCCGGCCAGGTTAACCGGAACGTGAATCGGGGTTGCCTACGGGTGCCCATGCAAAGTTGTTTCCGTTCCGCAACCCAACACGCCTTGTGTCGCAAACGTGATCTTCTCGTACGCTGTGCCCGCGAAGGATTCCACACAGTGGCGGTGCCGGGTTCCCACCCCTCTCCTCCGGCACCGTCCTGATTCGACGAACCCCTCCGTAGGCGCGCAGCCCGCGGTCGGAAAGGACAAAAGGTGCAAATTAACAGGCTCACCCGCACGATCGCCGCCGCGACCCTGGCACTGGGTCTTGCGTTCGTGGCGGGTTGCAGCAGTGACTCGGATAGCGGGGACAAGGGCGGCGATGGCGGCCTGGAAAAGGTGACGTACCTCACCTCCTTTGGCAACTTCGGCCGTGACTCGTACGCCTGGGTGGCGAAGGAGAAGGGCTTCTTCAAGGAAGCCGGCTTCGATGTGGAGATCCAGGCCGGACAGGGTACCGGCACGGTTATCCAGAACATCGTGGCGGACAAGGCGCAGTTCGGCCCGATCGACCTCACCGGCGGTCTGCTCCAGATGGGCAACGGGCAGGCCAAGGACTTCGTCGCGGTGGCCGCCATCCAGCAGCGCACCATGGCCGCGATCGCGACCACCGAGGACAAGGGCATCACCACCCCGAAGGACCTGGAGGGCAAGAAGCTCGCCGACACGGCCAGCTCCGTGGTGCGCAACCTCTTCCCCACGTACGCCAAGCTGGCCGGCGTCGACCCGGCCAAGGTGACCTGGGTCAACGGCGACGCGACGACCCTGATGGGCACCCTCGCCTCCGGCAGTGTGGACGGCATCGGCCAGTTCGTGGTGGGTAAGCCGACCATCGAGGCGGTGACCAGGAAGAAGGCGGTCCTGCTGCCGTACAGCGACGTGATGACCGACCTCTACGGCAACGTGCTGATCACCTCGGCCAAGCTGGCCAAGGAGAAGCCGGACATGGTCAAGCGCTTCTCCGCCGCCCTGCTCAAGGGCCTGGAGTACAGCCTGACCAACCCCAAGGAGGCCGGCGAGATCCTGAAGAAGAACGTCGACGCCGCCAACCCGCTCGCCGCCGCCGCCGAACTGGAGCTGATGGCCGCGTACGTGCGGTCCAGCAACACCGGTACCGCGATCGGCACCCTGGACGCCGGCCGCGTCGCCAAGAGCATCGCGATCCTCCAGGGCGCCGGTGCACTGCCGCAGGGCATGACCCCAGAGCGGATCATCGACTTCAACCTCGCGCCGAAGGCCTGACCGGCCAATCAACCCGTACACTGCGCCCCGCCGGCTGTCCGGCGGGGCGCACCGGCTTCGGCACCGGCGACAGCCGGTCGATCCGAGGAGAATGAGATGACGCTGACCCGTACCCGACAACCGGCTGCCGCACCCACGGACCCGGCGCGGGCCTCGACCCCCGGACGGCGGGCGGCGGTCGGCCGGAGTGCCGGCAACGCGCTGCTGCCGGCGGCCGGACTGCTGGTCGCCCTGACGGCCTGGTGGCTACTCACCTCCGGGTTGGAACTGGTCCACCCGTTGGTGCTACCGACGCCCGAGGCGGTGCTGGCCGCGTTCACCGCCGCACCGGCCCGGTTGCTGGAGCACACCTGGGCCACCACCCTGGAGACGCTGATCGGTTTCCTGCTCTCCACCGTGGCGGGCGTCCTGATCGGGCTCTCGCTCGCCGCCTCCCGGGTGGTCGAGCGGATGTTCTCCCCGCTGCTGGTCGCGGTGAACGCGGTACCGAAGATTGCGCTCGGCCCGCTGCTCGTGGTGGCCCTCGGCTGGGGTCAGAAGCCGATCCTGACCATGGTGTTCCTGCTCTGCTTCTTTCCGATCGTGCTCTCCACGGCGACCGGGCTGACCTCGACCCCGGCCGACCTGGCCGAGTTGGTCCGGTCGCTGTCCGCGTCCCGGTGGCAGGCGTTCCGCAAGGTACGGCTGCCCGCCGCCCTGCCGCAGATCTTCGTCGGACTGAAGGTGGCGATGCCGCTCGCGGCGATCGGCGCGGTCATCGGCGAGTTCCAGGCCGGCGAGGGCGGCCTCGGCTATGTGATCGTGCAGACCAGCGGGGTGGGGGACAGCGCCACCGCCTGGGCGGCGATCATCCTGATCGCGCTGATGAGCATCCTGCTCTACTTCCTGCTGGTGCTGGTGGAGCGGCGGGCACTGCCGTGGGTCCGGGAGACCACCTCGGCCCGGTGAGGTCGCGCGGCCGAGGCGCGCTGAGGCGTGCGCCGCGGAGGCGAGCGTGGCTGAGGCGAGCGTGGCTGAGGCGTTAAGAAGGGCCCCTTCCTATACCGAAAACGATAGGAAGGGGCCCTTGCTTACATCTGTCAGCCGGCGAGCCGCCAGCGACCGCCCCGGGACACCAGGGTGGTCAGGGCCTGCGGCATGAGGCCCGAGTGGTTGTCCGGGGTGATCCGGATCGGACCGGAGAGGCCGTCCATCTGGGAGGTTTCGAGCACGCTGCGTACGCCGTCGCGGTCCACGCCCGTACCGGAGCGGCCCACGGCGTCCACGATGAGCTGGACCGCGTCAGCGGCGAACGAGGAGAAGCCGTAGTACCCGCCGAACCGGGCGGTGTAGTCCCGGAACCACTGCCGGCGGGCCGCCTTGGCGGGGGTGGTAGCAATCACATCATCGATGACCATCGTCTGAGTGAAGATCAGCGTGGTGTTGTTGGTCGCGTGGTGCCCGCCCCCCATGAACAGGTCACCGGCGGCGGCCGCGTCCAGGAACAACGGTCCGGTGAACTTGGCCTGCTCGGCGCCGGCGTGTACCAGCCGGGCCTGCTCGGCCGGGGTCCAGACGATCAGGGCGCCCGGGTTTTCGTCGACCAGCTTGCGGACCGGTCCGCTCAGGTCGGTGTCGGTGGCCTTGGCCGACTGTGAGCCGGTGAGCTTGATCTGGGCCTTGGCCAGTTCGGCGGTGAGGCTCTGCAGGCCCTCCCGGCCGTAGTCGTCGTCGCTGTGCAGCAGGGCGACCTTCTTGATGCGCTGCCGCTTGAGGTCGGCGGCGAGTACGGCGGCGGTGTCGGCCGCGTTCGGCGCGAGCTTGAACATGTAGCGGCGATCGACCACCGGACTGGCCACCGCGCCGGCCGGGGCCAGGGCGATGGTCGGGACCTTCCGGTCGCTGACCGTCTTGGCCGCGCCGACCGCGCAGGCGTTGCAACTGCCCATGATGACCGCGGTGACGGCGTCCTCCTCGGCGAAGTCGTCGATGTTGCGCAGCGACTCGGCCGGGTCGGAACGGTTGTCCTTGACCCTGAGGTCGATCTTCCGGGCGCCCAGCGCGCCGGACTCGTTAAGCTGCTCGACCTTGAGTTCCAGGGCGCGCTGGTACGCCCGGCCGATGGGCGCCGCAGAGCCGGAGAGCTCCAGGTCAGCGCCGATCACGATGGGGCTGGCATCCTGTTCCTCCGCGCCGAACTGGCAGCCGGTGAGCGTGGTGGCCAGGACAGCCGATGCGAGCGCCGCGATTGTCGCGGAGCGGATGGGGCTCAACTCAGTCCTCCAGATGCGCGGCGCGCGGGCGACTGCCCGGTCACCGCGGCTTGGTCCGTCCTCGGTAGAAGGACGGTAGTGGTCTGCCGTACGGTGTGCGCGAAGCCTGGAAAACCTTGCCAATGGCGGGCGCCCCGGTCAAGCGAGGACCTTGCAACGTTTCGGGATCTTCATCCCACATGCTGGCAACGACAGATGTTTGCAAACGCTCACTTTGCAGATACAAGCGAACACTCTGGGGATAATGCCCTGCTCAGGGCCTTGGGGAAATGAAGGTATTCATTGACCAGATCAATGGTTGCGTGCTGTCCAGCCGTTTCCTGCCTCACTGCGACTTCCCAAAGTCGATCCGTTCTGATGAAATCGCGCCCGTGCCGCGCGCGGCGCTGTCCGCTGCATCAGGCGCGGTTCGGCGGGTCGGGCGTGGAAGAAACGACGGAGGCGATGTCGTGAGCACCGGACCTACGACCGTGCCCGAGAGCGGCCCGCAGGAGGAGCGGAACCGGCGTAGGCGGCTACCCCGGCTCCAGGACGCCCGGATCCGGTCCAAGCTCGCGCTGATCCTGGTCGTGCCCGTTGCCGCCGTCGTCGCGCTCGCCGCCATCCGGCTCGTCGCCGTCGGTCAGGGCGCCCTCGACGCCACCCAGGTGCGTGCCCTCACCGCGCTCTCCGTCGACATTTCCGCGCTGGCCCAGGACGTCCAGAAGGAACGGATGGCCGCCGCGCAGTTCCTCGCCGGGACGCAGGCCAAGCCGGACGCGTACAACCTGGTGGTCCGCCGGACCGACGAGCGGATCACCGAGTACAACCAGGAGCGCCGGGCGCTCGGCGAGGTGCCGTCCGCCGTCCGGGACCGGCTGCGCACCATCGACGACCACCTGGCCACCCTGAACAGCACCCGTCAGGAGGTGCTGGACCGGGAGCAGATGCCGGTCGCCGAGGCGGTCCTGCGCTACGGCGTGATCCTGACCGACCTGGTCTCGTACGGCGAGTCGCTCGGCCAGCTCCCCGGTGACGACAGCCTCGCCGACGCCCGGCGCGCGGTCGCCGCATTCGCCCGGGCCAAGGCAGCGACCGCCGAGGAGGAGGCGGTGGTCTTCGCCGCGCTCTCCTCCGGTCAGCTCGACGAGGAACAGTTCTCCTCCTTCGTGGCCACCCTGACCAGTCAGCAGGAGGCACTGCTGGCCTTCGCGCTCGCCGGTGACGCGCAGCAGCAGGCCCTGGTCAACCGGACCGTCACCGGTGACGCGGTGGTACTCGCCGACCGCGTCGCCACCGACGTGACCCGCTCGGTCGGGCAGCGCACGCCACTGCTCAGCGCCCAGGACGCGGCCACCGCCATCGGCGCGGTCAACGACCTGATGCGTTGGGCCGAGATCCAGCTCCAGAACCAGCTGCTGGCCGACGCCGACCAGGCCCGCGCGGAGGTGATCCAGCAGGCCATCGTCGAGTCCGTGCTGGTCCTGCTCGTGCTGATCGTCGCCATCGTGCTGGCCGTGGTGCTGGCCCGGTCGCTCAACCACTCGCTGCGGCGGCTCCGGGAGGGTGCCCTCTCGGTGGCCAACCACGACCTGCCCGACGCGGTCGCCCGGCTGCAGAACGTCGGCAGTGTCGGCGACGGCGGTGTGGACGAGATCGTCCGGCAGGTCCGGGACCCGATCAAGCTCACCAACCGGGACGAGGTCGGGCAGGTCGCGCTCGCGTTCAACGTCGTACACCGGGAGGCGGTACGGATCGCGGCCGAGCAGGCCGCCCTGCGGACCAGCGTCTCGGCGATGTTCCTCAACCTGGCCCGGCGTAGTCAGACGCTGGTCGACCGGATGATCGGTGAGCTCGACATGATCGAGCGTGGTGAGGAGGACCCGAAGCGCCTCGCCAAGCTCTTCGAGCTCGACCACCTGGCCACCCGGATGCGCCGTAACGACGAGAACCTGCTGGTCCTTGCCGGCGCCGACTCGGCCGCACCGCGGCGGGACGACGCCCTCCTGGTCGACGTGCTGCGCGCCGCCCAGTCCGAGGTGGAGCTCTACAACCGCATCGAGTTCGGCACGGTCGACACCGACATCTCGGTCGCCGCGCACGCGGTCAACGACGTGGTACGGCTCGTCGCCGAGCTACTCGACAACGCGACCCGGTTCTCCCCGCCGACTACCACCGTGGTGGCGGACGCCCGGCGGATCCGCGACTACGTGCTCATCCAGATCGAGGACCGTGGTCTCGGGCTGACCGACGAGCAGCTCGACTCGCTCAACCGGCGGCTCGCGGCAGCCGCCACGGTGGACGTCGCCGCGTTCCGGCTGATGGGTCTGGCGGTGGTCAGCAAGCTCGCCGCCCGGTACAACATCCGGGTCGAGCTGCGCCGCAACGTCGAGGGGGGCACCGTCGCGCAGGTGACCCTGCCCAACGCGACCGTGGTACTCCCGCAGCCCCGTGGTCTGGAGCAGCCGCGGACCCGCCGTCAGCCGCTGCCGGTCGAGTCGGCCCCGGCCGGCCCGCCGTCGCCCGCGCCGGCCACCTTCACCGAGCCGATGGCACCGGCCTCCCGGACCGCCACGCTGCCCGACCAGTGGCGTACCGACACCCCCGGCACGTCGCAGTCCTGGCAGGAGCGGGTCGACTCGCGCGACAACGCGTTCACGGTGAACGCCGGATCGGCCACCGCCGGGTACCCCGCGCTGAGCGGGCCGTCCGGGCCGAACCCGCAGACCGGCCTGACCAACCCGGCCGCGCTGACGAACTTCGGCGGGCCCACCCCGTCGTCCGCCCGGACCGACGCCCGCAACGACAGCAGCGCCGGGCAGACCACTCCGAACCTGTTCGCCCCGGCCAACAGCCCGGCCCCGGGCACCGGGGTGGGCGGTCCGAGCGGGTTGACCGGCCCGACCACCCCGCTGACGACGACCGGGGACCCCAACCTCGGCTCGCCGACCATGGCGTACCCGGCGGTAGGATCGCTGCCCAAGCGTTCGCCGGGGGTGGCGACCCAGCCGCTCGTCCCGTACACCCCGCCGCCACCGCAGCCGCAGCCGCCGGCGCCGCAGCTGCCCCAGGGCGGTGGCCTGCCGGCGGGTCCGGTGGCCGGGATGGCCGCCGCCTCCGCCCCCGGGGTACGCCGTCCGGACGAGCCGGTCGAGGCACCGATCTTCCGCGAGATGGAGGCCGTCTGGTTCCGCTCGCACGGCAACGACTCGACGGCCATCTTCACCATGCCGCCGATCGAGCCGGAGAAGCCGCCGGTGCCGGCGGCCAGCCAGCCCGTCGCCGGTTACCAGCCGGGTGCCACCGTGCCCGGCGCCATGGTCACGCCGGGCCGCCCGCCGCTGCCCACCCGCTCGCCGGGTGAGTCGAGCGGAACCAACGCCCCGACCTCGTCGTACCCGGGAATGCAGGTGCCGGTACAGCCCCAGCCGCAGGCGCAGCCCCAGCCCCAGCCGACTGCTCCGGCTCCGGCGCAGCCCACCGCCGCCCCAACCCCGGAACGCGCCCCGGCGGCTGCCGGCCCGGCCGGCAACGAGGCGTGGCGTACCGCCGCCGACGAGGGCTGGGCCCGGGCCACCCGGGCCGCCGAGCCGGCCGTCACCGGGACCACCCGGTCCGGCCTGCCGAAGCGGCAGCCACAGGCCCAACTGGTACCCGGTGGAGTCGAGACCAAGGTCAACCGGGACCGCAGCCGGCGTACGCCGGACGAAGTACGGGGTCTGCTGTCGGCATACCACCGTGGGGTGCAGCGCGGCCGTTCGGCCGGCGGTGACCTCACCGGCGGCCCGACCGGCAGTGACCCGAACAGCACCTCAAACAAGGAGACGAGTCGATGAACAGGCCAGCTGTGATGCAGGACATGGGTTGGCTGCTCAGCAACTTCGCCGACAGCGTGGCCGGGATCGCACACGTGGTGGCGGTCTCCGCCGACGGGCTGCTTCTCGCCTCCTCCCGGGACCTGCCGACGGACCGGGCCGACCAGCTCGCCGCGATCGCGTCCGGCGTGGTCAGCCTGACCGACGGCGCGGCCCGCATGTTCAGCGCGGGTGGCGTGCTCCAGACCGTCATCGAGATGGACAGCGGGTACCTCTTCCTGATGTCCATCAGCGACGGCTCGTCGATGGCCGTCCTCGCGGCCCGCAGCTGCGACGTCGGTCAGGTCGGGTACGAGATGGCGCTGCTGGTCGAGCGGGTCGGGGCGGCACTCTCGCCGCTGCCGCGTGAGGCCGTGACGCGCTAGTTGTGGACACCACCGCCCGGTGATGCCCACCGCTGGCGGTAACTGCTGGAGAAGGAGGTGATCGTGTTATGGACAGACGTGACGATCCACATCGGCGTGACGATCCGCGTGGGGCGCTGGTGAGGCCGTACGCGGTCACCCGCGGCCGGACCGAACCACGCCAGGACATCGCGCTCGAAGCGGTGCTCACCGCGACCAACGCGGCGGTGGCGGAGTCCCGGTTCGCCGGGCACGACAAGCACCGCATCGCCACGATCTGTGAAGGCCGAGCCCAGTCGCTGGCGGAGATCGCTGCGTACACCCGCCTCCCGCTGGGTGTCGCCCGGGTGCTGGTCGCCGACATGGTGGCCGACAGCCTGCTGACGTTGCACAGTTCCGCTCCCGCTGAGGCGTACGAGGAGCGGATGGAACTGCTTGAGAGGGTGTTGAGTGGACTTCGCAGGCTATGACCCGGCCAGGGCGCAACGCAACCGGGGGATCACCTCCGCCAAGATCGTGGTTGCGGGCGGCTTCGGCGTGGGTAAGACGACACTCGTCGGCGCGGTCTCGGAGATCACTCCGCTGACCACCGAGGCGGTGATGACGGCCGCCGGGGTGGGCATCGACGACCCGTCCAAGGTCCCGGGCAAGGAGACCACCACGGTCGCCATGGACTTCGGCCGGATCACCATGGCCCAGGACCTGATCCTGTACCTCTTCGGTACGCCCGGACAGACCCGGTTCTGGTTCATGTGGGACGAGATCATCCGGGGTGCCGTCGGTGCCGCCGTGCTGGTCGACACCCGCCGGATCACCGACGCGTTCGCGCCGCTGGACTACTTCGAGAACCGGAAACTGCCGTACGTGGTGGCGTTGAACGCCTTCGACGGCGCACCCCGCTACGACCTGGAGGAGGTACGTGAGGCGCTGGCGATCGCGCCGCACGTACCGCTGATCATGACCGATGCGCGGCACCGCGACTCGGTCAAGCGGGTACTGGTGACCGTGGTCGAGCACGCCATGATGCGGTTGCAGGCCGAGCACGGTCGGGGCTACCCCGCCCCGGTCGGCTGACCGCGTCGCTCGTCGCGTCGTTCGTCGCCGGGTGGGGCCGACCACGAGGGGTCGGCCCCACATCGAACATGCAGTGGCCACAACGTATTCGTTGTGGCCACTTTCGTCGTATCGCCGGTTGGCCGACAGTCGTAGCGGACCTCTCGGCAGACCTCCAACTCGCCGCCTGTCGAGCTGCACCGTCTGTGCCAGCACACGAGGGCGGGCTGTCCCGCCGACCCGACACCGGCACCCGCTTCGGCCCTGATCGGCCTCGACCGCCGCTCTATGATCCACTCGGTTTCCTGGTAGTCGCGGTGTCAGCCCCGATCCGATAGTCCGACTTCCTGAAGACGGAGTGGATCGGGAGTCGCCGGGGGCGTAGGCGGGTGCGGAACCGGTACACCACCGCGATGATCCGCGAGCCGTCCGGGAGACGACGATGAGCACAGCCAGAGGCATGGCGATTCATGGTGGTGAGCGCGACACTGGGGCTCGGTTTGGTCGCCCCGGTCGGCGCGGCGCCCCGGGCGGTCGAGGTCGATCCCGGTACCCGGGCCGAGCCGTACGACCACTTCGCCGCCGAGGCCCGGCTGATCGGGTTCGTCGGCAGCAACGCGGAGAACCTGGCGGACTCGATCGCCGGTGAGGAACAGAAGGCCACGGTCACCTATCCGGCGTTCGCCGAGCAGGCCCGCCGGGACGGCTGCCCGGAGATCGCCGAGCACCGCCCACCGTGAAGATCGAGGCTAGTCGATCATCAGTTGGTACCGGAGGCGACGCCGCTCGGCCACCATTGTCATCACGCTGAACTCGATCGGCAGGCCGGCTTCCGTCCTGAGTAGCCGGGTGAGTTCGAGCACCCAGTCGCCCGCCGGCAGGGCGAGCGCCGCGCGTTCCTCCTCGGTCGGCCGGCGCGCACAGACATCCTCGCGGACATGTCGCGCCCGGTGGCCGAGTTCGGCGAGTAGGCCGACCGCCCCGCCCCGGATCTTCCGACGCTCGGCGAGCCCGGTTCCCCGGGCGATCGCCGCTGGATAGTACGAGTCGGTCAGCTCCACCGGGTGGTCATCCAGCAACATCAGTCTCCGCCGTACCACGACTGTCGCGCCATCCTCGACCCGCAGCGCCTCGGCCACCTCGGCTGGCGGCACGACCTCGGCGACATCCAGCAGCCGCTGGGTGCCGACACCACCGTGCCGGCTCGCCTCCGCACTCCACGACTCAGGCTCGCCGTCTGCTCTCGGCTGGACGTACGGCATCGACACACTGACCCAGTCGGGGTGACCCATGGTTCTCCCTCCGCCAGGGGATCGGGCGCCGCGCCGCATGGCCACCGAAGTGGGTCCGGCCGCTCCGGCACGATCGGTCAGTGCGGGTGGGTGGTGCTGTTCCTCGTTCCGTCGATGAAGGTGTGCCAGGTGGCGCGGGGAAAGGTGAGGATGGCCCCGGACCGGTCCTTGGAGTCCCGGACCGCGATGACCTCGCCGGCATCGGCGACCTCGACGCAGTCACCGTTGCCGCCACCGCTGGAGCGGGTGCTCTTGCGCCACACAACGTCTCGCAGATCCATGACCGCCAACCTCCCCTAGAGCGCGTCCCGCGCCGCAGCTATCAGCTCCTGGGAGTCCTCCACGCTCGCCGCCGCCGCGCGCAGGTAGTCGAAGGCAAGGGTAGACGCCTCGACATCCTCGGCGCTATCCACGTTGACGTCGCCGGTCAGCGACTCGACGAAGAGGGCGGCCGGATGGTCCTGGAAGGACATCAGGGTGAAGGCTCCGCTGAGGCCGGCGTGCCAGACGGTCTGCTGCCGGAGCACCTGGATGACCACGTTGTCGGGCAGGGTCAGCAGGTGGTCGAGCTGGCCCCGCAGCACGTCGGCGCCGCCGATCGGGCGGTGCAGCAGTGACTCGTCCAGCACCGCCCAGAGCCGGAGGGAACCGTCGGTGAGCCGTCGTTGACGTGCCATCCGGGCCTGGACCAGTTTGTCGATCTCGCCAGCACTGCGGCCCCGGCCGGCGGGCTCGCCGCAGAACGTGGCCCGGGCGTAGTCACCGGTCTGGATCAGGCCGTTGATCGTGCCCCAGGACCAGGTGCGCAGTTCGGTCGCCTCGGACTCGAACGCGATGTAGGCGCTCAGGCCACTCGTGATGACCTCCCGGTAGTCCTCCCACCAGCCGCGTCCGCGCGCCTCCCGGGCCAGCTTCCAGTAGCGTTCCTTGGTCGCCAGGTCGGGTAGCCCGTAGAGGTCGAGCATCAGATAGAGGTCACCCTTGCTGATCCCGGTCTGGGCCAGTTCGATCCGGGAGACCTTGCCCTGCGAGCAGCCCAGCGCCTCGGCCGCCCGCTCTGCGGAGAGCCCGGCCTCGCTCCGTAGGCGTTTCAACTCGATGCCCAACTGCCGGCCCCGCACCGTGGGTGTTCGCCGGTCGCGCTTGATGACCATCCGTCAAGTCTCAACTACGCAGGGGGCGGGATCAAGGGAGACATGTCGCAAGGTGATGCTTGCGTTACTCATGGTCATGTGATTACGTCTAGTGCGTCCAGTGTGAATGATGCACATCGGACTTTGACCTGAGCGCTGGCATCCTCAGCCAGCAAAGAACGGACCGGGGTGGGTCGGTTTGGCGGCCTCTCCCACTCCCGGTCCGGCGCGAGTCGACGGGAGCAATCGCATGGACCACGTCCCGGGGTACGACTCCCCACCTGTCTACCACCCGCCGGTCGCCCGGTACACCCGCGCCGCCGCGCGTCGGGGCGTACCCAGCCATGGCCCCTTCGATCCGGTGGTGCGCTGACCCGACAGCGCGCCACCGGCCCGAGCCGGGGCGGGCGCACGGCTGTCGCCGTACGGCAATACGGCCCCACCTGCCGCGATCCTTCCCCCGCGCGGCGTGCCGGTCGGCCGTGCGTCCGCCCCTGCCGTCCGGAGGGGGCAAGAATGACCGTCTACCGATCGAGCATCAGCCTGCGGTGGCACCGGGACGAGGCGGACGCCGACGCCGCCCGGCAGTTGCTCGCCGAGCACGTACCCGATCAGGAGACCGGTCGGTGCGTGGTCTGCCTGACCCCCGCGCCGTGCCGACCGGCGAACGCGGCGGCGAATCGCCTGGTCGACCTGGGGCGTCCGATCGTCCCGCCGGACGAGCCGGCATCCCGGCGACGAAGAGGCTGGCGGGGCTGGCTGGCCCCGCGTCGCCGGCCGATGCCGCGTAGCGCCCCGCTGCTGACCTTCGGCTGGCGGGTCCGGCTCGGCCTGCCGACCGCCACGGTGACGTGACCGGCTTCCGGCCGCCGGTCATCCGGACCGGCGACATCGTGACCGTCGACGAGGGGCGGTACTGCTACGGCCTGGGCCGGCTGACCCTGGAGGTGATCGAGGTCGGGGCCCGGGAGCGGCACACCGACGGCCTCTGGTTGAACCTGCGCGGTGTGGAGCTGCGTCCGTCCGACGGGGTGCGGCTGCGTCAGCGCCGTGTCCTGGTCCGACTGGACGCGGTCCGCATCCGGCCCGGCCGGCTGTCCCGGGCCCGCCGCGCCGGCCCACTGCCACCCGCCCCGCACCTGGCGGCCCGCCCGGCCTGGACCTGCACCGGCTGCGGTGCGCCCTGGCCCTGCCCGGTCCGCCGGGCGCGACTGCTGACCGAGTACGCCGACAGTCGGCTGACCCTGCTGGTCTACCTCGCCGGGTACCTGCTGGATGCGGCGGCCGACCTGCGGCACCTCCCAGCCGACGAGTTGTATGCCAGGTTCCTCGGCTGGGTGACCTGAAACGGACTCTGATCGTTGTAGCTGGCGTCCGTACCCGGATCCGTTTGGATATACTCGATAGTTAAGCGGTATATAAGGGGGCGGCGTGACCAAGATGCTGGTGGACATCGATGAAGCCGCGCTCGCGGATGCGGCGGAGGCGTTCGGCACCAAGACCAAGAAGGAGACGGTCAACGTGGCGCTACGTGAGGGAGCAGCCCGACTGCGCCGGGCCAGGGCGCTCGCGGAGTTGGGCGTCCGCGCCGAGGCTGGCGACTTCGACGAGTTGCTCGACAAGGAGACCTACCGCTCGTGAAGCTCGCGGACTACCTGGTCGATACGAGCGCCCTGGTCCGACTGCTCCGCGAGCCGGAACTGCGTACCCGTTGGGAACCGGCAGTTGCCGCTGGCCTCCTCGCGGTCTGCCCGCTCACTGAGTTGGAGTTCCTCTATTCGGCCCGCTCAGCGGCCGACCGGGTCTGGCTGGTCGGGCAGTTGCGTGCCGCGTACACCTGGGTCGAGATGCCGGACCGGATCTACCGGCGGGCCGACGAGGTCCAGGTCGGGTTGACCGGCCAGGGGGCGCACCGTTCGGCGGGTGCGGTCGACCTCCTGGTCGCCGCCACTGCCGAAACGCACCAGCTCACGCTGTTGCACTACGACCGGGATTTCGACCAGATCGGCCGGGTCACCGGTCAACCCATGCGATGGATCGCAGCTCCCGGCTCGATCAAGTGATGCCTGATGGATCATGGAGTTGTGGTGGGGGGCAAACTTCGCCAATCAGCTCAAAATCCCCACCACAACTCCATGATCAACGGGGCGGGGCGGGGCGGGCGGTGACCGGTCACTCCACCCGGAGGCGGTAGCCGCGCTTGACCACGGTCTGCACCACCCGGGGCGTACCGAGGGCGGCCCGGAGCCGGGCCACCGCCATCTCCACGGCGTGCTCGTCCGCGCCCCGGGGGAGGGTGCGGAGCAGGGCGGTCCGGGACAGCACCCGACCCGGCGACTGGGCGAGCGCCCGCAGCACGGCCATCGGTGCCGGTGCGAGCGGGCGCAGTTCCCCGTCGAGCAGGGCCGCGTGCCCGCGCAGGGTGAGCTGGTGGCCGTCGACCTGAAGGTCGAGGGTGCGTCGGGGCAGTTCGTCGACGATCGTGCGGACCAGTGCCCCGAGCCGGGCCCGACCCGGGGTGACCACCGGTACGCCCCGCTGCCGCAGCGGCTCGGCGGTGACCGGGCCGACGCAGGTGGCCAGGACGTCCCCGCGCATCGCGTCCAGTACCGTCTCGACGCGTCCCCCGGCGGTGCGCAGCAGCGCGCTCACCGCAGCGGCCGAGGTGAAGGTGACCGCGTCCACCAGGCGCCCGGCGACCAGGTCGACCAGCCGGTGCAGCGGGGCCGGATCGGTCGGCGGCGCCCACCGGTAGACCGGTACCTCGATCACCGTGGCACCCGCGTCCTCCAGGGCGTCGGTGCACTCCGGCTGCCGTTCGCCGTGCAACTGCATGGCGACCACCTTGCCGGCGATCGGCCGGCGGACCAGGTGCTCGATCACCTCCTCGCAGCTCTCCGAGTCCGGTGACCACTGGTCGAGGAGCCCGGCGGCCCGGATCGCGCCCCGCGCCTTCGGCCCCCGGGCCACGATGTACGCCCCGCTCAGCGCGTCACGCAGGGGTTCGGCGAGCCCCCAGCCCTCGGCCGCCTCCAACCAGCCGCGCATGCCGATGCCGGTGTTCGCCATCAGGATGTCCGGCGGCCGGGCCAGGCAGGCCCGGGTGGCGGCCCGCAGTTCCGAGTCGTCGGCCAGCGGCACGATCCGTAGGGCCGGGGCGAGCACCACCCGCGCACCACGCCGCTCCAGCAGGGCGGCGAGTTCGTCCCGGCGGCGGTCGGCGGTCACCCCGATGGTGAACCCGGCAAGCTCACCGCCCATCAGGGCGCCCGTTCCCCGGCGAACACCGCCGACGGATCGAGGAGTACCTCCACCAGACCGTCCCGCTCGCGGACCGGGTAGGTGACCAGCGACACCCCGGGCAGGTCCAGGCAGCGGCCGGTACGTAGGTCGTAGACCTGTTTGTGCAGCGGCGCGGCGAGCGTGGGGACGTCACCCCGACTGCCGATGAGGCCCCGCGACATGACGTACGCGCCGGTGACCGGGTCCCGGTTCTCCACGGCGTACAACTCGTCCCCGCAGCGGAACAGGGCCACCTGCTCGCCGCCCAGCAGCGCGGCCACGCCCCGGTCCGGCTCCAGGCGGTCGTAGTGGCAGACCGCTGTCCAGGCGGTCAGGACAGGAGTCAGGACAGGGGGCAGGACGTCCGTGTTCATCGGGCCACCTCCGGCATACCGAGTACGACAGGTCGCCGTTCGGGGACCGGCTGTCCCCGCTCGACGGTGAAACTGATCGACGGGTCGGGGACCTCCGGCGCGTTGACGAAGGAGGTGAACCGGCGCAGCCGGTCCGGGTCGGCCAGGGTGTCCCGCCACTCGTCGGAGTACGAGCCGACGTGCCGGGCCATCGCCGCGTCCAGTTCGGCGCCCAGCCCGAGCGAGTCGTCGATGATCACCGACCGGAGGTGGTCCAGCCCGCCCTCCATCGCCTCGATCCAGGCGGCGGTCCGTTGCAGCCGGTCGGCGGTGCGGATGTAGAACATCAGGAACCGGTCGATGTAGCGGATGAGTTCCTCGGTGGTCAGGTCGGTGGCGAACAGGTCGGCGTGCCGGGGCCGGAAGCCGCCGTTGCCGCCGACGTAGAGGTTCCAGCCGTTGTCGGTGGCGATGATGCCGAAGTCCTTGCTGCGGGCCTCCGCGCACTCGCGGGCGCAGCCGGAAACCGCTGACTTGATCTTGTGCGGGGCGCGCAGTCCCCGGTAGCGCAACTCCAGGGCGATGGCCAACCCGACCGAGTCCTGCACCCCGTACCGGCACCAGGTCTCGCCGACGCAGGACTTCACCGTGCGCAGCGCCTTGCCGTACGCGTGGCCGGACTCGAAGCCGGCGTCGACCAGCCGGCGCCAGATCTGCGGTAGCTGCTCGACCCGCGCACCGAACAGGTCGATCCGCTGCCCGCCAGTGATCTTGGTGTAGAGGTTGAAGTCCCGGGCCACCTCGCCGATCACGATCAGCTTCTCCGGCGTGATTTCCCCACCCGGGATGCGGGGCACCACCGAGTACGTGCCGTCGCGCTGGATGTTGGCCAGGAAGTGGTCGTTGGTGTCCTGCAACGACGCCTGCTCGCCGTCGAGCACGTACCCGTTGCCGAGCGAGGCGAGGATCGAGGCGACCACCGGCTTGCAGATGTCGCAGCCCCGCCCCCGGCCGTGCTCGGCGATCAACCGGGAGAAGCTGGTGATGCCCCGGACCCGGATGATGTCGAACAGCTCCTGCCGGCTGGCGTCGAAGTGCTCACAGAGCGCCGTGGACTGCACCACCCCGGCCGAATCCAGCAGCTGCTTGAGCATCGGCACGCAGGAACCGCAGCTCGTCCCGGCCCGGGTGCAGGCCTTCAACGCCGGCACGTCCGCGCACCCGCCGCCGATGGCGGTCAGGATGTCGTCCTTGGTCACCGCGTTGCAGGAGCAGACCTGTGCGGTACCGGGCAGCGCGGCCAGCCCGGCACCCGCCCCGGCGCCGCTGTCGGCCGGCGCGAGCAGCCCCAGCGGGGGGCCGGGCAGCGGGCCGCCGACACTGGCCCGCAGCGTCGGGTAGGCCGCCGCGTCACCGACCAGCACCCCGCCGAGCAGGGTCTTCGCGTCGTCGGAAAGGACCAGCTTGGCGTAGACCCGGGTGGCCGGGTCGACGAACGTGACATCCAGGCAGCCGGGGGTGCTGCCGTGCGCGTCGCCGAACGACGCCACGTCCACCCCGAGCAACTTGAGTTTGGTGGCGGTGTCCGCGCCGGGGAAGACCGCTGCCCCGCCGAGCAGCCGGTCGGCGACCACCTCGGCCATCGCGTACCCGGGGGCGACCAGGCCGTAGCAGACCCCGTCGACGGCCGCGCACTCACCGACCGCCCAGATCCGCTCGTCGTCGGTGCGGCAGGACGCGTCGACCAGGATCCCGCCCCGGGCACCCACCGCCAGCCCGGCCTCCCGGGCCAGCCCGTCCTGCGGCCGGATACCGGCGGCCACCACCACCAGGTCGGTGTCGAGCCGGTTGCCGTCGGAGAGGGTCACCCCGGACACCGTGCCGTCCGCGCCCTCGTGCAGCGCCGTGGTCGCCACCCCCAGGTGGGTACGCACACCCAGCTCCTCGACGTACCGGCGGAGCATCGCCCCACCGGCCTCGTCGACCTGCACCGGCATCAGCCGGGGGGCGAACTCGATCACGTGGGTGTCCAGCCCGAGCAGGCGCAGCGCGTTCGCCGCCTCCAAGCCGAGCAGCCCGCCGCCGATCACCGCCCCGGTACGCCGTCCGGCGGCGTGCTCCCGGATCGCCTCCAGGTCGTCCAGCGTGCGGTAGACGAAGACCCCGGGCAGTGCCGTGCCCTCCACCGGCGGGACGAACGGGTACGACCCGGTGGCCAGCACCAGCGCGTCGTACGGGTACTCCCCGGCGGCGGTGGTCACCACCCGGCGTTCCCGGTCGATCCCGGTGGCCGGCTCGCCGAGCCGCAGCGTCACGCCCTCGTCCGGGGTGTGCAGGTTCAACTCGTCGGCGTCGGCGCCGTCGAAGAACGCGGAGAGCCGGACCCGGTCGTACGCCGGTCGGGACTCCTCGGCCAGCACGGTGACCCGCCAGCTTCCGGTGGTGTCCCGGGCCCGCAGCGCCTCCACGAAGCGCTGTCCCACCATGCCGTTGCCGATGACGACCAGTTCGCCGCTCATGCCCCCACCTCCACGGAGTCGACTGCGGACAGCCAGTTCACGATTCCTTCGACGGCATCCCGGCAGCTACCGCAACCGGTGGTCGCCCGGGTCGTCGCGACCACCTCCCCGACCGACCGGGCCCCGGCACGCCAGCACCGCACCAGCGCGCCCTTGGTCACCGTGTTGCACTGGCAGACGGTGGTCGCGTCCGGCATCAGCGCCGGGGTGGTGACCGGGGCCGCCGCCGGGACCCCGGTGGCCCGGCCGAGCAGCAGCGAACGCCGGTCCGCCGGCACCGGGGCACCCCGGTCGAAGAGCTGGATGACCGTGCCGACGCTCGGGTTGTCGCCGAGCAGGATCGCCCCGGTCAGCCGGTCACCGTCGATCAGCAGCCGGGCGTACGTACCCCGGGCCGGGTCGGTGAAGGTCAGCTCCTCGCCACCGGCCACCGGGGTCGGCTCGCCCATCGCGGCCAGGTCGATGCCGGCCGCCTTGAGTCGGGTCACCACCGGCTGCGGCCGGTACCGGGCACCGGGGTCGTTCCCGGTGAGCAGTTCGGCCACCACCCGCGCCTGGGCCCAGGCCGGGGCGACCAGGCCGCCGACCGTCCCGTCGTGCTGGGCGCAGTCGCCGATCGCCGAGATGTGCGGGTCGCTGGTCCGCAGCCGGTCGTCGACCACCACACCCCGCTCCACGGCCAGCCCGGCGGTGCGGGCGAGCCCGGTCTCGGGGCGTACCCCGCAGGAGAGCACCAGCAGGTCGGCGGCGAGTTCGGTGCCGTCGGACAGGGCCAGGGTTACCCCGTCCGGGTCGGCGGTGACGGCGGTCGCGGCAACCGCGAGCTGCGTGCGGACGCCCAGGTCGGCGAGGGTACGGGCGAGCACCGCGCCCCCGGCCGGGTCGAGCTGCCGTTCCATCAGGTGCCCGACCGGGTGCACCACCCGCACGTCGAGTCCCCGGGTGGCCAGGCCCCGGGCGGCCTCCAGCCCGAGCAGACCGCCACCGAGGACCAGGGCGCTGCGTGCGCCCTCGGCGGCGGCCAGGATGCGCCGGCAGTCGTCCAGGGTGCGGAACACCGCGACCCGGTCCGGCAGCGCCTCCGGGTCCAGCCCGGGCAGCGGCGGCACCACCGCCCGGCTGCCGGTGGCCAGCACCAGATGGTCGTAGGAGATCCGGTCCCCGTCGGCGGTGTGCACCGTCCGGTCGGCCCGGTCGATGGCGGTGACCGCCACCCCGAGCCGTACGTCGACCGCCTGGCCCGCCGCGCCGGCCAGCTCCACGTCGGACTCGCCGACCTTCCCGGCGAGCAGGTTGGAGAGCATGATCCGGTTGTAGGCCCGGTGCTGTTCCGCACCGAGCACGGTCACCTTGCGGTCACCCGGCCGGGCGGACAGTTCGGCTGCCAGTCGGGCGCCGGCCATTCCGTGGCCGACGATGATGATGCGTCCGGTCAACGGTCAGCCCACCTTCTCCGTGCCGTCCGCCGTCACGACCGGCCCGGCCTTCTCCACACGCACCGCACAGACCTTGAACTCCGGCATCCGGGAGGTCGGGTCGAGTGCGTCGTTGGTCAGCGAGTTCGCCCGCGCCGTCCCGGCCCAGTGGAACGGGGCGAAGACGGTGTCCGGGCGGATGGTCGGGGTCAGCCGGGCCGGGGCGAGCAGTTCACCCCGGCGTGAGGTGACCCGGAGTTCGTCCCCGTCCGCGATGCCGAGCCGGTCGGCGAGGTCGGGGTGGAGTTCCACGAACACGCCCGGCGCGGCGGTACGCAGCGGTGCGATCCGTCGGGTCTGCGCGCCCGACTGGTACTGGGCCAGCACCCGGCCGGTGGTCAGGTACAGCGGGTAGTCCGGGCAGACCTCCTCGGCTGCCGGCCGGTGCTCGACCGGGTGGAACCGGGCCCGCCCGTCCGGGGTGGGGAAGCGGTCGGCGAAAAGGCGCGGGGTGTCCGGCCGGTCCACCGACGGGCACGGCCAGAAGACCCCGTCCTGGGCGTCCACCCGCTCCCAGGTGACCCCGGCGTAGTCGGCCGGCCCGCCGGCCGAGGCCCGGCGCAGCTCGTCGAAGACGGTCCGCGGGTCGGCACTGAACCGCCCGGGGCTGCCCAGCCGCTCGGCCAGTTCGGTCAGCACGGCCAGGTCGGTGCGTACCCCGGGCGGTGGCTCGCGCAGCGCCCGGCGGCGCAGCACCCGCCCCTCCAGGTTCGTCATCGTGCCGTCCTCCTCCGCCCACTGCGCGGTGGGCAGCACCACGTCGGCGATGGCGGCGGTCTCGGAGAGCACGAAGTCCGACACGACCAGCAGGTCCAGGCTGCGCAGCCGGGCCTCGATCCGGGTCGCCCGGGGTGCCGACACCACCGGGTTGGAGCCAAGGACCAGCAGCGCCTTCGGACCGTCCGGGGTGCCCAGGGCGTCCAGCAGTTCGTACGCGGACACCCCCGGTCCGGGCAGGTCGTCGGCGGGTACCCCCCACACCCCGGCGACGTGCTCGCGGGCCGCCGGGTCGTCGATCCGCCGGTACCCGGGGAGCTGGTCGGCCTTCTGCCCGTGCTCCCGGCCGCCCTGGCCGTTGCCCTGCCCGGTCAGGCAGCCGTACCCGGAACCGGGCCGGCCGGGCAGGCCGAGGGCGAGGGCCAGGTTGACGTACCCGGTGACCGTGTCGACGCCCTTGGCGTGCTGCTCGGCGCCGCGCGCGGTGAGGATGACCACCCTCCCGGCGGTGCCCAGCGCCCGGGCGGTCGCCTCCAGGTCGGCCACCGGCACCCCGGTGAGCCGTTCCACCAGCGCCGGCCAGTACCCGGCGACCACCCGGCGGACCGCGTCGAAGCCGGTGGTCCGGGCGGCCACGTAGTCGTGGTCCACCCACCCCTCGGTGAGCGCGATGTGCAGCAGCGCGTTCGCCACCGCCAGGTCGGTGCCGGGCAGCGGTTGCAGGTGCCGGGTGGCGGCCCGGGCGGTGGCGGTGACCCGGGGGTCGATGACGATCAGCTCGCCGCCGGCGTCCCGCTGCTCGGTCAGGTAGCGCATCAGCGGCGGCATGGTCTCCGCCGGGTTCGCCCCGACCAGCAGCAGGGTGTCCGCCCGACCCAGGTCGGCCAGCGGGAACGGCAGTCCCCGGTCGATGCCGAAGGCACGTATCCCGGCCGCTGCCGCCGAGGACATGCAGAACCGGCCGTTGTAGTCGATGTTGCGGGTACCCAGCGCCACCCGGGCGAACTTGCCCAGCGCGTACGCCTTCTCGTTGGTCAGCCCGCCGCCGCCGAAGACGGCGACCGCGTCGCGGCCGTGGCGGGTCTGGATGTCCCGGATGCCGTCGGTGATCCGGGTCAGCGCGGCATCCCAGCTCGCCGGGCGGAGTTCGCCGCTGGCCGGGTCGCGCAGCAGGGGAGTGGTCAGCCGTTCGGGGTGGTCCAGCAGTTCTGCGGCAGTCCAGCCCTTCTGGCAGAGCCCGCCCCGGTTGGTGGGAAACTGCCGGGGGCGGACCTCCACCCGGCCCTCGGCGTGGTGCAGTGTCATCCCGCACTGCAGAGCGCAGTACGGGCAGTGGGTGGCCGCCTCCCGCGGCGCCTCCGCTGTCCCGGGTTGCGCACTGTCCGTCATGACGGCAAAGCGTGCCGGCGAGCGGTTTCGGCCCGAGGTCTCGTTTGTTTCGAGCCTGTCAAGCAGTACGCACACCGCACAGCAGCAGCCGGATGTCTCGCAAGGTCAGCCACCCCCCGCCCAGCCTTCACGTCGATCATGGACTTGTGGTGGGGGATTCACTCCTTATATCCCCTATGCGGGGCACCACAACTCCATGATCGACGTTCTGCACGCGGGTCCGGATGACGGCTGGTCATACCGGGAGTACGCTCAGCGGCATGACCGCCAAGGTGACACTGTCGTTCTCCGACGAGACGATCGAAGAGGCGCGCCGGTTCGCCAAGCGGGACGGAATGTCCCTCTCCGCCTGGATCGACCAGGCCGCCCGGGAGAAGGCGCTGCGCGAGGTCTTCACCGCGCACGCCAACGCGGTGGCCCGGGCCGGATTCGACCTGGAAGCCGCCGCGCTGGCCGACGCCCGCGAGGCGGAGCTGGTCGACGAGGCGTTCTTCGGTGGTCGGCCGCGTGCTGCGTAGGGGTGAGGTCTGGCGCATCGAGGGCGCCCGGGCGCGCCTCGGCCTGGTGGTCAGCTCGGATGTCTACAACTCCACCGAGGTGCCCATCGTCATCGTCGCCGAGGTGGTCGAGGCGGAGCTGCTGCGGGACTCGCCGCTCGCCGTGCCCATGGGACGGCTGGTGGTCATGCCGGACCGGCTCTCCGCACCGATGAAGAAATGGTTCACCGATTGCGTCGAGGTGGCGGACACCGAGACAATGCAGCGGGTGGGTCGCGCGCTGCGCATCCTGCAAGAGCTCTGATCCGTACCGGACGGGCGCCCTGATCCGCGTCGCCCCGCAGGTCCCGAGCTGCGGCCCGGCACCACCCCGGTCCGCCCCCACCGTGCCTACCAGCGGGTTTTCACGAACGCTCCGGCCCGCCGGTGCGATCTCCGTAGCCGACCCGACCTGTGGCGGGCAACCTCGTCGAAACGGCCGCTTCGTAGCTTCGGCTCCGGCACCGACGGAGAAGGAGTAGGCCGATGAGTACTGTGACCAGCCCGGTGGACGTTCCCGCGACCACCACCACGACCATCCCGCGCCGACACCGGCTGGAGGACTGGCGGCCGGAGGACCCCCAGTTCTGGGAGCGCACCGGGGCGCCGATCGCCCGCCGGAACCTGCTCGTCTCGATCTTCGCCGAACACGTCGGGTTCTCCGTCTGGAGCCTCTGGTCGGTGATGGTGCTCTTCCTCGGCCCCGCCTACGGCATCGACCCGGCCGGCAAGTTCCTGCTCACCGCCGTACCGGCCGCGCTGGGCGCGGTGCTGCGCCTGCCGTACACCCTGGCGGTGGCCCGGTTCGGGGGCCGGAACTGGACGATCTTCAGCGCCCTGATGCTGCTCGTACCGGCGGTGCCGATGGCCGTGCTGATCGAGCCGGGAGTGTCGTACTCCACCCTGCTGGTGCTGGCCTGTCTGGCCGGGGTCGGCGGCGGCAACTTCGCCTCGTCGATGGCGAACATCAACCTCTTCTACCCCGACCGGCTCAAGGGGTGGGCCCTCGGGCTCAACGCCGGTGGCGGCAACCTCGGGGTACCGGCGGTGCAGCTCGTCGGGTTGGCGGTGCTGGCCACCGTCGGGGCCGCGTACCCCCGGCTGGTGCCGGCGGTCTACCTGCCGCTGATCGTGCTCGCCGCGCTCGCCGCCGCCCGCTGGCTGGACAACATCCCCGGCGCCCACAACGAACCGGGCGCGTTGCGCGAGGCGGCCCGGGACGGGCACACCTGGATCATGTCGCTGCTCTACATCGGCACCTTCGGCTCCTTCATCGGCTTCGGCTTCGCCTTCGGTCAGGTCCTCCAGATCCAGTTCGCCGACCGGTTCGCCACCCCGGTCGAGGCGGCCTACCTGACCTTCCTCGGCCCGCTGGTCGGCTCCCTGATCCGGCCGGTCGGTGGCGCGCTCGCCGACCGCTTCGGCGGGGCCCGGGTCACGTTCTGGAACTTCGTCGCCATGGCCCTCGGCGCCGTCGGGGTGCTCGCCGCCGCCCGGGACCGCTCGCTCGCGCTCTACCTGATCGGGTTCGTGTCGCTCTTCGTCTTCTCCGGCATCGGCAACGGTTCGACGTACAAGATGATCCCGGCGATCTTCCGGGCCCGCGCGACCGCCGCCGGTTCGCCGGGGACCATGGCCCCGGCCGCCTCGGCCGACGAGGTGGCCCAGCGCTGGGCGCGGCGGATGAGCGGTTCGTTGATCGGCATCGCCGGGGCGGTCGGCGCGTTCGGCGGGGTACTGGTCAACATCGCATTCCGGCAGTCCTTCCTGACCACCGGGAACGCCGAGGCCGCCTACGTCGCCTTCATCGGTGCGTACGTGGTCTGTGCCGTGGTGACCTGGGTGGTGTACCTGCGCCCCGGCCGGCACCGGCTGCGCGGGGTGTGACCTGGGTGGCCGTACGTTGGCGGCGGTGTACCCCGTTTTGACCTGAGGGCGGGGCACCGAGTATCGTCGCCTGCTGTTGTGCGACATCAGAGGGCGTGCCTTATCAGGTACGCTTGGTCGTTCGTGCGCGTCTGGTCATCCGGCGCGCGATCCCAGACCGACGACGAGACAAGGTAGACCTGTGCGTACGTACAGCCCGAAGCCGGGTGAGATCGAGCGTCAGTGGCACGTCATCGACGCCTCTGATGTCGTGCTGGGCCGACTGGCCACCCACGCTGCCACGCTCCTGCGTGGTAAGCACAAGCCGACCTTCGCGCCGCACGTCGACACCGGCGACTTCGTCGTCGTCGTGAACGCGGGCAAGGTCGCGCTGACCGGTAACAAGCGGCAGACCAAGATCGCCTACCGGCACTCCGGCTACCCGGGTGGTCTGAAGCAGGTCGGTTACGACGAGCTGCTGACCAAGAACCCCGAGCGGGCCATCGAGCTGGCTGTCAAGGGCATGCTCCCGCACAACAAGCTCGGCCGTAAGCTGATCAAGAAGCTGAAGGTCTACGCCGGTGCCGAGCACCCGCACGGCGCGCAGCAGCCGGTGCCGTTCGAGATCAAGCAGATCGCGCAGTGAGCGCGGGCGAAGGAAGCAGCATGACCGACACCATCGCGACCGAGGTCGCTGAGGCTCCGGCGCCCGTTGCCCGGGCGCCGCGTGGCGACCGGCCGATCCAGACCGTGGGCCGTCGTAAGGAGGCCATCGTCCGGGTGCGTATCGTCCCCGGCAGCGGCAAGATCACCTGCAACGGCCGGGAGCTGGAGAGCTACTTCCCGAGCAAGGTGCACCAGCAGCTGATCAAGGACCCGCTGGTCACCGCCGAGAAGGCCGAGACGTTCGACGTCATCGCCAACCTGCGGGGCGGCGGCATCACCGGCCAGGCCGGTGCGCTGCGGCTGGCCATCGCCCGGGCGCTGATCGTGAGCGAGCCGGACGACCGTCCGGCCCTCAAGAAGGCCGGCTTCCTCACCCGGGACGCCCGGGTCAAGGAAAGCAAGAAGTACGGTCTCAAGAAGGCCCGCAAGGCGCCGCAGTACTCGAAGCGCTGATCCGCTACACCTTGTACGTCTGACGGACGGCCGGTCCGCCTCCCCCTCACGAAGGTGGTGGCGGCACCGGCCGTTCCGCATTTCCGCAGTTGTCCTCATCGGGTGCTCATTCGGAGGTTCTCGGGTATGGGTCGGTTGTTCGGCACGGACGGCGTACGCGGACGCGCGAACGTCGACCTGACACCCGAGCTGGCGATGGCCGTCGCGGTCGCCGCCGCGCACACGCTGGCCGAGACCGACCGGAGCCACCCGCCGCTGGCCGTCGTCGGCCGGGACACCCGGGCCAGCGGCGAGATGCTGGAGGCAGCCGTGGTGGCCGGGCTGGCCAGTGCCGGCGCGAACGTCATCCGGGTCGGCGTGCTGCCCACCCCGGCGGTGGCGTTCCTGGTCGCCGAGGCCAAGGCCGACCTGGGCGTGATGCTCTCCGCCTCGCACAATCCCATGCCGGACAACGGCATCAAGCTCTTCGCCGCCGGTGGGCACAAGCTGCCCGACGAGATCGAGCTGAAGATCGAGGCGGCGATCGAGGCGAACGCCACCACCGCCTGGGACCGGCCGGTCGGAGCCGGTGTCGGCCGGGTGCACGACCTGCTCGACGGCGCGGACCACTACGTGCAGCACCTGACCGGGACGATCGGCCACCCGCTGGACGGGCTGAAGGTCGTGGTGGACTGCGCGAACGGTGCCGCCGCCGAGGTCGCACCGGTCGCCTACCGCGAGGCCGGCGCCGAGGTGATCGCGATCCACGCCGAGCCGGACGGGCTCAACATCAACGACGACTGCGGCTCCAACCACATCGACGACCTCCGGGCGGCCGTGGTGGAGCACGGCGCACACCTGGGCCTCGCCCACGACGGTGACGCGGACCGGTGCGTGGCGGTCACCGCCGACGGGGACGAGGTGGACGGCGACCAGATCATGGCGATCCTCGCGCTCGCCATGCGGGACGCCGGCACGCTGGCCGGCGACACCCTGGTCGCCACGGTGATGAGCAACCTCGGGCTGCGCCTGGCGATGTCCGCCGAGGGCATCCGGCTAATGGAGACCAGGGTCGGTGACCGGTACGTGCTGGAGGAGCTGCGCGCCTCCGGGCTGGCGCTCGGCGGGGAGCAGAGCGGGCACATCGTCATGCCGGAGCACGCCACCACCGGTGACGGGGTACTAACCGGCCTGCACCTGATGGCCCGGATGGCGCAGACCGGCCGCTCCCTGGCCGAGCTGGCCTCGGTGGTCACCAAGCTGCCGCAGGTGCTCATCAACGTGCCGGTCGCGGACCGCACGGTGGGAGCCGGCGCGCCGGGCGTACTGGCCGCGGTCGAGTTGGCCGAGGCGGAACTGGGGGAGACCGGCCGGGTGCTGCTGCGCCCCTCCGGTACCGAGCCGCTGGTCCGGGTGATGGTCGAGGCGGCCACCGGGCAGACCGCCCAGGCGGTGGCCGAGCGGATCGCCGCCGAGGTGCGTACGGCCAGCCCGGCTGCTTCCTGACCCAGCGGTCGGGGCTCGCGCGTGGGGAGCGGGGCGGCCGGCCGGCGGGTGGGGGTCGGGGCCCGGGTGCCCGCTCGGCGCGGTCAGGCTTGATCCCCTCGCCGGTCACCCGGGCCCCGACCCCGGACCGGTCGGGTCCGTGTGGGGGTCAGGTCAGGGCGCGCAGTCGGGTGACCGCCTCGGTGAGTACCTCCGGGCGCTTGCAGAAGGCGAACCGGATCAGCCGGCTGCCCGCCTCCGGGTCGTCGTAGAAGACCTGGGTCGGTACCGCCACCACCCCGCACCGCTCCGGTAGGGCCCGGCAGAACTCCACGCCGTCCCGGCCACCGAGCCGGGAGATGTCGGCGGTGACGAAGTACGTTCCCTCCGGGGTCAGCACGTCGAACCCGGCGTCGACCAGGCCGCCGACGAGCTGGTCCCGGCGTTGCTGCATACCGGCCCGGAAGTCGTCGTAGTAGCTGTCCGGCAGCCCCAGGGCGACCGCGACCGCCGGTTGCAGGGGCGCGGCGTTGACGAAGGTCAGGAACTGCTTGACCCGGGTCACCGCCGAGACCAGCCGGGCCGGCCCGCTCACCCAGCCGACCTTCCAGCCGGTACAGGAGAAGGTCTTGCCGGCCGACGAGATGCGCAGCGTCCGCTCCCACATGCCCGGCAGCGTGGCCAGCGGTACGTGCGCGGTGGCCGCGTCGGTGAACACCAGATGCTCGTAGACCTCGTCGGTGACCGCGTACCCGCCGTGCTCCTGGCAGAGCCCGGCGATCAGGGCCAGCTCGTCAACCGTGAAGACCTTCCCGGTCGGGTTGTGCGGGGTGTTCAGCAGCACCAGGCGGGTACGCGGTCCGAAGGCGGCCCGCAGTTCGTCCGGGTCGAAGGCGTACCGGCCGTCGGCGCCGGGACGCAGCGTGACCGGGCGGCGGACCGCACCGGCGAGCGCGATCGAGGCGGCGTACGAGTCGTAGTACGGCTCGAAGCAGACCACCTCGTCGCCCGCCTCGCAGAAGGCGAGGATGGTGGCGGCGATCGCCTCGGTGGCGCCTGCGGTGACCAGGATCTGCCCGTCCGGGTCGTACTCCAGTCCCCAGAACCGGCGCTGGTGGTCGGCCACCGCCGCACGCAGGGCGGGGATCCCCGGTCCGGGCGGGTACTGGTTCTGCCCGCCGTGTAGCGCCTCCACCGCAGCGGCCAGCATCTCCGGCGGACCGTCGGTGTCCGGGAAGCCCTGCCCCAGGTTGACCGCACCGGTCCGGACGGCCAGCGCGGACATCTCCGCGAAGATCGTGGTGCCGAAGGGGCGCATCCGGGCCACGAGCGGGTCGGTATCGGCGATCGTCGTCACGCCGCTCAGCCTAGAGGAGGGGCAGGGCATTTCCCGGGCCCGGAAGCGGCGGGTACAGGGAGCGGCGCCGAGTATCTGATCATGGCGTTCTGGTGGTCGATTCAGCACTTTTATCACGTATATCCCCACCATAACTCCATGATCGACTCAGGGGGTGGAGGTTGCTGGAAGGGGCGCGTTTCCAGTGGCCTGTCCGAAGGCTGGCGTGGGTGACAAAAAACCCAAAACTCTCTTTGGGTCAGCTAGCAATCAGGTACGTTGCGTGTTTAGCCGGCTTTCGCGCAAGCAGCGTGAGTGAAAGTAGGTTAGGCTGCGGGCCATGTGCGGAATCGTGGGTTACGCCGGTGCCCGACCGGCGCTGGGCATCGTGCTGGACGGCTTGCGGCGGCTGGAGTACCGCGGCTACGACTCGGCGGGCGTGGCGATCGTCTGCGGCGACGAACTGCTCACCGAGAAGAAGGCCGGCAAGCTGGCCAACCTGGAGAAGATCCTCGCCGAGCGGGACGCCGCCGACTGCGACACGATCGGCATCGGGGACGGCACCACCGGCATCGGGCACACCCGCTGGGCCACCCACGGCGGCCCCACCGACCGCAACGCCCACCCGCACGTTGCCCGGGACGGCCAGGTTGCGGTGATCCACAACGGCATCATCGAGAACTTCGCCCGGCTCCGCGCCGAGCTGGAGGCCGACGGGGTGCAGTTCACCAGCGACACCGACACCGAGTGCGCCGCGCATCTGATCTCCATCGCGCTCGGCCAGCTGCGGGCCGCCGGGCACGCCGACTCCCCGCAGCTGCTCGCCGAGGCGATGCGGCAGGTCTGCCAGCGGCTGGAGGGTGCCTTCACCCTCCTCGCGGTGGACGCCAGTGTCCCCGGCGCGGTGGTCGGCGCTCGGCGCAACTCCCCGCTGGTGGTCGGTCGCGGCCAGGGCGAGAACTACCTGGCCAGCGACGTCTCCGCGTTCATCGAGCACACCCGGGACGCGGTCGAGCTGGGCCAGGACCAGATCGTGCTGATCACTGGCGACAGCATCGAGATCACCGACTTCGACGGCAACCCGGCCTCCGGCAAGGACTTCCACATCGACTGGGACGCCTCGGCCGCCGAGAAGGGCGGCTACGACTGGTTCATGCTCAAGGAGATCGAGGAGCAGCCGCAGGCGATCGCCGACACCCTGCTCGGCCGGCTCACCGAGACCGGTGAGATCGCGCTGGACGAGGTCCGCCTCAGCGACCAGGACCTGCGTGACGTCGACAAGATCTTCATCGTGGCCTGCGGAACGGCGTACCACTCGGGCATGGTCGCCAAGTACGCCATCGAGCACTGGACCCGGATCCCCTGCGAGGTGGAGCTGGCCAGCGAGTTCCGCTACCGCGACCCGGTACTCGACCGGTCGACGCTGGTGGTGGTGATCTCACAGTCCGGCGAGACCATGGACACCCTGATGGCGCTCCGGCACGCCAAGGAGCAGAAGGCCCGGGTGCTGGCCATCTGCAACACCAACGGCTCCACCATCCCGCGTGAGTCGGACGCGGTCCTCTACACCCACGGCGGGCCGGAGATCGCCGTCGCCTCCACCAAAGCGTTCCTCACCCAACTCGTCGCCTGCTACCTGATCGGCCTGCACCTGGCCCAGGTGCGCGGGATCAAGTTCGCCGACGAGGTCGCCGCCGTGGTCGACCAGCTCCAGGAGGTACCCGGCAAGCTGCGCGAGCTGCTCGGCCGGATCGAGCCGGTCCGCGAGCTGGCCCGTGACCTGAAGGCCGCGCCGACCGTGCTCTTCATCGGCCGGCACGTCGGTTACCCGGTGGCCCTGGAGGGTGCGCTCAAGCTCAAGGAGCTGGCGTACATGCACGCCGAGGGGTTCGCCGCCGGGGAGCTGAAGCACGGCCCGATCGCCCTGATCGACCAGGGCACCCCGGTGGTCTGCGTGGTGCCGTCGCCGGCCGGCCGGGGCATGCTGCACGACAAGGTCGTCTCCAACATCCAGGAGGTACGCGCCCGGGGCGCCCGCACCATCGTGATCGCCGAGGAGGGCGACGAGGCGGTGCTGCCCTACGCCGACCACGTGATCTACGTGCCGCGTACCCCCACCCTGCTCGCCCCGCTGGTGACCACCGTCCCGTTGCAGGTCCTCGCGGCGGAGATCGCCGCCGCCCGGGGGCACGACGTCGACCAGCCGCGCAACCTGGCCAAGTCGGTCACCGTCGAGTGACCCGCTGACCCGCTGACCCGGGCCCCTTCCCGGGGGAGGGGCCCGGCTCATCCGGTGCGGTCGAGCACGATCCGGGCCATCCCGTCCAGCGCCGGATTGTCGTGGTCCCAGTAGCCGGTGTGGCCGTTCCGGCCGCTCGGGAAGGTCCGGCCACCGAACTCCGTACCGCTCGGGTCGGTGCCGAACCAGTGGTCGTCGTCCCGCCCGAACAGCAGCGTGGGCAGCCCGCCCAGGACGACCCGACCGGCCAGCTCGGCCGGCGGGCGGGTGTGCCGGATCAGGTCGTCGTCGGCCGTACTGGCCCACACCTGACCCGCCGGGATCCGCAGCTCGGCCGCACTGTCCACCCCCACACCCGGGGAACCGACGAAGACCAGTGCGTCGGCGGCCAGCCCGTGGTCGCGGGCCGCCGTACCGACCACCAGTGATCCGTAACTGTGGCCGAGTATGGTCTGCCGGGCCGGTGGCCCGTCGTGGGTTTCCCGCAGGCCCTCCTGGAACCGGTGCAGGGCCGGGCCGGCATCCACCGCCTGCCGGTCCCGGGACGCCTCGCCGACGAAGTCCGGAGCGTCGTAGTCCAGCCAGAGCACCGCCGCCGTCTCGGTCGCCGGATCCAGCTCGGCGCAGCGGGCCGCGACCCGGGCGGCCCGGCCCAGCTCGCCGTCGAGGCTGGCCAGATCGGAGGTCATCCCCGGTACGTAGGTGAGCACGTTCGCCGCCCGGTCCGGGTTGCCGAGCGCCACGATCGCCCGACCGTCACCAGCCTGGTCGAGACCGAGCAGGTACCCGCGCGGTACCCCCTCGGCCAGCCGCTCGGCGATCCCGTCGATGCCGGCGATCCGCCCGTCCAGGTGCCGCAGCGCGGCCAGCTCCAGTGGTCCCTGCGGGAACCGGGCGGCGATCACGGACCGCTCGACGAGCAGGGCGGCCCGTCGGGTCGCCAGCAGCAGCCGGTTGGCCTGGTCCCGGGCGGTCGCCGGCACCCCGTCCAGCCGGCCGACCAGGGCCGGTTCGTGGCCGACCAGCCAGCGCCGCTGCGCCGGGGTCAACCGGTCCCACCAGAGCCGGACCAGTGCCGGATCGGCCCCCTCCGGCGGCCGGTACGCCCCGGGCGGCTCCACCCAGTCGCCCTCCAGCGCGTCGGCGAGGCCGGTGAGCCGGGTCGCCGCCTCCCGGTCCGCCGCGTCCGCCACCGCCAGCGCGGCGCCCACCTGCGCCGACACCTGGCTGACCGTCGGCCCGGCGTGCGCCGGCTGCCGGGGCACGGCCGGGTCGAGGGACACCCGACCCTGCCGGTCGATCTGCGCGCCCGCCTGCGGCAGCAGCGCCACCGCCGAGGCGAGACGGGCCCGGGCGGTCCGCAGCCGGGCGGCGTACTCGGCGAGGATCTGGTCGACCTCGATGCCGAGCGGGACCCGGTCCAACAACCCGGTGCGGAGCGTGCCCAACCGGCCGGTGGCCGCCCGGGACGCCGCCCCCGACCAGCTCCGGTCGAGATCCCCGGCGACCGCCGTCAGCTCCCCGGCCCGGCGGCGGAGCAGGTCGCCGACGCCCCGCCAGGCGGTGCCGGCGCCCTCCCAGAGCGCCGGGTCGGCCGCCCAGAGCTGGGCGTACGAGGTCACCGTGGCACCCCGGTCAACCGGCCGGCGGCCCGGGAGTCCACCGCGTCGTACTCGTCGGCGGCGGAGCCCACCCCGGTGGCGCTGGCCGCCACCTGGCCGCCGACCCGGCACAGCCAGCCGTGCAGCACCGAGTCCAGTTCGGTGAGCGCCTCGGTGGCCCGCCAACCGGGGGCCGGTACGAGCAGGCCCGGCTCCCCGGCCAGCCCGTGCCCCAGCCGGTGCCCGGTTTCCGCGAGCCGTCGGGCGGCGGCCCGTAGCTCGCCGGTCTCCACCCGGAGTACCTCGTCAACCATCCCGACCTCCTCCGCAACCCATCGACGGAGCTGACGGTAGGTGGCACCGCCGGTCGGGCGGCAGCCCTGTGGACAACGGGGATCCCGGGACAGTCGTCGGTTGTCCACAGCCGTTGCCCGGCGTGCCGAGGGGGGCTAATCTGACCGATCCGCGCCGGTAGGGTGGGGGCGTGATCGTCGCGGTCGGCATCGATGTCGTTCTGGTGGAGCGGTTCGCCCGTGCCCTGGCCCGCACCCCTCTGCTCGCGGACCGGTTGTTCACCGAGGCCGAGCGGCACACCGGTTCCGGCAACCCCCGGTCGTCGGAGTCACTGGCTGCCCGGTTCGCCGCGAAGGAGGCGGTGGCCAAGGCGCTCGGCGTACCCGCCGGTCTGCACTGGCACGACTGTGAGGTCGTCGCGGACCCGGACGGCCGGCCCTGGCTGACCGTCTCCGGGACGGTCGCCGCAGCCGCCGCCGAGCGTGGCGTGCACCGCTGGCACCTCTCGCTCTCCCACGACGGCGGGATCGCCTCGGCGATGGTGGTGGCGGAGCAGTGAGCCGGTCCGAAGGTGGCGGCGGCACGGCTGCCGGGATGGGCGGAGCGGTGACCCGGTGGCCGGGCCCCGGGGCAGAGCGGAAGGGCGGGGTCGCATGAGGCCGGCATGGCGGGTCACGGATGTCCGGGCGGCCGAGGCCGCGCTGATGGCGACCCTGCCGCCCGGGACGCTGATGCAGCGGGCCGCCGCCGGACTGGCCCGCCGCTGCGCGCTGCTGCTCGGTGACCGGGGCGGGGTGTACGCCGCCCCGGTGCTGCTGCTGGTCGGCTCCGGCGACAACGGCGGGGACGCGCTCTACGCCGGTGTGCACCTGGCCCGGCGCGGCGCCGCGGTCAGCGCCCTGCTGCTGAACCCCGAGCGAGCACACGCCGCCGGGCTGGCGGCCCTGCGGGCCGCCGGTGGGCGGGTCGTCGACGCACCCCCGGCCCGGGTGGACCTCGTACTCGACGGGCTCGTCGGCATCGGTGGCGCCGGTGGCCTGCGCGGACCCGCCATGACGGTGGTGACCGGCCTGGCCGCCCGGCGCGGGCGGGACGGCCGACGGCCGACGATGGTCGCGGTCGACGTGCCGAGCGGGGTCGCCGTGGACACCGGGGACGTCCCGACCGGCCCGGACGGCCGTCCGTCGGCGGTCACCGCCGACGTGACCGTCGCCTTCGGCTGCCTCAAGCCGGCCCTGGTGGTCGGTCCGGCGGCGGCGCTGGCCGGGCAGGTCGAGCTGGTCGACATCGGGCTGGGGCCGTGGCTGCGGAGCACGCCCGCGCTCCGGGTCACCGAATGGTCGGACGTCGCCGCCTGGTGGCCCCCGCTCGGTCCGGCGTCGGAGAAGTACACCCGGGGCGTGGTCGGGGTGGCCACCGGTTCGGCCACCTACCCGGGTGCGGCCGTGCTCTCCGTGGGCGGCGCGCTCGCCGGCCCGACCGGCCTGGTCCGGTACGCGGGCAGCGCCCGGGCCGAGGTGCTGCGCCGGTACCCGTCGGTGATCGCCACCGACCGGGTCGCCGACACCGGCCGGGTACAGGCCTGGGTCTGCGGCTCGGGGCTGGGTACCGACGAGTCGGCCACCACCGAACTGCGCTGCGTGCTCGCCTCGTCCGTCCCGGCGGTGCTCGACGCGGACGCGCTCACCCTCCTGGTGGACGGCTCGATGGCCGACCGGCTGCGGCAGCGGGACGCGCCGATCGTGGTCACCCCGCACGACCGGGAGTACGCCCGGCTCTGCGGCGGGTCGCCGGGCGCCGACCGGGTCGGTGCCGCCCTGAAGCTGGCCGCCTGGATGAACGCGGTGGTCCTGCTCAAGGGGGACCGCACGGTGGTGGGCACGCCGGACGGTCAGGCGTACGTCAATCCGACCGGTACCCCGGCCCTGGCCACCGGGGGCACCGGCGACGTGCTCGCCGGGCTGCTCGGCTCGCTGCTCGCCGCCGGGCTGCCCGCCGTGCGGGCGGCGGTGCTGGCCGCGTACCTGCACGGGCTGGCCGGCCGGGAGGCCGCGCGGCATGGTCCGGTGACCGCCCCCGACGTGGTCGGGGCCCTCCGCACGGTTCTCGCCCCGCTCACCGCCGACTGACCAGGTGATGATCGCCGGGGAAAGTAGGCTGGTGGCATGTGGCAGGCCGAGGTACGCGTCGACCTCGACGCGATCCGTGAGAACGTGGCCCGGTTGCGGGCCGGCACCAGCGCCGAGCTGATGGCCGTGGTGAAGGCCGACGGGTACGGCCACGGCATGCTGCCCGTCGCCCGGGCCGCGCTCGACGCGGGGGCGACCGCGCTCGGCGTCTGCACCCTCGACGAGGCGTTGACACTGCGTCGGGGCGGGGTGACCGCACCGGTGCTGGCCTGGCTGCTGGCGCCGGGGCTGCCGCTGCACGAGGGCGTCTCGGCCGGGGTGGACCTGGCCGCGGCCAGTACCGACCAGCTCGACGAACTGGTGGTCGCCGCGCAGCGGGCCGGCCGCCCGGCCCGGGTGCACCTCAAGATCGACACCGGTCTGTCCCGGGGCGGCGCCACCGTCCCCGACTGGCCGGCGCTGCTCGACGCCGCCGCGAAGGCCCAGGCCGACGGGACCGTCGAGGTGGTCGGGGTGTGGAGCCACTTCGCGTACGCCGATGCGCCCGGCCATCCGACCATCGACCGGCAGCTCGCGGTCTTCGTCGAGGGCGTGGCGCTCGCCGAACGGGTCGGGTTGCGCCCCCGCTGGCGGCACCTGGCCAACTCGGCCGCCACCCTGACCCGCCCGGACACCCACTTCGACCTGGTCCGGCCGGGCATCGCGATCTACGGGCTCTCCCCGGTCGAGGGGGAGCGGTTCGGGCTGCGGCCGGCGATGAGCGCCCGCGCCCGGGTCACCCTCACCAAGCGGGTACCCGCCGGCAGCGGAGTCTCGTACGGCCACACCTACCTGACCGAACGGGAGACCACCCTGGCCGTGGTGCCGGTCGGGTACGCCGACGGGGTGCCCCGGCACGCCTCCAACGTCGGGCCGGTGCACCTGGCCGGCAGGGTGCGGACCGTCGCCGGGCGGGTCTGCATGGACCAGATCGTGCTGGACTGCGGGGACGATCCGGTCGCTCCCGGTGACGTGGCCACCCTGTTCGGCAGCGGAGCCGAGGGGGAGCCGACCGCCGACGACTGGGCTGCCGCTGTGGGCACCATCAACTACGAGATAGTCGCCCGCTTCGGCGGGGTACGGGTATCCCGTGCCTACGACGGTGAGTGAACGCAGGTCCCGTATCCCGAGCCCCCGCTCGGGTGCGGCGAAGGTGGCCGGGGTCGTCGGCGCGACGGTCGGGGTGGCCGCCGCCGGGCTGGCCCTGGAACGTTTCCTGGTCCGCCGGGCCAAAGCCGACCCGGGTGACCGGTACGCCGACGAGCCCTTCGGTGAGCAGCGGTACGACGAGTCGTTCCAGATCGAGATGCCGGACGGTACCGACATCCACATCGAGGTGGTCGAGCCGACCCGGGACACCGGACGGAATCCGACGGTGGTGCTGGTGCACGGCTTCTGCCTGGACATGGGGACGTTCCACTTCCAGCGCAAAATGCTCGCCGAGCGGGGTGACTACCGGATCGTCGCGTACGACCAGCCGGGGCACGGCCAGTCGGGGCGGCTGGAGACCGGCGAGTACGACCTCGCCGTGCTGGGCCGTACCCTGCGCGCGGTCATCGACCGGACCACCCCGGAGGGGCCGCTCGTGCTGGTCGGCCACTCGATGGGCGGCATGACGATCATGGCGTTCGCCGAGCTGTACCCGGAGCTGTTCGGCGACCGGGTGGTCGGCACCGTGCTGATGGCCACCTCGGGTGGCCTGCTGTCGGAGACCAAGCTGGTCGTGCCGGCGCTGCTCGGGCGGGTCGGCGGACCGCTGCTGTTCATGGTCAACAACGCCACCCGGTACGGCGGCACGTTCATCGACCGGGCCCGCCGGTCCGCGTCCGACGTCGCCTGGCTGCTCACCCGGAAGTACGGCTTCGGTACGCCACGGCCGTCCCCGGCCCTGGTGTCGTACGTCGAGCAGATGAACTCGCACACCTCCGCCGACACGGTCACCCGTTACCTGCGTACCCTGGGCACCCACTCGCGTCACCCGGCACTCGTCGCGTTGGCCGACACGCCGACCCTGGTGCTGGTCGGGGACAAGGACATGATCACGCCGGTGGTGCACACCGAGGAGATCCTGCGGCGGCTGCCCAATGCGGAGTCCGTCACGATCCCGGACAGCGGTCACGTGGTGATGCTGGAGCACGCGGACGAGGTCAACGCCGCGCTACTGGACTTCCTGGAGAGACTGCCGACATGAGCCACGTCTTCGAACTGGCCACCGTGGACGACACCCGCGCCTTCGGCGTACGACTCGCCGGGCTGCTGCGCGCCGGGGACCTGGTCATCCTGTCCGGCCCGCTGGGCGCCGGCAAGACCGCCCTGGTGCAGGGGATCGGCGCCGGCCTGGGCGTACTCGGTGACATCACCTCGCCGACCTTCGTGATCGCCCGGGTACACCGACCCGATTCGGCACGCGGCGGCCGGGTGGCCCTGGTGCACGCCGACGCGTACCGGCTCGGTGATGCCGCGGATCCGCGTGCGGAGATCGACGACCTCGACCTGGACGCCTCGATGGACGAGGCGGTGACCGTGGTCGAGTGGGGCGAGGGGATGGTCGAGCAGCTCGGGGACGCGCACCTGCGGATCACCATCGACCGGCGTGACGACGACACCCGGGTGGTCGAGCTGACCGGCGTCGGCGGCGACTGGCCGACCCGCCTCGCGGACTCCGACGGCATCCGGGTCAGGGGCGGTACGGCGCGTCGGTGTGGCTGACCTCGCGCAGGGTGCTCCCGCTCAGCCGGTAGATCGCGGTACGCCGGATGGCCACCTCCGCCATCGCGGCGTCGTCGGGGCGGGTCAGGTAGACCACCCTCACCTGCTGGCTGCTGATCGAGACGTTCTCGACCGGCGTACGGTCGCCGATCTCGGTCACCGTGACGTAGGACGGCCGGCCGCTAACGTTGCGGAACACGACGAGCTGCCAGAACTTGCCGGTGCCGCCGCCGTCCATCATCACCGGCACTACCGCGTCCGCCGCCCCGTCGCCGGTCAGGTCACCGATGGCGCAGGGTGATTGCAACGCGACGACCACCCCGTCCTCACCGGACCACATGCCGTCGAGCAACGGGATCGGGTCGGGGTAGCCGTTGTACCGCGATGTCGGGCTGCCCAGCTGCGCGGTCTCCAACTGCTTACAGGTCAGCGCGGCGACCTTCTTCCGGGTGGGGCTGGCACTCGGCTTGGCCGCCGGGGTCGGGTCACCGGTGTTCGCGCTGTCGTCGGAGTCGGTGCCGCGGCTGCTTGTCCCCCGGTCGGAGGAGCTCTTTCCGCTGCTGGACGATTTCTTTCCGCCGGAGCCGGAACCACAGGCCAGTCCGGTGACCAGGGCCAGTGCCAGGAGGGGCAGCAGCGTCTTGCGCATCGAGGGTCCTTTCGTGAGGTGGCCGCAGCGTAGTGCGCCGCCGCCACTGTCGGTCCGGACTGATAGGAAGTAGCCGACCCGCTGCGAGGAAGGTGGCCGATGGCCGACGACGTACCACCCCTGGACCTGCTGGAGCTGCTCCCCGCCGACTGGCGGACCGCGCTCACCCCGCACCTCGACCCGGCCCGGACCGCCGAGCTCGGTGCCTTCGTCGCCGAGGAGTACGCCACCCAGACGGTCTTCCCGCCGGTCGAGGACCTCTTCTCGGCGTACCGGCTCTGCGCCCCGGCGGACTGCCGGGTGCTGATCCTCGGCCAGGACCCGTACCACAAGGCCGGGCAGGCGCACGGGCTGAGCTTCAGCGTCCGGGACGGGGTGTCGGTGCCGCCGTCGCTGCGCAACGTCTTCAAGGAGCTGGGCGAGGACCTCGGCGTGGCCAAGCCGACCAGCGGCAACCTGAGCGGCTGGGCCGCGCAGGGGGTGCTGCTGCTCAACGCGGTGCTGACCGTCCGGCAGGCGAAGCCCGGCTCGCACGCCAACTCGGGCTGGGAGGAGTTCACCGACGCGACCATCAAGGCGTTGGACGCGATGTCCAGCCGGGTGGTCTTCCTGCTCTGGGGCGGGTACGCCCGCAAGAAGCGCGACCTGGTGACCAACCCGCAGCACGTGGTGCTGGAGGCCGGTCACCCCAGCCCGATGAACCCGCGTGGTTTCCTCGGCAGCCGCCCGTTCAGCGCCACCGACAAGGCGTTGGCCGACGCCGGGCTGCCGCCCATCGACTGGGCGCGTTCAGCCGGCTGAGCCCGGTCGACGGTCCGCACCGCCGCTCTGCAACGTCCGGTACCGGTGCAGCAGGGCGGCGGTACCGGGATCGGTGATCTCCACCTGCGCCAGCGGCACCACCCGGTAGCTTCGCTCACCGTGCCGGACCTCGATCGCCTCGGGCAGCGTGTCGCACATCGTCGCCCGGATCTCCCCGACCGAGGTGCTCCACCGGTGGTCGCCGGGCTCCTCGGGCTCCAGCCGTAGATGGCCGAACTGCTGCCACCGGGCGTTCCACCGTTGCGCGTAGACATCGGCCAGCCAAGCCGTGAAGCGGGCCGAGTCGGCCCAGCTCAGCGCGATCTCGGTGGCGTCAGCCGGTACCGGGGCGCCCTGGAGCAGGGCGGCCGTGGCGCCGGTGAGGACGTACGGCAGGTCACCCAGTCTGCGGGCCGTCCGGTCCAGGGACGTGTCGGCGATCCGTTCCGTGAGTGGCTGCCCGGCCAACTCGTCGATCCGGGCGTCCAGGTGGGCGTCCAACGGTTCGACCGTCACCGTGAGCTGGCTGTCCAGGGCGGCGAGGATCTGTTCCAGCAGGGGAATGGACGGTACCCGGTCGCCGCGCTCGATCCGGGCGATCGTGGCCTGACTGACGTCGGCCAGCTCCGCCAGCTCCCGTTGGGTCAATCGGTGTAGTTCGCGCTGCCGGCGCAGGGTCCGGCGGATGATCGTGACCAGGCGGCTGGTGGGCATGCCCGGATGCTCCACGAAACGCGACGAGCGCGATACCTCAGAGTCATGAATATGCCTCAGCGGTATCAGCCTCTCACCGGTTGCCGCGCCTCCGTCCGGCCCACCCACCCCGCTCCGGCCGCCCGGACCCGGCCCGCCCACCCCGCTCCGGCCGCCCGGACCCGGCCCGCCCACCCGGCCCGCCCGTCCCACGCCGGGGCGTGCCGGGGGTGGCGACCGGTGGCCGGATAGGGTTGCTCACTGTGTTGGTACTCGTGGTGGACTCGTCGACCCCGGCGGTGATCGCGGCGCTGGTGGAGATCTCCGGCGAGGGCGTCGCGCTGCGCGCCGAACGGTGCACGGTCGACGCCCGGGCCCACGGCGAGCTGCTCGCGCCCCAGGTCGACGCGGTGCTCGCCGAGGCCGGCGCCCGACCGGCCGACCTGGCCGCGATCGTCGCCGGGCTCGGTCCCGGTCCGTTCACCGGTCTGCGGGTCGGGCTGGTCACCGCTGCGGCCATGGGCCAGGTGCTCGGCATCCCCACCTACGGGGTCTGCTCGCTCGACGGGATCGGGTACCCGGTCGCCGCCGGAGAACCGGTTCTGGCGGCCAGTGACGCGCGGCGCCGGGAGCTCTACTGGGCGGTGTACGACGGGGCCGGGCAGCGGATCGCCGGGCCCAACGTCGACCTGCCCACCGAGGCCGCAGCCCGGGCCCGGGATCTCGGCGTCACCGTGGCGGTGGGTGACGGCGCGCACCGGTACGCCGACGTGCTCGGCCTGCCGGTCCAGGTCGAACCGCGCTACCCCGCCCCGGACGCGCTCGCCCGACTCGCCGCCGAACGGATCCGCTCCGGCGCCCCGACCGAGCTACTCACCCCGCTCTACCTGCGACGGCCGGACGCGGTGGCCGCCGCCGGACGCAAGTCCGTGCTGCCGTGACCGGCACCGTGACGTTGACCCGGTTCCGCTGGTGGCACATCGACGACGTGTTGCCCATCGAGGCCGACCTCTTCGGTGCCGAGCAGTGGTCCGCGGCCATGTTCTGGAACGAGCTGGCCAACGGCCATTTCTACCTGGCCGCCCTGGACGACACCGGCCGGCTGCTCGGCTACGCCGGGCTGAGCGTGGCGGCCCCGGACGAGGCCTGGGTGCAGAACATCGCGGTGCGCCGGGACGCCCAGCGGCGGGGCATCGGACGGTCCCTGCTGGTGGCGCTGCTCGCCGAGGCCGACCGGTGCGGGATCGGGGCCACCCTGCTGGAGGTGGCGGTGGACAACGCCGCCGCCCAGCAGCTCTACGCGACGTACGGGTTCGAACCGGTCGGCGTGCGCCGGGGCTACTACCAGCCGAGCAACACCGACGCGCTGGTGATGCGGCGCGACGCGGACCACGACTGACGGTGGGGGACAGAGAGACGATGGCTGACGAGCCGCTCATCTTGGGTATCGAGACCTCCTGCGACGAGACCGGGGTCGGCATCGTACGGGGGCACACCCTGCTCGCCGACGCGCTCGCCTCCAGCGTCGAGCAGCACGCCCGGTTCGGCGGCGTGGTACCCGAGGTGGCCAGCCGGGCCCACCTGGAGGCCATCGTGCCGACCATGGACCGGGCACTGAAGGAGGCGGGGGTCACCCTCGCCGACATCGACGCGATTGCGGTCACCGCCGGCCCGGGGCTGGCCGGTGCGCTGCTGGTCGGGGTCGCCGCCGCCAAGGGGTACGCGGTCGCCGCCGAGAAGCCGGTGTACGGCGTCAACCACCTCGCCGCGCACGTCGCGGTGGACACCCTCGAACACGGCCCGCTCCCCGAACCGGCGGTGGCCCTACTGGTCTCCGGTGGCCACTCGTCCCTGCTGATGGTGGACGACCTGGCCACCGGGGTCACCCCGCTCGGCGCCACCATCGACGACGCGGCCGGTGAGGCGTTCGACAAGGTGGCCCGGCTGCTCGGTCTGCCTTTCCCGGGTGGCCCGTACATCGACCGGGAGGCCCGGTCCGGGGATGCCGCCGCGATCGCCTTCCCACGTGGCCTGACCGCCCCGAAGGATCTGGCCGCACACCGGTACGACTTCTCCTTCTCCGGACTGAAGACGGCGGTGGCCCGCTGGGTCGAGGGCCGGCAGCGGGCCGGCGAGCCGGTACCGGTCGCCGACGTGGCGGCCAGTTTCCAGGAGGCGGTCTGCGACGTGCTCGTCCGCAAGGCGATCGACGCGTGCCGCAGCAACGGGGTGGAGACGCTGGTCATCGGTGGTGGGGTGGCGGCCAACTCGCGGCTGCGGGTGATGGCCGACCAGCGGGCCGCCCGGTACGGCATCCGGGTCCGGGTACCCCGCCCGAGGCTCTGCACGGACAACGGGGCGATGGTGGCCGCGCTCGGCTCCCATCTGGTCGCGTCAGGCGTGGCCCCGAGCCGGCTGGATCTGCCCGCCGATTCGGCCATGCCGTTGACCCAGGTAAGCGTGTAGGGAACCAGTGTGTAACGTTCCGCCGGCAGGCCGGGGCAGGGGGATGGGCGACGTGATCGTACGGATGTGGGAGGCGCGGGCGGAGCCGTACGGTTTCGCCGACCTGATCACCTGGGTCTGCGACCAGGTGCTGCCCGATTTCGAGCACGACCCGCTGCACCTGTCCAGCGAGGTCTTCACCTCGACCGACCACCGGCTGGTGGTCATCTCCAAGTGGCGCAGCAACCCGCGTCCGCTGCCCGATCCGCCGGCCACGCTGGTGGCCCGGCCGCCGCACTCGTGGGACTTCACCCAGGTCGACCGCTGACCGGCATAATCAGCGGAAATTACTCGCGCAACCGGATTTCCGGGCGTTAGCTTCCGCCACATGCGGCCGTTACCGATCCCGGAGACGGGTACCCCGGACCATCGGTCCGCCACCCGGTTCCTGTTCTGGCTCGCGGCCCGGGTCCGGGGCCCGCTCGCCGCCGGGGTGGTGTTCGGGGTGGTCTGGATGGTCGCCCAGGCGTTGATGCCGGCGGCCATCGGCCTGGCCGTCGACGCCGGTCTGACCGCCCGGGATCCCGACGCCCTGCTCACCTGGGGACTGGTGCTGCTCACCCTCGGGGTGGTGCAGGCGGTGGCCGGGGTGCTGCGGCACCGCTGTGCGGTGTTCAACTGGCTGGCATCGGCCTACCGGACCATCCAGCTCACCGTCGACCAGGCCAACCGGCTCGGTGCCGCCCTGCCCCGCCGGGTGGCCGTCGGTGAGGTGGTGAGCATCGGCACCGCCGACATCGGCCACATCGGCGGGGCGATCGACATCGTGCCCCGGGCGATCGGCGCGGTGGTCGCCATCGTCACCGTCACCGTGATCCTGCTGGACGCCTCGGTCCCGCTCGGACTGGTCGTGCTGGTCGGGGTGCCGGTGCTGACCGCCGTGGTCGGGCTGCTCATCCGACCCCTGCACCGGCAGCAGGAGGCGTACCGCGACTCGGAGGGAAAGCTGACCACCCGGGCCGGTGACATCGTGTCCGGGCTGCGGGTGCTACGCGGCGTGGGTGGCGAGCCGGTCCTCTCGGCGCGCTACCGCACCGAGTCCCAGGCGCTGCGCGCCGACGGGGTACGCGTCGCCCGGGTCGAGTCGCTGCTGGAGGCGGCACAGATCCTGCTGCCCGGCATGTTCGTGGTGCTGGTCACCTGGCTCGGCGCCCGGTTCGCGCTGCGCGGCGAAATCAGTGTCGGTCAGCTCGTCGCGTTCTACGGTTACACGGCGTTCCTGGTCACCCCGCTGCGTACGCTCACCGAGGCAATCGACAAGTTCACCAAGGGACACGTCGCCGCCCGCCGGGTGGCCCGCCTGCTCGGCATGGCCCCCGACCTCGCCGACCCGCCCCGCCCGGTGCCGCTGCCCGACGGGCCGGGTGAACTGGTCGACCCCGACTCGCAGCTGGTGCTCCGACCGGGCCGGTTCACCGCGCTCGCCGCCGCCGCCCCGCAGGACGCGTCGGCCATCGCGGACCGGCTCGGCCGGTACGCCGACTCCGCCGCCCCGGTGACGCTGCACGGCGTACCGCTGCGGGACGTGGCACTGTCGACGGTGCGTGAGCGGATCCTGGTGGTCGACAACGACGCGCGGCTCTTCACCGGTCCGCTGTACGCGGAGCTCGACCCGCACGACCGTGGTGACCGGGCGGCCGTGCAGGCCGCGCTGGTCACGGCGGGTGCCACCGACATCGTCGAGGCGCTGCCGGACGGGCTGAACAGCACGGTCGCCGAGCGGGGCCGGGAGTTCTCCGGCGGCCAGCAGCAGCGGCTGCGGCTGGCCCGGGCCCTGGTCGCCGACCCGGAGGTGCTGGTGCTGGTCGAGCCGACCAGCGCGGTGGACGCGCACACCGAGGCCCGGATCGCGGCGCACCTCGCCGCCGCCCGCGCCGGCCGGACCACCCTGGTCTGCACGACCAGTCCGCTGCTGCTCGGGCGGGCCGATCACGTGATCTTCGTGGCGGACGGCCGGGTGGTGGCCGAGGGCAGCCACACCGAACTGCTCGACGCCGAGCCGCGCTACGCGGCCACGGTCAGCCGGGAGGAGAACTGATGGCCACCGCACTGCCGGTCGCCGACGCGAAACAGGTCCGCCGGTACGCGCGGACCCTGATCCGGCGACATCCCCGGGTGCTGGTCGCCGCGCTCGGGCTGCATGCGCTGGCCGCGACGGCCGGCCTGGCCGCGCCCCGGCTCCTCGGTGACCTGGTGGAACGGATCTCCAGGGGTACCAGCGCGGTGACCGTGGACCGGATCGCCGTGGCCATCGCGGCGTTCGTGGTGGTGCAGTCGGTGCTGATGCGTTTCGCGCACCTGGCCTCGGCCCGGCTCGGTGAACGGGTCCTCGCCGAGCTGCGGGAGGAGTTCGTCGACCGGATCCTGGCCATCCCGCTCGCCACCGTCGAGCGGGCCGGTACCGGTGACCTGCTCACCCGGACCTCCCGGGACGTCTCCGCGTTGTCCCGGACGGTCCGGTTCGCGGTACCCGAGACGCTCATCGCGATCGTCACCGGTGGTTTCGTGGTCGGGGCGCTGCTGCTGGTCGGTCCGCTGCTCGCGGTGCCCTGTCTGCTGGCGGTGCCGGTGCTCTGGGTGGGCACCCGCTGGTACCTGCGCCGGGCGCCGGCCGGTTACCTGGCGGAGAACGCCGCGTACTCCGACATCACCGACGGGATCAGCGAGGCCGTCGAGGGCAGCCGGACCACCGAGGCGCTGCGGCAGCAGGCGCGGCGCCGGGCCCGCACGGACGAGGCCATCCGACGGTCGTACGCCGCCGAACGGTACACGCTTTTCCTGCGGACCGTCTGGTTCCCGGTGGTCGAGGTCGGTTACGTGGTGCCGGTGGTGGCCACCCTGGTCATCGGTGGTTGGTTCTACCTGCGTGGCTGGGTGACCCTCGGCCAGGTCACCGCGGCCACCCTCTACGTGCAGCAGCTCACCGACCCGCTGGACCGGTTGCTGTCCTGGCTGGACGAACTCCAGGTCGGTGGCGCCTCGATGGCCCGGCTGCTCGGGGTGGCCCAGCCGGCCGAACCGGCGGCCGGGGCGGGGGACCGGTCCGCCGGCGACCGGCGACCGGTGCCGGCCGACCAGCGGCTGGCCGCCCGGGATGTCCGGTACGCCTACCGATCGGGTCGGGACGTGCTGCACGGGGTGACGCTGACCCCCGAGCCGGGGGAGCGGATCGCCATGGTCGGACCGTCCGGGGCCGGCAAGTCCACCCTGGGGCGGCTGCTCGCCGGCATCCACGTGCCGCGGACCGGGTCGGTCACCGTCGGCGGGGTACCCCTGGCCGAGCTGCCCCTGGACGAGCTGCGCCGGCACGTCGCCCTGGTCACCCAGGAACACCACGTCTTCATCGGTACCCTCCGGGAGAACGTGTCGATGGTCCGCCCGACCGCGTCCGAGTCGGAGGTACGCGCCGCACTCGCCGCGGTCGACGCACTGGGTTGGGCGGACGAGCTGCCGTCCGGGCTGGACACGGTGGTCGGTTCGGGCGGCCACCCGCTCGACGCGGCGCAGGCGCAGCAGCTCGCCCTGGCCCGGCTGGTGCTGGCCGACCCGCACACGCTGGTGCTGGACGAGGCGACCTCGTTGATCGATCCCCGGGCGGCCCGCGCGTTGGAGCGTTCGCTCGCCGGGGTGCTCGCCGGACGTACCGTCATCGCGATCGCGCACCGGCTCTTCTCGGCCCACGACGCGGACCGGGTGGCGGTGGTGGAGGACGGCCGGATCACCGAGCTGGGCCCCCACGACGAGCTGGTGGCGGCCGGTGGCTCGTACGCCGCGCTCTGGCGCTCCTGGCACGGCGACCCGGCGGGGCCGGGCAACCAGCCGGCGGGGACGCCGGTCGACGCCGGGTCGGACAGTCAACCGGCGGAAACGGCCGGGGCCGGGGCGGGACGCTGATCCGTCCCCGCCCCGGCCCCGGGTACCGGGTCAGGCCAGGAACTTGTCCAGGGCCGCCTCGATGGCGCCGCTGTCCGGGGCCGCGTACGCCTTCATGGTGTTCTTGTTGTAGGTGACGAAGCTCGGGCAACGGTTGGCCGGTGCGTTGATCGTGCCGCCGTCACCGATCTTCTCGGCGGTCTTCGCGGCGTAGAAGGTCAGCTCGTAGCGCGAGGAGACGTAGTCGATCGAGATGACCTTGTCGTCGCTGCCCTTCAGGTTGCACTTGGTGCCGGGGCCCTCGCTGCCGTCGACGTACTTCAGGCAGCCGACGACGCTGACCGTGGTGTAGTCGCTGCTCTTGGCGTAGTACGGCTTGCCGTAGCCGACGGTCCGGATGGACCAGTTGTCCGGCCGGTCCACCGAGTTGTAGAACGTGTACGCCTTGCCACTGCCGGCCGTGTAGGGCAGCGAGTTCAGGATCGGGCTGCCCTGGCAGACGGCCTCGAAGTCGCTGGAGTAGCGGGCCGTCACCGCGTTGTTGTTGCCGTTGTTGTCCGGCTCGTTGTTGTCAGCCGAAGGGCTGGTTCCGGGCTCCGCCGGGGCGGTGGCCGTCGGCCCGCCGGAGGCGATCGGGGTCGGCGGGTCCTCGTCGTCCTGCCCGGCGACGTACGCCACGCCCACACCGCAGAGCGCGAGCAGCACCACGACCGCGGCGCCGACGGAGAGTCCGATGACCAGACCCTTGCTGGACTTCTTCGGTGGGACCGGGGTGCCGAACTGCGGCGGGGGGAAACCGGGCTGCTGCGGGTAGCCGGCCGGCTGGTCGAAGCCGGGCTGCCCGTAGGCGGGCTGTCCGGATGCGGGCTGGCCGGAGGTCGGCTGCCCGTACGAGGGCTGCCCGGAGGTCGGCTGGCCGTAGGCGGGCTGCCCGTACGCCGGCTGGGCGGGGGGCGGAGCCCATGGCTGCTGCCCCGCGTTCGGATCGGACGGCCCGTACGGAGGGTAATTGTCGCTCATCTGAAGCCCTTATCGCTGTCGAGGGTTGCGGCGGCTCGTGATCACCAACCACGATAAACAGCGACGCAAATTACCTGGTATTCGGCCTTGTGTTAGTGGCGATGATCTTTGCTCATGTTAACTGTGGTAACCCATGATGGGCTTCACTGTTACCGTGGGTAGAAGAGAGCGGTGTGCTCAGCCGGCGTCCAGCGGATCGGCGAGGAGACGCTCGAAGGCCAGTTCGGCCGCGCCGATCAGGGCCGCGTCCTCGCCGAGCTTCGGCGTACGCAGCCGGACGTGCTCCCGGCAGGCTGGCAGGGCGTTCGAGTTGAGCCGACTGCGGACCTGGGCGGCCGATGCGAGATAGACGTCCCGCATCGATCCGCCGAAGATCACCATCTCCGGGTTGAAGATGTTCACCAGGTTCGCGACGCCGAAACCGAGCCAGTCACCGACCTGGCGGACCGCCGCCTGGGCCCGGGCGTCCCCGCGATCGGCGGCGTCGATGACGGTGAGTAGTGCGTCGTACCCCCGGGCAGTGTCCCGGCCGGCGGCGGTGAGCAGCGCGTACTCGCCGATCTCGGTCTCCCAGCAGCCCCGCGAGCCACACCCGCAGGGCCGGCCGGCGGGGTTGACCACCATGTGGCCGACCTCACCGCCGTACCCGCCGTGCCCGGTGACCCGCCGCCCACCGGCGATGATCCCGGCGCCGACCCCGACATCGCCGTAGAGGTAGATGACGTTGTCGCAGCCGACTGCGGCGCCCCGGGCATGCTCGGCGAAGGCGGCCACGTCGGCCACGTTGCCGATCGAGACGGGCGCGCCGCAGGCCAGTTCCCGGCTGAGCGCCCGGCCGAGCGGTTCGTCGATCCAGCCGGTGTGCGGCGCGAGCCGGATCAGGCCGTCGTCGCGACGGACCATCCCGCAGACCGCGACGCCGGCACCGACGTACACCGAGCCGGCCGGCACGTTCCCGTGCATCTGCCGGACGAAGTCGGCCAGCAGTGGGACGGTCTCCTCGGCGGTCAGTCCCCGGGGCCGGTCGGTTTCGCGGCGGTCCAGCACCGCACCGCCCAGGCCGACCCGCGCCGCCCGCAGCCGGTCCACCTCGATGCTGTACGCGTACGCGTAGACCCGCTCCGACTCCGGCCGGACGACCAGGGACGGTCGCCCGGCCCGGCCGGTCTCCCGGGCGCTGCTCTCGCTGACCAGACCGGCGGTGGTCAGGTCGGCGGTGAGCGCCCCGATCGTGCTGCGGTTGAGTCCCAGCGTGGTGGTCAGTTCGGCCCGGGAGGTCGCCCCGTGCACGTGCACGTAGCGGAGCAGCGCACCGAGGTTCTGCCGGCGGATCTCCTCCTGGCTCGGCCCTGCGCGCATCGGTACACCTACTCCACTGTGGATACTGGTCGGCGGCGGCCCGACCGGGGTCAGCGGTCGCCCGTCGACCGGGTCAACGGTTCCCTGTCGCCCCGGCGCGGCGCCGGGACAGCGCGTCGACACCGGCGGCGAGCAGGAGCACGAGCCCGGTCAGCACGTACTTCACGCCCGAGCTGTAGCCCATCAGGCCCATGCCGTTGACGATCACCGCGACCACCGCCCCGCCGAGCACCGCGTCGAGCACCCGCCCCTTGCCACCGAAGAGGCTGGTACCGCCGATGACCGCCGCGCCCACCGCGTAGAGCAGCACGTTACTGCCGCCGGTGTTCGGGTCGACCGAGCGGTCCCGGCTGGCAGCGATGATGCCGCCGATCGCCGCCATCGCCGAGCAGATCACGAAGGCCGAGATGCGGATCCGGTCCACGTTGATGCCGGCCCGGCGGGCGGCCTCCTTGTTACCGCCCACCGCGTAGATGTGCCGGCCGTACGCGGTGCGGTTGAGCACGAACGTCCAGAGGACCAGCAGCACACCGATGATCGGGACCACCACCGGCATGCCCTTGTTGGAGATGATCAGGGTGTTGAAGCTGCGTTCCTGGTTGAGGATGCCGACGGCCAGACCCAGGACGAGGGCCAGCCCGCCGATCCGGATCAGCACCACGGCCAGCGGTTCGGTGATCAGTCCGCGTGCGGTGCGCTTCTGGTGCCGCAGCAGTGCCACCGTGGCGTACCCGGCGACCGCAGCGGCGGCCATCAGCCAGCCCAGCGCCGGCGGGATCTTCGAGTTCTGGATGCCGACCAGCGCCTCGTCCCGGATCGTGATGTTGGTGCCCTCCTTCATCAGCAGCAGCACCACCCCCTGGAAGGCGAGGAAGCCGGCCAGGGTGACCACGAACGACGGAATGCCGATCTTGGCGACCAGGAAGCCCAGGGTCAGTCCGATCACCATCCCGGTGACGATGGCGGCGAGGATCGCCACGTACCACGGGTAGCCGAGCACCGTGGCGACGTTGGCCAGGATGGCCGCGCAGACGCCGCTGGTGAAGCCGGCGGAGAGGTCGATCTCGCCGAGCAGCAGGACGAAGATCAGGCCCATCGCGATCACGGCGACCGCCGCGCCCTGGTTGAACAGGTTGGCGAAGTTCGCCGCGGTGAAGAAGGCCGGCCGGACGACCGAGAAGACCGCGCAGAGCACCACCAGCCCCAGTACGGCGGGGAGGGCGCCCAGGTCGCCGCCGCCTACCCGGCGGAGGTAGTCGCGCGCGTGGCTGGCGACCGTCGGCCGGGCGAGGCCCGGTGACTGCTCCTTGTGCACCGCTGTCGTGGTGATCATCGGTCCGCTCCCGGGCTGGTGATGTGCGTGGTGCTGACGCCGCCGTTGCCGTTGGTGTCGCCGCCGGCCCCGAACTGTCCGCTGCGGCCGGCCGTGATCAGCTCGACGATCTGGCTGTGGGTGATCTCCGTGGTCTTCACCTGGGCCACCATCTGACCGAGGTAGAGCGCAGCGATCCGGTCGGAGACGGCGAAGACGTCGTTCATGTTGTGGGAGATGAGCACGACGGCGAGCCCGTTGTCGGCCAGCCGGCGGACCAGTTCCAGCACCTGGGCGGTCTGCGCGACGCCGAGCGCGGCGGTTGGCTCGTCGAGGATGACCAGCTTGCTGTTCCAGAGCACCGCCTTGGCGATTGCCACCGTCTGGCGCTGCCCGCCGGAAAGGCTGGAGACGTGCTGGCGCAGGGACTTCACGGTGCGTACCGAGAGTCCGGCGAGGGTGTCCGCGGCCATCTGCTCCATGGTCGGCTCGTCGAGCACGATGCCGCTGCGCTTCTCCCGCCCGAGGAACATGTTCTGCACGATGTCGAGGTTGTCGCAGAGCGCCAGGTCCTGGTAGACGACCTCGATACCGAGCGCTGCGGCGTCCCGGGGGCTGTTGATGCTCACCGGCTGCCCGTTGAAGAGGAACTGCCCACCGTCGGTGGGGTAGATGCCGCTGATGCACTTGACCAGCGTGGACTTACCGGCGCCGTTGTCACCGACCAGCGCGGTCACCTCACCGGGGTGGACGCTGAAGGCGACGTCACGCAGGACCTGGACGGGACCGAAGCTCTTGTCGATGCCACGTAGTTCCAGCAGGGGGGTCGCGGACACGGGGATCTCCTTCACGCGGAGAGGGGGTCGGGGCCGTCGGCGACCGTGCCGCCCGGCACAGGGTCGTGCCGGGCGGCGCGGCTTCGGCGGGTACGTCGGTCAGATGCCGGGGGCGGCGTCAGCTGACGCCGGTGAGGGCGCCGGTCGGCTGACGCCGGCTTCGGGCCGCTCGGTCAGCTGATGCCCGCGTCGGCGCAGAGCTTGGCGTACTCCCCGGTGCAGAGCTCTTCCTTGGTGACGTAACCGTCGGCGACCACGTCCTTGACGTTGTCCTTGTAGATCGCTTTCGGGGTGAGCAGTACGGACGGGACGTCCCGGCCGCTCTCCGGGTCCTTGACCGTCTGACCGGTCTCCTTCTTCGCACCCTTGGCCAGCCCGATGGCCAGGTCGGCGGCGGCCTGGGCCTCCTGCTTGATCGCCTTGTACACGGTCATGCACTGGTCACCGGCGAGGATGTTCTGCAGGCCCTGCGGGGTGGCGTCCTGGCCGGTCACCGGGACCTTGCCGTTGAGCTTGTTCTTCTTCAGCACCGAGATGGCGGCGTTGCCCAGACCGTCGTTCGCGGCGAGTACGCCGTTGATCTTGCCACCGGTCTTGGTGAGCTGCTGCTCGAAGATGGTGCCCGCCTGGGCGTTGTCCCAGTCCGGCACGTCGTCGTCCGGGCCCTTGGTGTACTCGTTCGCGTCGAACTTCGGCTTGAGCACCGAGTCGTAGCCGCTCTTGAACAGGGTGGCGTTGTTGTCGGTGGGGGAGCCGTTCAGGTACGACACGACCGGGTTCTTGGCACCCTGGTCGGTCAGGCACTTGACCAGACCCTCGCCCTGGAGCTTGCCGACCGCCACGTTGTCGAAGCTGACGTAGTACTCCGCGGAGCCGCCCAGGGTGAGCCGGTCGTAGTCGATGGTCGCGATGCCCTGCGACTTCGCCTTGTCCAGCACGGCCTTGCCGGTGCCGGAGTCGAGGTTGACGATCATCAGGGCGGTCACCCCGCTGGTGATCATCGCGTCGGCGATGGTGGAGAACTGGGTCTTGTCGCCCTGGGCGTTCTGGATGTCGTACTGGACGCCGGCAGCCTTGAACGCCTCCTCCAGGAACTTGCGGTCCGCGCCTTCCCAGCGCGCGGAGGACTTGCTGTCCGGGAGGATCACGCCGATCTTGGCGGGCTTGTCGCTGCCCGTGCCGCTGTTACCGGCGTCGTCGCCGCAGGCGGCGAGGCTGCCCGTGACGAGCAGACCTGCGGTGGCGACGGTGAGGATCCCTTTACGCATGGTGCGGGGTTCCCTTCGGTGGGGGTGGGGGAGGTGTTGTTTTGTTGTGTCCGGCAACGTATTGCTCGGCGCGCTGCGGTGGCAAGAGTGCCGAGGCCACGAGTTTGTTGTCGGCGATAACAATTCAGCAACGTGATCGACATCGCCCGGTCATCCGCAGGTCGGCCCCGGGCCGCACCCCACCCGGGTCCGGCCTGCTGCTGTGCGGGGTCCGGCTGGGCGCCAGCCGCAGCAGGCCATCCGGCTCGTAGCCTGTCGAGCTGCACCGGCTGTGCCAGCACGCGAGGACCGGCTGTGCCAGCACGCGAGGACCGGCTGTCTCGCCGGGATGACACTGCCCCCTGTCTCTGCCCTCTCGGCCTCGACCGCCGTGTGAACCACTCGTTTTTCTGGTAGTCGTGGTGTCAGCCCCGGCCCGATGGCCCGATTTCCTGAAATCGGAGTGGATCGAGGGGCGGGTGGCGGCGATCGGGGTGGATCGAGGGGCGGGTGGCGGCGATCGGAGTGGACCGAGGGCGGGGAGGGGTCAGCGGGTGGCGGCGATCGGAGCGGTGGCCGCCCCGGTCAGTGCGACCAGATCCCCCGGGGCGAGCTGCACCTGCAACCCACGGCGACCGGCGGAAACGTAGATCGTGGAAAAGCCCAACGCCGACACGTCGACCACCGTCGGAAGCCGCTTGCGCTGACCAAGTGGACTGATGCCGCCCCGGACGTACCCGGTGCTGCGCTCGGCGAGCGCCCGGTCCGCGAGTGTCGCCCGTTTGCCGCCCCGGGCAGCGGCCAGCGCCTTGAGGTCGAGTTCGCCGGTGACCGGTACCACGGCCACGGTGAGCACCCCGTCGACCTCGGTGACCAACGATTTGAAGACCTGCTCGGGGGGTACGCCCAGCGCGGCGGCTACCTCGGCGCCGTAGTTCGGGGAATCCGGCGAGACATCGTACGGGTGGGTGCTGTGCGCGATCTTCTGTTTCGCCAGCAGTGCCGTTGCCGGCGTACCCTGTCCCGCCACGTCGCTGAACCTACCGGATCCGTGGGAGAACCCGGTCAGGGTGCCGTTCTGGCGCCGTCCTCACCGGCCGGATGACCGATCAGGACGGTCGGCGTACCGGCCACCCGGGTCAGCACCAGGCTCGCCGATCCGGTACCCCGTAGCCGCAGGTCACGCCGGAGCTGCTCCGGCTCCAGCGCCGAGCCCCGCTTGAGGATCTCGACCCGTCCCACCCCCCGGTCCCGCAGCAGCGCCCGCAGCCGCTTCAGCGAGAACGGCAGTACCTCGGCGACCTCGATGCACCGGGTGAACGGGCTGCGGGCCGGTTCGTCGGTGTAGAGGTAGGCGATGGTCGGGTCGGCGAGCGTCCCGTCGAGGTCGGTGGCGAGCTCGGCGACCAGGTGGGCGCGGACCACGGCAGGGTCGGGATCGTGCACGTACCGGCGTACCCCGGCGACGGCTGCCTCGACGGTGCCGCTGCCGGTGAGGTGATAAGAGGGGGCCCTTCCTATACCGAAAGCGTTAAGCGGGGGCCCTTCCTTACTGCGGAGCAGGGTGGCGCGGCGGGGGACCTCGGCGAGTGGGCCGCACCAGAGAGCCGCCTCGACCAGGTCGCCGTCCACGCTGACCCACTCCGCCTCGGCGCCGGCCGGGATGAGGGCGTGGTCGATCCCGGGGGCCACCTTGACCACGGTGCGGGGGACCCGTTCCGCCAGTCCGAGCACGAAGTCCCAGGGTGGTGAGTAGGCCGTCGGGTCGAAGATCCGTCGTCCGGTGCCGGCGCGGCGGCGGGCCGGATCGCAGAAGACCGCGTCCACCCGGGTCACGTCGAAGGTGGTGGCGTCCCCGCACTCCACCGTGACCAGGTCGGCCAGTCCGGTGGCGTGGGCATTCGAGGTGGCCAGCGCGGCGGTGAGCGGGTCGGCCTCCACGGCGTACACCCGGATGCCGGCGCGGGCGGCGGCGAGCGCGTCGGCGCCGAGTCCGCAACCGAGGTCGGCGAGGGTGGTCACCCCGGCGGCGCGCAACCGGGCGGCCCGCCGGTCGGCGACCACCCGCCGGGTGGCCTGCTCCAGTCCGGCCCGGGTGAAGAACATGCCGGCCGCCTCCGGCCCGAACTTGGGTACCGCCCGGCGGCGCAGCTCGGCCTGGGTGAGTGCGGCGGCGGCGAGGTCGGCGGGAACCCCGGTGGCCCGTAGCGCGGCCGCCGCGGCCAGCGGGTCGCCGCCGGCCAGCCCGGCCGCCGTGGCGAGGGCGGTCTCGCCCGCCGGGGTACGCAGCGCGGCGAGCTGGTCGAGGTCCACCGGATCATTGTGGCGGGACGGCGTGCCGGTGTCCGGGGCGGGTCGGACCGGGCGACACGACGGGGGTTCGTTGGCACTCTCCTTGACGGAGTGCTAGCGATCGGCCTAATCTGCGATTAGCACTCTCGGACCGAGGGTGCCAGCTCCCGGGCCTCGGCGCGGGGGCTGAACGCCAGGCGGACCGGCACCCGCGACGACGGCCCCGCCCGGTGGCATGTGGCAGATTGACGCTGGTCAGCTGGACTGACCGGTACAGAAACCAGTACCCCAGGAGGGTATGCCCGTGACTACCGCGACCAAGGTTGCGATCAAGCCGCTCGAGGACCGGATCCTGGTCCAGGCGAATGAGGCTGAGACCACCACTGCGTCGGGCATCGTGATCCCCGACACTGCCAAGGAGAAGCCGCAGGAGGGCACTGTCCTCGCCGTCGGCCCGGGCCGCATCGACGACTCCGGCAACCGGATCCCGGTTGACGTCAAGGTCGGCGACACGGTCATCTACTCGAAGTACGGCGGCACCGAGGTCAAGTACGCCGGCGAGGAGTACCTGGTGCTCTCCGCCCGTGACGTCCTCGCGGTCATCGAGAAGTAACCAACCGATCAGTCGATCAGTGACGCTGTCCCGGTCCGGCTCGCCGGGCCGGGGCAGCGTCGTCTGGAGGGACATAGATGGCGAAGATCCTGAGCTTCTCGGATGACGCGCGGCACCTGCTGGAGCACGGTGTCAACGCGCTGGCGAACGCGGTCAAGGTCACCCTCGGCCCGCGTGGGCGCAACGTCGTCCTGGACAAGAAATTCGGTGCGCCGACGATCACCAACGATGGCGTGACCATCGCCAAGGAGATCGACCTCACCAACCCGTACGAGAACCTCGGTGCGCAGCTGGTCAAGGAGGTGGCGACCAAGACCAACGACATCGCCGGCGACGGGACCACCACCGCGACCGTGCTCGCCCAGGCGATGGTCCGCGAGGGCCTGCGCAACGTGGCGGCCGGTGCCAACCCGACCGGCCTGAAGCGGGGCATCGACGCGGCGGCCCAGAAGGTCTCCGAGGCGCTGCTCGGCAAGGCCGTCGAGGTGGCGAGCAAGGAGTCCGTCGCGCACGTCGCGACGATCTCCGCGCAGGACGCCACCATCGGTGAGCTGATCGCCGAGGCGATGGAGCGGGTCGGCCGCGACGGTGTTATCACCGTCGAGGAGGGTTCCACCCTCGCCACCGAGCTGGAGGTGACCGAGGGTCTCCAGTTCGACAAGGGCTTCATCTCGCCCAACTTCGTCACCGACGTCGAGGCCCAGGAAGCGGTGCTCGACGACCCGTACATCCTGATCACCACGCAGAAGATCTCCGCGATCGAGGAGCTGCTGCCGCTGCTGGAGAAGGTTCTCCAGAGCAGCAAGCCGCTGCTCATCATCGCCGAGGACGTGGAGGGGCAGGCGCTCTCGACGCTGGTGGTCAACTCGATCCGCAAGACCGTCAAGGTCTGCGCGGTCAAGGCGCCGGGCTTCGGGGACCGCCGCAAGGCGATGCTCCAGGACATGGCGATCCTGACCGGCGCCGAGCTGGTCGCGCCAGAGCTGGGTTACAAGCTCGACCAGGTCGGTCTGGAGGTGCTGGGCACCGCCCGTCGCGTGGTGGTCGACAAGGAGAACACCACCGTCGTCGACGGTGGTGGCCGCACCGCCGAGGTCACCGACCGGGTCGCGCAGATCCGCAAGGAGATCGAGGCGTCGGACTCCGAGTGGGACCGGGAGAAGCTCTCCGAGCGGCTGGCCAAGCTCTCCGGCGGCATCGCGGTCATCAAGGTGGGTGCGGCGACCGAGGTCGAGATGAAGGAGCGCAAGCACCGCATCGAGGACGCCATCGCCGCCACCAAGGCCGCCGTCGAGGAGGGCACCGTACCGGGTGGTGGCGCCGCCCTGGTGCAGATCTTGGCGGTACTTGCCGACGACCTCGGCTTCACCGGCGACGAGAAGGTCGGCGTGTCGATCGTGCGCAAGGCGCTGGTCGAGCCGCTGCGCTGGATCGCCCAGAACGCTGGCCACGACGGGTACGTCGTGGTGCAGAAGGTCGCCGACAAGGACTGGGGCCACGGTCTGAACGCCGCCACCGGCGAGTACGTCGACCTGGTGAAGGCCGGCATCCTCGACCCGGTGAAGGTGACCCGGAACGCGGTCATCAACGCCGCGTCGATCGCCGGGCTGCTGCTGACCACCGAGAGCCTGATCGTGGAGAAGCCGGAGAAGGCCGAGGCGGCCGCCGGCGGTCACGGTCACAGCCACGGTCACGGTCACGGCCACCAGCACGGCCCGGGCTTCTGACCGTCGCTCGCAGCTCGTTGATCCGGGGCACCCCGCCGATGATCGATCGTTGATCACGGCGGAGTGCCCCGGTTCGTCTTCGGCCCACGGAGCTTACGGATCGGTGACGTGACTACCGGCCGTCCCGGCCGGTCGTCGAGACTGGTCCGATGAGCAGCACCTCACGTGGGTACGGCGCGCTGGCCGGGATCACCGCCGCCGCCGTGGCGGTCGGCTCGGCGGAACTGGTCGCGGTCGGCACCGGGGCCCGGAGCGCCCCGCTGGTGGCCGTCGGCGGGGTCGTGGTGGACGCCGTCCCGGAGCCGGCGAAGCAGTTCGCCATCGACCTGTTCGGGGTGTACGACAAGGTCGCCCTGCTGGTCGGTACCGCCGTACTGCTCGGTGTGTTCGCCGCCCTGATCGGGATCCTCGCGGCCCGCCGGCTGGCGGCCGGACTGACCGGGGTGGCCCTCTTCGCCGTGGTCGGCGTGACCGCCGCGTTGACCCGGCCGGGTGCCACGCTCCCCGCCGCGTTGCCCTCGCTGCTCGGCGCGCTGCTCGGTGGGCTCGTACTCTGGCTGCTCGTCGCCGGTCCGCTGGAGCCGGCTCCCTGGCCGACCGCTGGTGCGGCGGAACCCGGTGCCGGGACGGGTGTCCCGTCGACCGGGGACAACCCGTCGCCGGAGGGGCGGCGGCGGTTCCTCACCGGGACCGGGCTGCTGGTCGGCGCCGCCGCGCTGAGCGGGGTCGGCGGCCGGTGGCTGGCCGGACGGCGCGGGGTCGCCGAGGCCCGTTCGGCGCTCACCCTGCCGGCTCCGGTCTCGCCCGCACCGCCGGTACCGGCCGGTGCCGACCTCTCCCTCACCCAGCTCGCCCCGTACACCACCTCGAACGCCGCGTTCTACCGGATCGACACCGCGCTGGCGGTACCCCAGGTCGACCTGGAGACCTGGCGGCTGCGGATCCACGGCCGGGTCCGCAACCCGCTCACCCTGAGCTTCGCCGAACTGCTGGCCCGCCCGATGGTCGAGCGGTACATCACGCTCGCCTGCGTGTCGAACGAGGTGGGTGGTGACCTGGTCGGCAACGCCCGCTGGCTCGGCGTACCGATCGGCGAACTGCTCGACGAGGTGGAGCCGCTGGACGGTGCGGACCAGGTGGTGGGCCGGTCGGTGGACGGCTGGACCTGTGGTACGCCGACCGAGGTGCTCCGCGACGGCCGGGACGCCCTGCTCGCGGTCGGCATGAACGGCGAGCCGCTGCCGGTGGAGCACGGCTTCCCGGTCCGGATGGTGGTGCCCGGCCTCTACGGCTACGTGTCGGCCTGCAAGTGGCTGGTCGAGCTGGAGTTGACCAGCTTCGCGGACTTCGACGCGTACTGGGTGCCACGGGGCTGGTCGGCGCGGGGGCCGATCAAGACCCAGTCCCGGATCGACGTGCCCCGGCCCCGCAACCGGCTGACCGCCGGCCCGGTGACGGTGGCCGGGGTGGCCTGGGCGCAGCACGTCGGCATCGCCCGGGTGGAGGTACGCGTCGACGGCGGGCCGTGGCAGTTGGCGACCCTTGCGCCGGCCGTGTCGGCCGACACCTGGGTGCAGTGGTCGTGGCAGTGGGCGGCCAGCGCCGGTGAGCACACCCTTGAGGTGCGGGCCACCGACCCGACCGGGGCGGTGCAGACCGACCGGCGTCGTCCGGTCGCGCCGGACGGCGCCACCGGCTGGCACCGGGTCACGGTCACCGTCCGCTGACCCGGGAACGCCGGTGACGTGGCGCCGGGTCAGGGGGGTGCCGACCGGTTCCTGCGGTGCGCCGGCAGCACGGCGACGGCGTGACTCCCCGGAACGGCGTGACTCCCCGGAACAGGGAACCACGCCGTCGGTACGTCCGGTGTCGTGGTCAGGCCACGCGTTGGCTGGGGACGGTCGACTTGTGCGTCTGCCCCAGCCGGCTCTCCAGGCGCTGGATGTCCACCCGGGTCTGCCGACGGTCGGCGGCGTCCTCCCAGCCGATGGCGAGCAGCCGCAGCCGTTCGGACTCGCTGAACCCGCCCCAGACGCCGTACGGTTCCCGGACCGAGAGCGCGTGTGCGGCGCACTCCGCCCGGACCGGGCAGGTACGGCAGACCGCCTTCGCGCCGCTCTCCCGCCGGTTGCGGGACGAGCCGCGTTCCCCGTCGGGGTGGAAGAACTGAGCGCTGTCGCGACCCCGGCAAGCGCCGAGCCGCTGCCAGTCCCAGAGATCGACGATGGGTCCGGGCAGTCTACGTACGTTCGACATCAGCACCCCTCCTCCCGCGCGGCACCGCGATGACCTGCTTCGACCGGTTCCCGGCGGGGGCCGCGCTGGTGCACCGTTCCGGTCTGCATCGCTGATACCCAACCGTCCCACGACTCACACGTGTTTGATGAAAAGCCAGAATAGTGGTGTTGTTTGGTCGCAATTGCCCTAAAAAATTTGTCCGGATCGTCGGGAAAGTCGTCGTGATCAGAGCCGGTCATGGTCTCCTCGTCAGGGAAGGGAGATCCACCGTGCGTACCGTCCTCGTCTGCGTCCGGACCCCACTGGCCGCGCAGCACATCACCGCCGCCGCAGCCCGTCTGGGGCTGTCGCCTGCGGTCCGAACCGCCGTCTCGGACCCCGAGGTGATGCTGCGGCTCGCCGAACGGCCCGCCGACGTGGTGCTCGCGGACACCGCGCTTGCCCGTCCAGACAGCGCCGGGTTCGTGCGGCGCGTACTCGCCCGGGCACCCCGCGCGGCCGTCCTCCTGCTGGGTGCCGCAGAGCCGGGCGTCACAGCCACCGTTATCAATGCCGGTGCCCGGGGGCTCATCCCGAGCGCGGACCACGACCTGGTCAGCGCGGTGGCCAAGGCGCTGCTGCTGATCGCCGCGCCGGTCCGACCGGGGCGGCGCCCGACGGCCGTGCTGGGTACCCGGGGACTGACCCTGCCGGTTGACGCGGGTGACACCGCCGAAGGCCGGCAGGCCGGTGATCCGGTGGCCCCTGAGGTGGGTCACGTCACAGGTGACCCGGTCGTCCGGGTGCGCCGTGCGGTGACGCCGGCGGTGACCGGCCGGCCCACTGCGGGTGCCGGGCCGGCGGCCCGGCCCGGGGACGGGGCTGCGGTTCCCACCGTGGTGCCGGTGCAGCGCGGCGACGACGTGGCCGAGGTGCCAGAGGACGAGGAGCCGGGACGGGTGCCGGGGGGCCGGATCACCCCGGCCGGCACCGCCGGTGGCAGGTCCGGCGGCCCCGGCGGGGACCGGCCGACCAGTGGGACCGGTGGCCGGTCGCCCGGCCGATCCGGCGGTACGGCTGCCGGGGAACCGTCCCACCGGGGGGACGACGCTGCCTCTGGCCGTTCGGTCGCGCTGACCGAGCGGGAACTCCAGGTCCTGCTCGGGATGGCCGACGGCAAGAGCAACGCCGAGATCGGCCGGGAGTTGTTCGTCTCCGAGGACACCGTGAAGACCCATGCCCGCCGGCTGTTCCGCAAGCTCGGTGCCCGGGACCGGGCACACGCCGTGGCGGCCGGGTTCCGGGCCGGCCTGGTCGCCTGACCTCCACCGCGCCCGGCCGCCGGGCTCAGGTCGTCGGTCCCGGCCCGCCGGGCTCAGTCGTCGGTGCCGTCGCTCAGCGAGTCGTGCACCCCGTCCGCGTACCCCCGGGCGTAGTCCCAGGTGACGTAGTGGTCCGGGTCCGGGTCGTACGCCGGCTCGTGGACCCGGGGACGGCCGGAGTCGAGCAGGTGGCGCAGGTTGCCCCGGAGCAGGTCCCAGTCGAAGTAGTGCGGCTCGTGGCAGTCCTCGCACTCGATGACCAGGCCACGGACCCCGCTGGGGCCGAGCAGGGCCTGGTAGATCTCCAGGTCGGCCAGATCCTCCAGCACGTCCTGCCGCTCCACCTCGGTCAACGGGTCGGTCCGGGCGTCGCCGTCCGGATCGTCCAGTTCGGCGGAAGGGTCGGCGGGGTCACCGTCGAACGGGTCGATGGGCTCGTCGTGCACCCCTCCACCGTAGTGGTAACCCCCGGTCACCCGTACACCCGGCATCCGTCGGCGACGACCGGCGCCCACCGGGGTCGCCGCAGCTCCACGGGTACGATGAGGCACACACGCCGTCACCCCCGTGCGCGCCGGTGACCGTGCGTGTCGTCTCGCTGAAGCCCGTCCGACCAGCTCAGGGGAGCAATCGTGGAAAATTCGCCGACCGCCGATCTGCCGACGGGTGCGGACTCCGGCGAGCTGGCCGGGCACCTGCCCGAGCTGCCCGCCGGCTCGGCCCGGGTGGTACCGCTCGGGTTGACCTTCGACGACGTGCTGCTACAGCCGGCCGAGTCCGACGTCGTCCCGAGCCGGGTCAACACGGTCACCCGGCTGACCCGCAACATCACCCTCACCATCCCGCTGCTGTCCAGCGCGATGGACACCGTCACCGAGGGCCGGATGGCGATCGCCATGGCCCGCCAGGGCGGCATCGGGGTGCTGCACCGCAACCTCTCCGTCGAGGACCAGGCACTCCAGGTCGACCTGGTCAAGCGCTCCGAGTCCGGCATGATCACCAACCCGGTGACGTGCAGCCCGGACGACACCCTGCGCGACGTCGACCAGCTCTGCGGCCGGTACCGCATCTCCGGTGTGCCGGTGGTCGACGCCGAGGGCGGGCTGGTCGGCATCGTGACCAACCGGGACATGCGCTTCGTCTCCGACCCGGCCACCCGGGTCCGTGACGTGATGACCCGGATGCCACTGGTCACCGCGCCGGTGGGGGTCACCAAGGACGAGGCACTGGCCCTGCTCCGCCAGCACAAGGTGGAGAAGCTACCGCTGGTCGACGACGCCGGCCGGCTGCGCGGTCTGATCACCGTCAAGGACTTCACCAAGAGCGAGCAGTTCCCCAACGCCACCAAGGACGCGGCGGGCCGGCTGCGGGTCGCCGCCGCCGTGGGCGTCGGCGAGGACTCCTACAAGCGGGCCCGCACCCTGGTCGACGCCGGGGTGGACGTGCTGATCGTGGACACCGCGCACGGCCACCAGCGGGCGGTACTGGAGATGGTGGCCCGGCTCAAGCGGGACACCGCCGTGGACGTGGTCGGCGGTAACGTGGCCACCTACGCGGGGGCGAAGGCGCTGGTCGAGGCGGGTGCCGATGGCGTGAAGGTGGGCGTCGGCCCGGGCGCCATCTGCACCACCCGGATCGTCGCGGGCGTCGGTGTGCCGCAGGTCACCGCGATCATGGAGGCCGCCCGGGCCTGCCGTCCGGCCGGCGTGCCGGTCATCGGTGACGGCGGCATCCAGTACTCCGGCGACATCGCCAAGGCGCTGGTGGCCGGGGCCGACACGGTGATGCTGGGCAGCCTCCTCGCCGGCTGCGAGGAGAGCCCGGGTGAGCTGCTCTTCATCAACGGCAAGCAGTTCAAGGCGTACCGGGGGATGGGGTCGCTCGGCGCCATGCAGTCGCGTGGCCAGGCCCGCTCGTACTCCAAGGACCGCTACTTCCAACAGGACGTGCTCAGCGAGGACAAGCTGGTCCCCGAGGGCGTCGAGGGCCAGGTGCCCTACCGGGGCCCGCTCGCCGCGGTCGCCCACCAGCTCGTCGGTGGCCTGCGCGCCGCGATGGGGTACGTCGGCGCGGAGAGCATCCCCGAGCTGCACCGTCGTGGCCAGCTCATCCGGATCACCGCGGCCGGGCTCAAGGAGAGCCACCCGCACGACATCCAGATGACCGTCGAGGCGCCCAACTACCACACCCGCTGAGCCACACACCCCTTCTACCCTGGAGCGACCCATGCGAGACGTGGTCGAGATCGGGCTGGGCAAGACCGCGCAGCGCGGCTACCACCTGGACGACATCGCCATCGTGCCGAGCCGCCGGACCCGGGACGTGGACGACGTATCCACCTCCTGGCAGCTCGACGCGTACCAGTTCGACATCCCCTGCCTCGGGCATCCCTCCGACGCCACGATGAGCCCGGCCTCGGCCACCCGGCTCGGTCAGCTCGGTGGTCTCGGCGTGCTCAACGTGGAAGGGCTCTGGACCCGGTACGAGAATCCGACCAAGATCCTGGAGGAGCTGGCCGGGCTGGGTGAGGAGGCCCCGGCGACCCGGCGGCTCCAGGAGGTGTACGCCGAGCCGATCCGCCCCGACCTGATCGCGGAGCGGGTACGTGAGCTGCGGGCCGGCGGCGGCACGGTCGCGGTGCGGGTCTCGCCGCAGCACACCCTCGCGCTCGCCCCGGTGATCCTGGACGCGGGGGTGGACATCCTGGTGATCCAGGGCACGCTGGTCTCCGCCGAGCACGTCTCCACCACCGACGAGCCGCTGAACCTCAAGGAGTTCATCGCCGACCTCGACCTGCCGGTGGTGGTCGGCGGCTGCACCGACTACAAGACGGCGCTGCACCTGATGCGTACCGGTGCGGCCGGCGTGATCGTCGGGGTGGGCGGTGACCAGTGGTCGACCACCGAGTCGGTACTCGGTATCCGGGTGCCGATGGCCACGGCCATCGCCGACGCGGCGGCGGCCCGTCGGGACTACCTCGACGAGACCGGTGGCCGGTACGTGCACCTGATCGCCGACGGTGACGTGCAGACCTCAGGTGACATCGCCAAGGCGCTCGGTTGCGGGGCGGACGCGGTGATGCTCGGTGAGCCGCTGTCGCTCTGCGAGGAGGCACCGGCCGGCGGTGCCTGGTGGCACTCGGCGGCCAGCCACCCGTCGCTGCCCCGGGGGGCCTTCGAGCCGGCCGGCGAGCCGCTCGGCTCGATGGAGAAGCTGCTCTTCGGTCCGGCCGACGAGCCGAACGGTCAGCTCAACCTGTTCGGCGGCCTGCGCCGGGCGATGGCCAAGTGCGGCTACCGCGACCTGAAGGAGTTCCAGAAGGTCGGCCTGGTCCTGGACCGCTGATCCTTTCCCGTCCGACGAACGAGACCGGCCCCGCTGATGTCAGCGGGGCCGGTCTGCGTTGGTGGTGGTGCGATCAGTTGGTGCCGAACTCCACCCAGTTGAGGTTCACCAGGCCGGTGGTCGGCCCGCCCGGCACGGCCGCGAAGACCAGGTACAGCCGGTGCGCCCCGGCCGGCTGGGAGACCGGGATGCTGGTGCCGGTGAACGCGTTGTTACCCGAGGTGGCGTTCAGGGGCGCCGACGCGACCAGCGGACCGGTCGGCGAGTCCAGTCGCAGTTCGACGGTGGCCCGCGCGGTGCCGGCCGTGGCCGCCGATCCCCCCGAGTGCCGCAGCGTCACCGAGGAGACGCCACCCAGGTTGATCGGGTCGAAGGCGATGTGGTCGCCCGGGTCGATCCCGCTGACGTGCTGCCCACCGCCGGTGTCACCGGTGCTGGCCAGGGTCACGCCCTGCTGGACCTGGGCGTACTCGGCCTGCTGGCGCGGGGTCTGGATGATCGCCTGACCGACCGTGGTCAGCGGGGCCTGCCCGCCGCCGCCGAGGTCCGTGTAGGAGGCGCTGATCCCGCCGTAGAGGTAACCGCCGGCGTGGTCACCGCCGTCGGCCGGGGTGGCGACCGTACCGGTGCAGCCGCTGGTGGAGCTGTCCGGGTGCCCGTGGGTGTCGTGGCCGAGGACGAAGCTGACCGTCATCCGGCTGCAGTCGATCGGCCCGTCCTCCGGGTCGGTGACGGTGATGGTGAACGGCACGTTGTCGCCCCAGTTGAAGAAGCTGCCGGCGACCGGGGAGGTGACGGTGACCGTCGGCGCGGTGTTGCCGACCACGATGACCCGGGTCAGGACGGCGGTCTTCCCGCTGGAGTCGGTCACCGTGAGCCGGGCGGTGTACGTGCCGTTGGCGGTGTAGGTGAACGACGGGTTCGGGTCGGCCGAGTCGACGGTGCCGTCGCTGGTGAAGTCCCAGGCGAAGGAGATCGACTCACCCGGGTCCGGGTCGGTGCTGCCGGCCGAGGAGAAGTTCACGGTCAACGGGGCCTGCCCGGAGGTCGGCGAGGCGTTCAGCACCGCGACCGGAGAGCGGGTGCCCTTGACGTAGCGGATCACCGAGAGCTGGGCGTCCGGGTTGGCCCGGAAGAAGCCGTCGCCGTACTCCAGCAGGTAGAGCGAGCCGTCCGGGCCGAACTCCATGTCCATCGGGTTGTCGAAGACGAAGCCCGGCAGGAGCTGCTCCACGCCGACCAGACCGCCCTGGCCGTCGGTCCGCATCATGAAGATCTTGTCCCGGGTGAACTCACCGAAGACCACCGCGTTCTGGTGGTACTCCGGGAACTTGACCTGGGAGTCGAGATCGGCGTCGTACGAGTAGATCGGGCCGCCCATCGGACCGACGCCGCCGGTGCCGATCACCGGCCACGCGAAGTCGCACGGGGTCGCCGGGTTCGACAGGTACGCCCCGGCGCACGGGGTGGTGGCGTTGAACGTGTACCAGAACTGCGGCTGCTCGACCGGCGGGAGGACGGTACGGCCGGTGTTGCGCGGCGAGTTGTTGACCGGGGCCGCGCAGTCGAACGGCGCGCCCGAGGTTCGGGTGGCGAAGTCGTAGTCGACGTACGGCAGGGTCGGCGAGTAGCAGTACGGCCAGCCGTAGTTGCCGGCCTCGCTGGTGGCGAACCAGCGGCCGGTGCCCTCCGGTCCCCGGGTGGGGCTGGGGGTCCGGGAGTCCGGCGAGTAGTCGCCGATGTAGACCATGCCCCGGGCGTCCACGTCGAACCGGAACGGGTTACGCAGACCCATCAGGAAGATCTCCGGCCGGGTCCGGTTGTCGGTGTCCTCCGCCTCCGGGAAGAGGTTCCCGTCCGGGATGCCGTACGTACCGTCCGCCTTGACCCGGATCCGCAGCAGCTTGCCGCGCAGGTCGTTGGTGTTGCCGGCGGAGCGCTGCGCGTCGTAGCCGGGGCCCTGGGTGGGCGACTCGTTGATCGGGGTGAAGCCGTCCGAGCCACCGGCGTTGGTGTCGTCCCCGGTGATCAGATAGAGCTGTCCCTTGCCGTCGAACTTGATCTCGCCGGCGACGTGGCAGCAGATGCCCCGGTCGGCGTCGACCCGCAGGATCTGCTGCTCGGTGCTCAGGTCCAGGTGCGGGGTGGGCTCCTCCACCAGCTTCACCCGGGAGAGCTGGTTGTAGCCCTTGAACTTGTCCCAGACGGTCGGATCGGTGGAGGTGGCCGGGGCGTCACCCTCGTTGACGCCGGGGGTGGCCGGGTCGTCGACCGGGGTGTTCAGCCTCGGCGCGTAGTAGAGGTACACCCACCGGTTGGTCGCGAAGTCGGGGTCGATGGCGATCGACTGGAGGCCGTCCTCGTCGTGGGTGTAGACCCGCACGGTGGTGATGACCGGGCTGGCGCCGCTGGTCGGGTCGTAGAGGCGGACCTCGCCGGCCCGGGTGTTGTGCAGTACCCGGCCGTCCGGCAGCACGGCCAGCGACATCGGCTCGCCCGGCTCGTCGTTGAGGGTGGCCTTCTCGTAGTTGCCGGTCACCGTGGCGCCGCAGTCACCCTCGACGACCCCGGCCGTCCAGCGGATCGCGCCGAGCAGGTGCTGCTGGAAGTGGTTCGACCGGTACGTCTCGGCGGAGTGGCCCAGCCCGGTGTAGAACGATCGGCCGCCCTGGTAGTCCTTGCACCAGGTGATCGGGTGGTCGTACCCCATCGAGCCGCCGGAGTAGCTCTTCTCGTCCACCGTGGCCAGTACGTGTGCGCTGCCCCGGACGTTGGTGGTGAAGTTGTACCACTCCTCGGTGAGGGTCAGCGTGCGCGGCAACGTCTCGGCGGCCGGGTGGGCCCGGTCGGCCACGTCGATCCGGCCCTGGCTGACCGCCGGGGCACCGGCGACCTTCGTACCGACCAGGTTCTGGTAGAAGGCCCAGTCCGGCTCGGTCTCCGCAGCGGCGTGCACGCCCAGGTATCCGCCACCGGCCCTGATGTACGCCTCGAACGCGGCCTGCTGGCCGTCGTCGAGGATGTCGCCGGTGGTGTTGAGGAAGACCACCGAGCGGTACTTCGCCAGCTCGGCAGCGGTGAACACGGCCGTGTCCTGGCTCACCGTGACGGTGAAGCCGTTTCCCCTGGCCAGCTTCTGGATGGTGTCCACGCCGTCGGCGATGGACGCCCGGCGTTCCCCGGCGGTCCCGGTGAAGACGAGTACCCGGTAGTCACGGGGCGCGCGGACGGTGGAGCGCAGCGCCTCGGGGCCGTTCTCGGTAACGACGAGTGGCTCGTCCGGGGTGTTCCCGGCGGTACCGGGGGCGGCGGAGGTCGGTGCGGACAGGGCGAGTGGGACGGTGAGGGCGAGACCAGCGGCGATGGCGAGCCATCGGCGTCCGGGTGAGCGGATCATGATTCCTCCGAGGGTCGGCAGGCGCGCGTCACCGCCGGCTGGGCGGCCGGTGGCGCACGGATGCAGAGGGCGAACCTGAAACGGGTCGTCCCGCCGCCGCGCAGGACAGATGGAGTGGGACGCGGCTCGACCGCGCCGGGATGGACCGCAGCGCGATGCGACAGCGCCGGGGATGGTGGTGCGGGGCGCGGCCCGCCGACCGCGCCGCAACCGTCCGGTGGCGGGGCCGCCGGACGACCTGTGGCCCGGGCCGGCGGGTGGTGACGCCGGCCCGGGCCGTGGCTCAGCTCCGCTTGTAGATGGTCAGTTCGGACATGTTCTGGAAGCTCAGCGCCGCGAAGTCCAGCGACTGGGCGCGGTTGGTGGTGCCGCCCGGCGCGGTGTCCTGCTCCCAGTTGGCGTGGTGGAAGTCCGGCTCGCCGATGGTCTGGAAGAACTGCTGGAAGTTGATGTCACCCTCGCCGAGCGGGGTCATCTCGTACCCGTTGGGCAGGGTGGTGTTCTTGTTGCCGTCCTTGGCGTGGAACAGCGGGAACCGGGTGGTCCGCTCGGCCACGTTGATGATCGGGTCGAAGAGGCTGGTCTGCTCCTGACCGGTCGGGTCGACGTACCGCTGGTGCCGGTAGCGGGCGACGTAACCCCAGTAGATGTCGAACTCGAAGAAGACGTACCGGGGGTCGGTCTGCTTGAAGAAGTACTCCAGCCGGCGGACACCCGACGAGCGGGTGGGGCGACCGAGTTCGTCCAGCGGCCCGGAGTCGAGCAGGAAGTTGTACGCCGCGTCGTGGTTGTGCGTGTAGAGCCGCATGCCCCGGGCGGCGGCCTGCCGGCCCAGCTCGTTCCAGGTGTCGGCGGCGGCGTCCCAGTCGGCCCGGTACGCGCTGTTGGTCGGGTCGCTGCCGGTGCCGATGTTCTTCATGCCCAGTTCTTCGGCGATGTCGAGCTGCTGCGCGAAGGTGTCCGCCCGGATCTGGGTGTGGGTGCCGTTGGCGATCAGCCCGTTGTCGTCCAGGATCTTGCGGATCTCGGTCGGGGTGATCTGCCGGCCGAGGATCGCGGTGTTCTGGGTGTACCCGGCGAACTCGATCTCCTTGTAGCCGATCTCGGCCAGCCGGGCGAGCACCCGCTCGAAGCCGTACGGCACGCCGCTGTCGTCGGGGGCGGCCGAGATCCGGTCCCGCACGCTGTAGAGGATGATGCCCCGGTTTCCGCCCGGGATCAGCGGTTCGGCCCGGAGCCGGTTGTACATGTTGCCCTTGCCCTCGCCTTCGCTCTCGGCGAGTGCGGGGGTGCCGGTGGCCAGTACCGGCAGTCCGGCGGCGCCGATGGCCGCGGCGGCCCCGGCGGAGGCGGCGAGGATCGACCGGCGGGTGAGCTGGCCGGCGGTACGGGGGTCGTGTGTGCGGTCGCGCATTGTCTCTTCCACCTTCCGTGACGGTGGCAGCGTCTGCCACGGCGACGGTCGGGTCCACCGTTCGTACGGCGGATGGACCGTCGGCCGCGACGGGTGTGCACCGTCGACGACGATCAGCTGATGGTGAGTGGTCGCGGTTCGGGCAGCGCCGATCCGTCCGATCCGGTCGCTCGGGTGGGGCCGGAGCGCCGGTGGTCCGCGACTGGTCGATCGAGTGGTCAGGTCCACGCCGCCGCCACGGCTGGACGCAGTTCGCCGTCCCGAGGGACGACCGGGGCACGATGGCCGGCCTGCCGGTGGCGGGCCGGGCGAAGGGTTTGTTGCGGTCGTGTAACGCCTTGAGGCAAGACAGTAAACCGGGCAGGCGGCAAAAGAAAGTGTTGATCCGATCTAACTTTTGTTCTTCCCAGCGAAAGTTTCTCAGTGTGACCGGACGGGTGGGCTCGGTGGCGAACTCCCTGACCAGGCTCGATACGCTCGCCGCAACGGGGATGGGGGAGAGGTCGATGAGCCGAGCGGAAGAGACCGGGTTGGCCGGTCGGGGACCAACGTGGACTGCCCCTCGGCGGGCGGTCGCGGCGGTGGCCGCCGGAGTGTTGGCGCTGACCGTCGCCGGTGGCTGCACCGGGCGGTCCGATCCCGGGCCGACCCGGTCCGCGTCGACCCCGCAGGGGAACGCGTCCACCGGCTTCACCCCCGGCGCCCCCGGCATCGGGGACGCCTACTTCCCCCGGTACGGCAACGGCGGGTACGACGTCTCCGGCTACCGGCTGAAGGTGCGCTACGACCCGGCCAACGACCAGCTCACCGGGGTCGCCACGGTGACCGCGACGGCCACCCAGCCGCTCTCCCGGTTCAATCTGGACCTCGTCGGGCTGACCGTCTCCCTGGTGACCGTGGACGGTGCCGGGGCCACGCACGTCCGCGAGGGCGACGAACTGGTGGTCACCCCGGCCCGGGGCCTACCGGCCGGCACGTCCTTCACCACCGAGGTCAGCTACGCCGGGGTGCCCGTCCCGGTCAGCAGTGCCGACCTGGGCACCGGCGGGTGGATCGCCACCGACGACGGTGCCATCGCCGTCGGCCAGCCCGAGTCGGCGAGCACCTGGTTCCCGGTCAACGACCATCCGGCCGACAAGGCCACGTACGACATCGAGGTGACCGTCCCGAAAGGGCTCGCGGCGCTGAGCAACGGGGTGCCGGGGGAGCGGTCGACGGCCGACGGCTGGACCACCTGGCGGTGGAGCGAACGCGCCCCGATGGCCAGCTACCTGGTGACCCTGGTGATCGGTGACTACCGGGTGCGGACCGGCACGCACGACGGTAGGCCGATGGTCACCGCGATCGCCGCCAGCCTGCCCGCCGACGGTCCCGCCGCCCGGTCACTCGCCCGGACCGGGGAGATCGCCGACTTCCTGGCCACCAGGTTCGGCCCGTACCCCTTCGAGTCGTACGGCGGGATCGTGGTGGCCGACGACCGGATCCGGTACGCGCTGGAGACCCAGTCCCGGCCGGTCTACGCTCAGGCGTTCTTCGCCCGGGGCGGCCCGAACTACGGCGTGGTGACGCACGAGCTGGCCCACCAGTGGTACGGCGACAGCGTCTCCATCTCCCGGTGGAGCGACATCTGGCTCAACGAGGGCTTCGCCAGTTACGCCGAATGGCTCTGGGAGGAGCACGACGGCGGCCGGTCGGTGCAGGCCAACTTCGACGCGCAGTACGCCGACACCGACTGGTCCAGGCCGACCCTGGACCCGGGCCGGGCGGGCCTGTTCACCCGCGCGGTCTACAAGCGGGGCGCGCTGGTCCTGCACGCGCTGCGCCGGACCGTCGGCGACGACACCTTCTTCCGGCTGCTGCGCACCTGGGCTGCGGAGAAGCGCAACGGCAACGCCACCACCGCCGAGTTCGTCGCGGTCGCGGAACGGGTCGCCGGTCGGCCACTGCGGCCGCTCCTCGACGCCTGGCTCTCCGGGACCACCGCTCCGCCGAAGCCGTAGTCCGACCGGCCGGGGCGGGCTGCGGGGCCGGCTGGGGCGCGGCGGGCCGTGCCTCGGCCGGGGTTCCGCGTCAGCCCTGGATCACCAGTTTCGGGTTGGCGGCCAGGAACGCCCCGACCCGGCCGGCGCGCAGCTCGGTGAGGAACCGTCGCCCCACCGGGTCGAGCTGTTCACCCCGGTAACCGGCGCCGCTGCCCACCGAACGACCGGGGAGTCCGACCAGGGTGAGGGCGTCCGGGCGCAGCCCGCCGAGGGCGTACGCGAAGTCGACCAGCCGGTGCCCGTCCCCGACGAAGGTCATCGCCCGCCCCAGGGACCGGACGATCCGGTCCACCCGGTCCGGGTCACGGGCCAGGTCGTCGCTCTGGATCTGCCGGACCATGGCCCTGATGAGCTGCTGCTGGTGCCGCTGCCGGGCGTAGTCGCCGCCGGTGATGTACCGCTGCCGGGCGTAGTCGATCGCCTGCCAGCCGTTCAGGTGCGCCGGGCCGGGCTCGTAGACCATCTGCGGGCCGGTGTAACCGCCGGGCACGGCCCGCCGGTGCTTCCCGTCGGGTTGCCGGTGCCGGGAGACCACCCGCTGGTCGATGGTGAGATCCACCCCGCCGATCGCGTCCACCAGGTTGTCGAATCCGCCGAAGGTGAGCATCGCACCGCCGTCGAAACGGTCGATCCCGGTGTACCTGCTCACCGTGGTGGCCAGCAGTTGGTAGCCCTGGGCCGGGTCGGGGGTGTCCCGCCGGCCCGGTACCCGGCTCCCGTAGCTCATCGCATGGGTGAGCTTGGTCCGCTGGCCGGGGAAGCCCGCCGCCGGGAACGCGGGGATGTCCACCACCAGGTCCCGGGGAAGGGAGAAGAGGTACGCCCGGTCGAGTCCGGCCGGTACGTGCATGACGAGCACCGCGTCGGCGTGCGGCTCCCAGCCCGGCACGCTGATCCGGGTGTCCAGGCCGACCAGCAGGAAGTTGAGCGGTCCGGTCAGGCCCGCCCCGGGTGGCGGGGTGGGCGAGGGGGTGGGGGACGGGGTCGGCGTACCGGCGGTGCCGGTGGGCGTGGCGGACGGGCCGTCGCCTCCGCCCCGGGACCGCCCGCCGGTGCAGCCGGCTGCGGCGAGCAGCGCCAGCACGACCGCCACACCGACCAGCGCGCGGGTACGTCGACGGCGGAGCCGCCCTCCTGATACGTCCGTCATCACCGATTCCTCCCCGTACGGTCGACAGCGGGCATGATCGCGCGAAATCAGGCTCTGGCGCGATAGCTACTCACAAGTAATGATGCGGATATGCGCTACGACGTGGTCGTCATCGGGTCGGGTTTCGGTGGCAGCGTCACCGCGCTGCGGCTGGCCGAGAAGGGTTACACCGTCGGGGTACTGGAGGCCGGACGCCGGTTCGCCGACGACGAGTTCCCCGAGACGTCCTGGCGGACCCGCCGGTTCCTCTGGGCGCCGAAACTGGGCTGCTACGGCATCCAGCGGATCACCCTGCTCCGGGCGGCGGACCGGCGTACCGGCGGGGGTGTGCTGGTGCTCTCCGGTGCCGGGGTGGGCGGTGGCTCGCTGGTCTACGCCAACACCCTCTACGAGCCGCTGCCCGAGTTCTACGACGACCCGCAGTGGCGGGACATCACCGACTGGCGGGCCGAGCTGGCCCCCCACTACGACCAGGCGAAGCGGATGCTCGGCGTCACCACGTACCCGGTGCGGACGAGTGTGGACCGGGTGATGCGCGCGGTGGCCGAGCGGATGGGGGTGGCCGACACCTTCCACGCCGCCCCGGTCGGGGTCTACATCGGCCGGCCGGGCGAGCGGGCCGCCGACCCGTACTTCGGTGGGGTCGGCCCGGAACGGACCGGCTGCACGCACTGCGGCGCCTGCATGACCGGCTGCCGGCGGGGTGCCAAGAACACCCTGGTCAAGAACTACCTCTGGCTGGCCGAACGACTCGGCGTGCAGGTGCACCCGCTGACCACGGTGACCGCCGTCCGTCCCGCCGCCGACGGCGACGGGTACGAGATCGAGACCGTGCGTACCGGTGCCTGGCTGCGGAAGCGCCGGCAGCGGATCCGGGCCGGGCAGGTGGTCTTCGCGGCCGGTGCGCTCGGCACCCAGCGACTGCTGCACTCGATGCGGGCCACCGGGGCGCTGCCCGGCCTCTCGCCCCGGCTGGGTGAGCTGACCCGGACCAACTCGGAGGCCATCCTCGGCGCCGCGGTACCCCGGCAGCAGGCCCGGTCCCGGGGCCTGGACTTCACCGAGGGGGCGGCGATCACCAGCTCGTTCCACCCGGACCGGCAGACCCACATCGAGCCGGTCCGCTACGGGCGCGGCTCGAACGTGATGGGGCTGCTCCAGTGGGTGCTGGTCGACGGTGGTCCCCGGCGGGTACGCCGCTGGTTGGGCATCATCGCCAGCCGGCCGGGTACCTTCCTCCGCCTGCTGTCGGTCCGGGGCTGGTCCGAGCGGACGGTGATCGCACTGGTCATGCAGTCGGCGGACAACTCGCTCACCACCAGCTACCGGCGCGGGCTGTTCGGCCGGCGGCTCGCCAGCAGCCCCGGGCACGGGGTGCCGAACCCGACCTGGATCCCGGCCGGCAACCAGGCGGCCCGGCTGCTCGCCGAGGAGATCGGCGGGGAGCCCGGCGGGGCGTTGACCGAGCCGTTCGACGTGCCGATGACCGCGCACATCCTGGGTGGGGCGGTGATCGGCGCCGCGCCGGCCGAGGGGGTGATCGACCCGTACCACCGGGTCTTCGGGTACCCGGGGCTGCACGTGGTGGACGGTGCGGCGGTCTCGGCGAACCTCGGCGTGAACCCGTCGCTGACCATCACCGCTCAGGCGGAACGGGCGATGTCGTTCTGGCCCAACAGGGGCGGGACGGACCCCCGGCCGCCGCTCGGTGAGCCGTACCGGAGGGTAGCCCGGGTGCTGCCGGAGAACCCGGCGGTCCCGTCGCACGCCCCGGCGGCGCTGCGGGGGTGACTGTCGGTAGGCTTGCTGCACATGAGCACGCCTCGCCCCGTCCTCGTGGTGGACTTCGGAGCCCAGTACGCCCAGCTCATCGCGCGTCGGGTGCGCGAGGCCCGGGTCTACTCCGAGATCGTCCCGCACTCCATGCCGGTCGCCGAGATGCTGGCGAAGAATCCGGCCGCGATCATCCTCTCCGGCGGCCCGGCCAGCGTCTACGAGCCGGGTGCGCCGCAGGTGGACGACCGTCTCTTCGACTCGGACGTGCCGGTCTTCGGCATCTGCTACGGCTTCCAGGCGATGGCCCGGTCGCTGGGCGGCACGGTGGCCCGGACCGGTAACCGGGAGTACGGCGGTACGCCGCTGCGGGCCCGGATCGACGCGGGTGTGCTGCTCCGCGACCTGCCGGCCGAGCTGCCGGTGTGGATGAGCCACGGGGACTGCGTGACCGAGGCGCCCGCCGGTTTCACGGTGACCGCCGAGTCGGCCGGTGCTCCCGTGGCCGCCTTCGAGGACCTGGCCGGCCGTCGGGCCGGGGTGCAGTTCCATCCGGAGGTGGGGCACACCGCGCACGGGCAGGAGATGCTGAGCCGTTTCCTGTACGACATCGCCGGTATCGAGCCGACCTGGACCCCGTCCAACATCATCGACGAGCAGGTCGCCCGAATCCGTGAGCAGGTCGGCGACAAGGAGGTCATCTGCGGCCTGAGCGGCGGGGTCGACTCGGCCGTCGCCGCCGCGCTCGTCCACCGGGCGGTGGGTGACCAGCTCACCTGCGTCTTCGTCGACCACGGGCTGCTGCGGGCCGGTGAGGCCGAGCAGGTCGAGAAGGACTACGTGGCCGCCACCGGCATCAAGCTCAAGGTGGTCGACGCGGCGGACCGGTTCCTCGGCGCGCTGGCCGGGGTGACCGACCCGGAGCAGAAGCGCAAGATCATCGGTCGGGAGTTCATCCGGGTCTTCGAGGCGGCGGCCCGCGAGATCGCCTCCCACGGGGACGTGGAGTTCCTGGTGCAGGGCACCCTCTACCCGGACGTGGTGGAGTCCGGCGGGGGCACCGGGACCGCCAACATCAAGTCCCACCACAACGTCGGCGGTCTCCCGGAGGACCTCCAGTTCTCGCTGGTCGAGCCGCTGCGCACGCTCTTCAAGGACGAGGTACGCGCACTCGGCCTGGAGCTGGGGCTGCCCGAGGCGATGGTCTGGCGGCACCCGTTCCCCGGCCCCGGGCTGGCCATCCGGATCATCGGCGCGGTCGACCGGGAGCGGCTGGACCTGCTCCGGGCCGCCGACCTGATCGCCCGGGAGGAGCTCTCCCACTCCGGCCTGGACCGGGGTGTCTGGCAGTTCCCGGTGGTACTGCTGGCCGACGTGCGCAGCGTCGGGGTGCAGGGCGACGGCCGGACGTACGGCCACCCGGTCGTGCTCCGCCCGGTCTCCAGCGAGGACGCGATGACCGCCGACTGGTCCCGGCTGCCCTACGACCTGATCGCCCGGATCTCCACCCGGATCACCAACGAGGTGCCCGAGGTGAACCGGGTGGTGCTGGACGTGACCAGCAAGCCCCCGGGCACCATCGAGTGGGAGTGATCCGGGCGGTCCTTCAGCCGCCGGTCGCGTCCGGTCGGGTCGGCGCGGCGCCCGTCGCGCCCGGCCAGACCGGGGCGCCCGTCGCGCCCGGCTGCGGCGCGGTGCCCGTCGCGCCGGGCCACGGCGGGGCGCCGGGCGACTCCTCGGGCATCAGGAACCACATCACCGGGTACGTCAGCAGCGCGACGCCGCCGGTGAGGATGGTGGCCACGGCGAGGATCACCCGGACCAGGGTCGGATCGACGTCGAAGTAGCGGCCGAGGCCGCTGGCCACCCCGGCGACCATGCGGTCCGAGGTGGGTCGGCGGAGTTGGCGGTACGGCGGCTGGGTGGGTGCGGTGTAGGTCATGGCTCAACGATCCCCGCCGATGACTGTGTCGACCTCGGTGACCGCCCGGATCGCTACCCTGACCTGCCCCTGATCCGCGAGATAAGTGTCAGGAATCTGACTAACTTCGATTGCGGTAACCGGACAGGGTGAGAATTTCGACCTGTGACCACCACGTTGGCGCCGCTCCGCAGGATCGCGGCATATGCAGTTTGTGCTGACTCCACCGGACGGTTCCTCCTGGTCCGGGCCTCCGACCGGTCCGGCACCCCCGGGATCTGGTCGCTGCCCGGTGGGGCGGTGGACCACGGTGAGGACCCGAACCACACGGTGGTCCGGGAGACGGCCGCCGAGACCGGGCTCTCCGTCTCGGTCACCGGGTTGCGCGATGTCCTCGCCGACCTGCGGGCCCTGCCCGAGCGGGGCATCGCCATCCACACCGACCGGCTGATCTACCAGGTGGTGGTCCGGGGTGGCCGGCTGATCGACCGGGTCGGGCAGCCGACCGACCTGGCCCGCTGGTGCACCCTGGCCGAGGCGCGGACCCTGCCGTTGCGCCCGTTCACCGCCCGCGCGCTCGGTCTGCCGCCGGGTCCGGTGGATCTGCCCCCGGACGAGACCCCCGACGTCCCCTCGTTCCACGCGGTGCCGGGGCCGGACGGGCTGCACCGGGCCCAGCGCTTCGCCGCGTACGCGGTGGCCACCGACCCGGCCGGCCGGGTGCTGCTGACCCGGGTCGCCGACGGCTATCCCGGTGCCGGCTGCTGGCACCTGCCAGGCGGCGGTACGGACTTCGGCGAACAGCCCGGCGAGGCGCTGATCCGGGAACTGGTCGAGGAGACCGGGCAGCGTGGCCGGCTCGTCGAGCTGCTCGGGGTGGCCAGCCACCGGGACGCCGCCTCGCTCGGCCCCGAGGGCTACCCGATCGACTGGCACGGGGTACGCGCCTTCTACCGGGTGCTGGTCGACTCGCCGGCCCCCTGCGTGGTCGGCGACGTGGGCGGGTCCACCTGCGAGGCGCGCTGGTTCGCCCGCGACGAGCTGCGGGTACTCCCCGCCGACCGGCTCACCGAGGTCACCGCCGAGGCGGTACGCGCCGCCCGCCTGACCTGACCATTCCGCACACCGGCCCCCATCACTCCCCGTTGATCGCCGGATTGGCGGTGTGTAACGTGATCAACTCAACCGCTAACCTCATGATCGACGCGGATGGTTGGCGGAGTGGTCGGCGGAACGGTTGACGGGGGCGGCGGGTGGAGCAACGGCGGCGGATCGGGGCGTACGGGCTGTGCCGGGACGGTGACCAGGTGCTGCTGGTGCGGGCGGCGGCGAGCACGCCGTTCCCGGGGATCTGGCAGATCCCTGGCGGCGGGCTACGGCACGCCGAGCATCCGACCGACGCCGTGGTACGCGAGTTCGCCGAGGAGACCGGGTTGACCGTGCGGGTGACCGGGCTGCGGGCGGCGGTCGCCGACGTGTTCCGATATGCCGACGCCGACGCCGACGCCGACGCCGACGCCGATGCCGACGCCGACGCCGACGCCGAGGTCATGGCCGGTGTCGCGGTGCACGTCGACCTGGTCATCTACGACGTGGTACCGGTCTCCGGCGAGCTGCGCACCGAATCTGCCGGCAGCACCGACCGGCTCGCCTGGGTGGACGCGGGGGCGCCTGACCTACCCCTGATGCCGTTCACCGCAGAACTGCTGGGCCTGCCGGTCACCCCGTTGCCGACGCCGGTGCCGAAGCGGCGACCGTCCCGGGCACCGGAGGTGGACCGGCGGCAGCGGTTCGCGGCGTACGGTCTCGCCACCGACCCGGCCGGCCGGGTCCTGCTCGTGATGATCGCCGACGGCTACCCGGGTGCCGGTCTGTGGCATCTGCCCGGTGGGGGTACCGACCACGGCGAGCAGCCGGCCACCGCCCTGCTGCGGGAACTGGTCGAGGAGACCGGCCAGCTCGGTCGGGTGACCGACCTGGTCGGCGTGGACAGCCTGCACAATCCGGCGGCCAGGGGGCCGGAGGGTCGTCCGCTGGACTGGCACGGGGTGCGCGTGGTGTACCGGGTGGTGGTGGAGGTGCCCACCGAGCCCCGGGTCACCGAGGCTGTCGGAGGCTCCACAGCGGGGGCCGCCTGGTTTCCGACAGCGGCGCTGCGGTCTCTTTCGTTGACCGAGGTCACTGCCCGGTTTGCCGGCTATATCGGCCTATAGCTCACTGTGGCACTGCTGCGGATGGCACTTTCCCGTAAAATGAAAGGTCGGCCCAGTGCCGATTTGAGAATGTAGTGCGCCGGATGGGAATATCTGAGCGCTTCGCGCGGTTTGTAGTAGAAGGTTCGACCGGCAGCTATCGCCAATCCCTACCTGACTGTGCGATGGTGTTACTCCGCAAAACGGCTGCCGGGCCAGCAAGCGGTCCGGCATGAGACAGCCGGACAGCCGCCAGCAGGCGGTCCAGCCGATCCGGTGATGGAGGAAACGTGCCGAGAGCCCCCTGGCGCCGGCGTCGTACCACTGACAGTCCGCGCCCCGCAGGGCGTCGCTGGGCGGGGCAGTTGCGCCGCGGCAGCACGTTCGCCCGCCAGGTCCTGCTGGTGCGGGTGGGGCGTCGCGACGCTGACACACACGGCGTGACCGACGTGGCTCCCCTGTCCGAGCCCCGGCACTCCGACTTCCGGCGGACCCGCCGCCTCGACCACTACGACCGGTCCGAGATCGACGCCGTCGCCCCGGTCAGTCCCGCGCTCGGGCCGTCCGCCGCCGTCGACGATGAGCCCGGGATGGCCATCCCGCTGCTCCCCGGCGAGCGTACGGCGGCCCGGCGAGCGAAGTTCGCCCTGGTCAACGGCTGCACCCTGGCCAGCATCATGCTCGGCATGCTCGCGATCTTCCTCGCCATGCAGGGCGACGTCCGGACCGCCGCCTTCTGCCTGATCGCCTGCGTCGTCTTCGACGGGCTGGACGGGGCGCTGGCGCGGAAATTCGGGGTGGCGAGTCCGTTCGGTGCCCAGATGGACTCGCTGGCCGACATGTGTTCCTTCGGTCTGGCCGCCCCGGTCGTGGTCTACGCCTCGCTCGCCGGCTCGGTCCCGCCGGCCGCCGCCGCAGTGGCCTGCGCCCTCGTCGCGGCCTGCGCCGCCGTCCGGCTCGCCCGGTTCAACGTCTCCCCGAAGGACGGCCGCTTCTTCTGCGGGGTACCCACCACCATGGCCGCGGCGGTACTCGCCCTCGCGGTGGTGATCGGCCTGCCGGTACCGGGCCTCGTGCAGATCGCCGGGGTGGGGCTGCTCGCCTTCGCGATGGTCTCCAGCTTCCCGTACGCCAAGCTCGCCCGGCTGATCAAGCTGCCGCCGTGGCTGTGGCTGGTCCCGGTGGTCGGCGCGCTGGTGGACATCCGGCTCACCTTCGGCCTGATCGTGGTGGGATACCTGGTCAGCGGCCCGCTGCTCTGGCTGCGTCAGCGCGCCGTAGCCTGACCGCCCGACTCCGGAGAAAGGGGCACCCCCAGGGGTGCCCCTTCGCCGTATCCGGACGACCGCGGCGGGGTCAGCGCCAGCGGGCGATCACCGAGGAGCCACCGACCACCTTGTCGCCCGGACCCACCAGCGGATCGGCGGCGTCGGCCGGCAGGTAGACGTCCGTCCGGGAACCGAACCGGATCAGCCCGAAGCGCTCCCCCCTGGCCAGCAGCGAACCGACCGGCGCCCGCTGCACGATCCGGCGCGCGATCAGCCCGGTCCGCTGGGCCACCACCACGGTGCCGTGCGTGGTGTCCAGCACCGTGTACGCCGCCACGTTGTGCTCGGCGTCCGGCTTCATCGCGTTGACGAAACCACCGTCGGCGACGAAGTAGTCGACCACCTTGCCCGCCACCGGTGCCCGGTTGACGTGCACGTCCAGCACCGAGAGGAAGACCGCGATCCGCAGGAACTCGCCGTCACCGAAGCGTTCGTCGTGCAGCCGCTGCACCGAGAGGACCTGACCGTCGGCGGCGGCCACCACGGCCGAGGGATCCTCCGGGATGTCGCGCTGCGGGTCCCGGAAGAACGCGGCCACCGGCGCGGCGGCGAGCGCCGGCAGCAGCCACAGCCGGGACTTCGGCCGGGCGATCCGGGCCAGCGCGGCCAGACCGAGGGTGATGCCGGCGGCGGCGACCCCGTTCGAGTCGATGTGCATGGTCCGGGTCAACGGGACGCTGGACGGGCGGTAGGCCGGGGCCAGCCGCTCGGCCGCGCCGGCCGCAGCGGGCGTCAGCCGCAGCCGGTGCACCCGTACCGGAGGCTGGTTGCGCAGTACCAGGTCGGAGCCGACCCCGAAGAGGACAGCCTGCCGGTCCAGTTCCGCAGTGGCACCCCCGGTCCGCCCGGGCGCGGCCGGCACCGCGACGCTCAGCACCGCGCCGTCGGTGAGGTACTTCGCCCAGCCGTCCAGGAGCGCCCGGGTCTCGTCGGGGGTACCGGTGAGCGGCTCGGCGGCGATCACCACGGCGGCCGGATCCGCCTCGGCCAGGGAGTCGACGACGCGTACCCGGTCGGCGACCCACCGGCCCTGGGCGGTGACGTGCTCGCGCAGGGCGCCGGCCGTCGTCCGGTCGGTGGGCACCACGGTGAGCAGGTCACCCGGCAGCAGCGCGTCGATTGCGGCGGCGAGTACGGCCGAAGCAGGGTCGCCGCCGATTAGCAGGGCGTTCTTCGGGTCGTGGTGCCGGGCCAGTTCGGCGGCAAGGGTACGGGCGGCGCGCTCGCCGACACGGACCGGGCCGGAGCTCCCGGCGGCACGCACGGCGGGGGACTGGGTCATCTCGGACGGGCTCCTCGCGAGGTCAGTACGGGACACGCGCGGCGACGCCGCGGCGAAGGCGCCGGTGTATCGGACGCCGTGGCCGGAACCGGACGACCGGGACCGGGCCGGCGGAGGCGGAAGCCTCCACCGGCCAGCATATGCGGCGGGAAAACCGGACTGCACCGATCACTGGGAGCGTCCGGCAACAGGACTGGCGGGGCCGCCCGGTTGCCGGCCGCTCCCAGTCACCGCTCACCGGGCGCCGGGGGCGCGGTGACCGGTTCCACCGGGTCGTATCCGGCTGCGCCCGTCTCCCGGGCCGGCGGTGCGGAGGTCGGGCCGGTCGGCACCGGCGCGCCGGAGGTGGGCCCGGCCGGGCCCGGCGGTGCGGTCACCGGCCGGTCGGCGCCGGGTGCGTGCCGGCCGGACCGCAACGCGCCGAGCAGACCGAACAGACCGACCAGGATCAACCCCCCGGCCAGGAACCAGCCGATCGCCGGCAGGGCCAGGTCGAGCAGTTGGGCGAGCAGCCACCAGACGGCGAGGGTCAGGAAGAGCAGGCCGAAGAAGAGGGACACCCCGTCGGTACGGTGGGCCTTCACCGGGTCACCTCCAGGTCACCAGCGTTGACGTTGACGTAGAGGCGGAGCTTGCCGCCGCCCGGCCCGTCCGGTCCCAGGTCGGTGCTCTCCCGCTGCCGTGCCTCGACACCGCTCATCCGCCGGCCGAAGACCGTCGCCTCGCCCGCGCTCACCTCGGCGATCGTGGTCACGTCGACGTTCGGCGGCACCACCACCTCGGTGTGCCCGAACGACACCGCCACGGTCACCTGGGTCACCTCGTCGGGGAAGGTCACCCCGCGCAGGTCCAGTACCGCGTCGCCGAAGTTGTTCTCGTACCGGTCGGCGAGTTCGGAGTGCCCGGTGGGTGCCCAGGTGACGTCACCCGCGATGCCGCGTACCCGGTCGTAGGACTCGGTGACGGTGGCGACCCCGAGTGCGGCGGAGGCCACCAGGCCGAGCGCGATCAGCCAGCGGGCCCGGCCGAACCAGGTGCCGACGAGCAGCCCGGCGCCGATGGTTGCCAGGGCGGCGGCGAAGTACGCCGACGGGTGGGCGTCGACCACGTCGGCCAGGTCGAGCAGGGTCACCACCCCGAGCGCCACGAAGATCATCGAGAAGGTGGCGGCACCGAGCGGGGACCGCTCCCGGGGCGGCTTCACCGGTCGTACCGGTGGAGCAACCGGCGGCTGCGGCGACGGCGGGGGAGCGGCGTACGGCCCGTGCGGCGCGAACGGCGGCCGGTAACCGCTGACCGGAGCCGTCGACGGCACCGGGCCGACCATCGGCAGCGGGTTCATCGTCGGCGGCAGTGGGCCGAGCACGGGCGGCTGCGGACCAGGGACCGGTGGGACCGGTGGCCCGGGCATCGGCGCCGGGTAGCTGACCGGTGGCACCGGGCCGGGGTACGGCTGCCCGGTCGTCGGTACCGGGACGGTCGGGTCGCCGGCCCGGGGTGGGAACGGCGGTCCGCCGGCCGGTGCCGCCGGCGGGAGGCCGGCTCCCCGGCCGTCCCGGTTGAGCAGCAGCGCGCCGCCGATCAGGATGGCCGCGCCGAGCAGTACGGCCCGGAAGGCGTCGGTGACGATGAAACCGAAGCTGATCGCGACCAGGATGCTCAGCACGATCACGGTGACCGGGGACATGCTCGACCGGCCCCGGCCGAGCATCGACTCCACCGGGGACGCGGTGTCGCCCTCACCCGGGATGATCAGCCAGGCCGCGACGTAGACCAGGATGCCGATACCGCCGAAGAAGCCGAGTACGGCGAGCACGACCCGCCAGAGCACCGGGTCGGTGTTGGTGGCCCGGCCGATCGCGGCGCAGACCCCGGCGAGGTATCGGCCGTCGCGTGGCCGGACCAGGCCGTACCGCGAGGTGAACCCGGCGGCGCCCGGTGGCACGGTACCCGGGCCGTACCCGGGCGGCCCGGGGGAGGCGGGCGGTGCCATGCCCGGTGGTGGTGGCGGGTGGGCCCCGCCGGTCTGGGCCGGTGCCGGTGGCGGGGAGCCGGCAGCTTCGTCGGTCATACCTGTGATCCTGCTGGTCCGACGGCCGGCCGGCCTCAGGCGCCGACCCTGACCCCACCCTGAGATCCTGGGCCGGCAATCTTCAGGGACGTCCCCATGGTCCGGCCGGCTCCGGGCGTGTGACGATCGAATGGCGCCGACCAGCGCCCTCCGCTGTGCGCGACGTCCGACCGGCGGCTACACCTCCGAGGGGGTTTCCATCAGCACCGCACCTGCGTCACCTCGTCTGTACCGGGCCCGTGGGCACCGGTTGGCGGCGGGTGTGGCCGCCGGTATCGCCGAACACCTCGGCATCCCCGTGGTGCGGGTCCGGATCGCGTTCGTCCTGCTGCTCGGCTTCAACGGGCTTGGGCTGCTGCTCTACGCGGCCTTCTGGGCGGTGGTGCCGTTGCGGCCCGGCGGGGACGAGCCACCGCGCCGGGACGTCGCGCAACTCCTGCCGTTCGTCGTGATCGGGTTCGGCGTGCTGCTGATCCAGATGATGGTGTTCAACTCGTCCGGCGCCACCGCCACGGCCGGCTGGCTGGTCGCGATCATCGCGGTCGGTGCCGGGGTGATCTGGCACCAGTCCGCACCGGAACGCCGCCAGCAGTGGGGCGAGAACATGCCGGTGCCGTGGCTCGCCGCGGTGGTCGAGGAGAGCGACCGCCGCGCCTTCGTGCTGCGGTTCATCGGCGGCGGGGTGCTGGTGGCGGTCGGCATCATCGGGATCGTCGCCGTGTACTCCCGGCAGGACCTGGACACCGTGCTCAGCGGAGTGACCTTCGCCCTGGTGGGGTTGGCCGGGGTGGGTGTGGTGGCCGCGCCGGTGCTCTGGCGGACGCTCACCCAGCTCCGCGCCGAGCGGGAGGGACGGATCCGGGAGCAGGAACGCGCGGAGCTGGCCGCCATGGTGCACGACCAGGTACTGCACACGCTCGCCCTGATCCAACGCAACGCCACCGATGTCAAGACCGTGCAGCGGCTGGCCCGGGGGCAGGAGCGTTCGTTGCGCAACTGGCTCTACAAGCCCACCGCCTCCCCGGCCGAACGGTTCGCTGCCGCGTTGGAGCAGGCCGCCGCCGAGGTCGAGGACACCTTCGCGATCACCGTGGAGACGGTGGTGGTCGGCGACCGGGAGACCGACGAGCGGGTCGGCGCGCTGGTCGCCGCAGCCCGGGAGGCCCTGGTCAACGCCGCGCGGCACGCGAAGGTGCAGACGGTGTCGCTCTACGCCGAGGTCGAGCCGGAGCAGATCAGCGTCTTCGTCCGGGACCGGGGGGCGGGCTTCGATCCGGCTACCGTAGGGGACCAGCGGCACGGGGTACGCGGGTCCATCATCGGCCGGATGAAGCGGCACGGCGGCCGGGCGGAGATCCGCTCGACGCCCGGCGACGGCACCGAGGTACGGCTCATGCTGCCGATGACCCGGGAGAGCAGCACAGCGGAGAGGGACCGATAGCAATGGCCGATCAGTCGACAGGACCGGTCGAGAGCACCGCCCCGCCCAGCCGGCTGCGGGTGTTCCTGGTCGACGACCACGCGATGTTCCGGGCCGGCGTCCGCGCCGAGCTGGGCGCACACGTCGACGTGGTCGGTGAGGCCAGCACGGTGGCCGAGGCGGTCGTCCGGATCCCCGCCACCATGCCCGACGTGGTGCTGCTCGACGTGCACATGCCGGAGGGCGGTGGGCGGGCGGTGCTCGACGCGCTGCGGCGTACCCACCCCGAGGTGCGGTTCCTGGCGTTGAGCGTCTCCGACGCGGCCGAGGACGTGATCGGCCTGATCCGGGGTGGTGCCCGGGGGTACGTCACCAAGACCATCTCCCCGGACGAGCTGACCGACGCGATCCGTCGGGTGGCCGAGGGGGACGCCGTGTTCAGTCCCCGGCTGGCCGGGTTCGTGCTGGACGCGTTCGCGGCCCGGCCGGACGTGCCGGTTGCCGACCCCGAGCTGGACCAGCTCACCAACCGGGAGCGGGAGGTGCTCCGGCTGCTGGCCCGGGGCTACGCCTACAAGGAGATCGCCCGGGAGCTGTACATCTCCATCAAGACGGTGGAGACGCACGTGTCGAACGTGCTGCGCAAGCTCCAGATGTCCAACCGGTACGAGCTGTCCCGCTGGGCGGCGGACCGCCGGCTGGTCTGAGCACGGACCCGGGTCGGGCGCCCGGTCGCTGCGTGCCGACGACCCGGGCGGGTCAGCCGGTACGCAGCACGGTGTACGCCTCGGCCAGCCGCCCGTCCGGTAGTCCGGTCTCCCGGGCGGTACGGCTCAACTGCTCCCGCACCCAGGCGGGTACGTCGAGGTGCGCGGTCTGCGAGTGGTGCGCACGCATCGCTGCGATCTTGGTGGCCAGCCGGTCGGTCACGTCCACCGCGTGGTCCGGTGCCGGTCCGGCGGAGTACCAGATCTCCCGGACCACCCAGGGTTCGAGTCCCTCGTCGAGCAGTTCCGGGAAGGCGTACCGGTTGCGCGAGTCGGGGTAGACCGCGCAGGTGGTGGCCTCACCCACGGCGAGGTGGTCCGGGTGGCCGGGGCCGACCAGTTGCTCCCAGCGTCGCAGTGGTGAGGTGGTGAGTACCCGGTCGGGGCGGAACCGGCGGATCGCGGCGGTGATGTCCCGACGGAGACCGAGACCCGGGGTCAGTGTCCCGTCGGCGTAACCGGTCAGAAAGTCCACCCGCTCGACTCCCACTGCCGCCGCAGCGGCCCGTTGCTCGGCCTCCCGTAGCCGTGGTATGGCGTCGCGCGGCGTGTCGTCGAAGCCGCCGGCCTCGCCGTAGGTGACGAGGAGGTAGGCGACCTCGATACCCTCGTCCACCCAGGTGGCAATTGTGGCCGCGCAGCCGAAGTCGACATCGTCCGGATGGGCGAACACGGCGAGTGCACGTCGGACGTCGGTCAGCACCGGTGCGGAGGCGGGGAAGCTCACAGCCGCCGAGCCTACGCGTCACCCACCTGAGCAGCTCAGAGGGCGAAACCGCTGGTCAGAATGGTCGTTTCCGGGTAAAAAATGATCTTCGTTCAAGTATCGGCGGCGCAGCAGGCAACTAACGGCTTGATAACGGCACCTTCACGCAATGGGCCGCTCGGTGTCACAGTGGCAAGCACCTCACCGCCGGTGAGGCACTCAGTCGGGCCCGACGACCATGGCATCCTGATCGGCTGTGCGTGGACGTGGGGCCTGCTCAGTGTCGAGCGGGCGTGTGACGGTAGCCCGGCGGATCATCGGTGCATCTGGGGTGTCCCGATACTCTGCGGTAGCTTTCCGGCAGCCAGCGACGAGCAGGCTGTCGGCTGGCGTCACCCCTACGTGCGTGAAACCCACGAACGAACCCAGGTAAGGAAAGAGGAGGCCCCGGAATGAGAGTCTCGAAGCGTGCGAGCGCAGTCGCGCTTGGCGCGGCTGTCGCGCTCGTCGCAGCAGGCTGTGGGAGCGGAGACGGCGGCGACGACAGCGCCGCCAAGACGGACGGCGCCATCGTCATCGATGGCAGCCAGCCCGAGGTTGGTCTCGTTCCGGCCAACACCACCGAGACCGGTGGTGGCGCGATCATCGACTACCTGTGGACGGGTCTGGTCGAGTACCCGAACGAGCAGGGTGCCAACCCGAAGCTCGCCGTTGCCGAGTCCATCGACACCAAGGACTCGAAGGTCTACACCATCAAGATCAAGAAGGGTACCAAGTTCCACGACGGTACCGAGGTGAAGGCCGAGAACTTCGTCAAGGCCTGGAACTGGAGCGCCTACTCGCCGAACGGCGCGCAGAACTCCAGCTTCTTCAGCGACATCCAGGGCTTCGAGGACGTCCAGTCGGTCGACCCGGACGACGACGGCCCGAAGAAGGCTCCGGAGCCGAAGGCCAAGGAGATGTCCGGCCTGAAGGTCGTCGACGAGCACACCTTCGAGGTCACCCTCGGGGCGCCGTTCTCGATCTTCCAGACCAAGCTCGGCTACAGCGCCTTCTACCCGATGCCGGACGCCTTCTTCAGCCAGGGCGTCGACGCCTTCGGCAAGAAGCCGATCGGTAACGGCCCGTGGAAGTTCGTCTCGTGGCAGGACAACGTCGAGATCAAGCTCACCCGCAACGACGACTACACTGCGGGTGACAAGGGCAAGATCAAGGACGTCACGGTCAAGCTGTACCAGGACGCCGGTGCCGCCTACAACGACCTGCAGGCCGGCAACCTCGACTTCCAGCAGCAGGTGCCGACCTCGGCCCTGGCCGCTGCGAAGTACAAGACCGACCTGTCCGACCGCTACATCGACGTGCCGATCTCGTCCACCGCGCTGATCGCGTTCCCGTTCTACGACAAGCGGTTCGCCAGCGCCGACCTGCGTCGGGCGGTCTCGCTGGCCGTCGACCGGCAGAGCATCTCGGACAAGATCTTCTCGGGCTCCCGCAAGCCGGCCGACAGCTGGGCCAACCCGCTGACCCCGGGCGCCAAGCCGGGCAACTGCACCTCCTGTGCGTACAACCCGGAGGAGGCCAAGGCGCTGCTCGCCAAGGCCGGTGGCTTCCAGGGCGAGATGGTCTTCTACTACAACGCGGACGCCAGCCACAAGGAGTGGATGGAGGCCGTCGCGCAGAGCGTGAAGAACACCCTGGGCATCGAGGCTCGCGCCGAGGGCGTTCCGACCTTCGCGGTCTTCCGTCAGCAGATCAACGCGAAGCAGATGAAGGGCCCGTACCGCGCCGCGTGGTCGCAGGACTACCCGGACGTGGAGAACTGGGTCGGCCCGCTGTACGTCACCGGTGGTTCCTCCAACGACGGTTCGTACAGCAACCCGGAGGTGGACCGCCTGTACAAGGAGGCCACCTCGGCGCCGACCGTCGACGCGGCGCACGCCAAGTTCACCGAGGCTGTTGCCCTGGTGGACAAGGACGTCCCGTCGATCCCGATCTACTTCTACGGTCAGCAGTCGGGCTTCTCCGACAAGATCAAGAAGCCGGAGCTCACCGTCAAGGGTGAAATCGACCTGGAGTCGGTCGAGCTGAAGTAAGGCGACTCGACCCGGGGCGGGTCCACCCGACAAAGGTGGGCCCGCCCCGGGCCGGTCACACGCCCGGGACGCGAACCACCGCGTCCCCGTCGCCGTATCGCCACTCGTGTCGGGCGTCCGACGCGTCCTACTTGGAGGACGACCCATGGGCCGTTACTTGTTGAGACGGCTTCTCCAGCTGATCCCCGTGTTCATCGGGACCACCTTCTTCATCTTCGTACTGGTCTGGGCGGTGCCCGGCGACCCGTTCGCCGGCAAGTGCGGCGACCGGCGTTGCCCGGACGCCTACGTCGACTTCATGACCGACAAGTACAAGCTCGACCAGAACATCTTCGTGCAGTACGGCAGCTACATGAAGAACCTGCTGCAGGGGGACTTCGGCCAGACCTTCGGCGGTCGGTCGATCAACGAGATCGTATCCAACGCGTACCCGAACACGCTCAAGCTCGCGCTGGTCGCGCTCGCCGTCGAGGCCCTGATCGGGCTGACCGCCGGTGTGCTCACCGGTCTGAAGCGCAACGGGTTCCTGGACAACCTCGTCCTGGTCTCCACGCTGTTCCTGATCGCGCTGCCGACCTTCGTCACGGGCTTCGTGCTCCAGTGGCTGCTCGGCGTCAAGTGGGGCATCGCCCCGGTGACCGTCTCGGGCGACGTGGCCTTCTCCGAACTGCTGGTCCCCGGGTTCGTACTGGGTAGTACGTCGATGGCCTACATCGCCCGGCTGTCCCGTACCAGCATCGCGGAGAACCGCCGTGCCGACTACGTCCGGACCGCGATCGCGAAGGGCCTGCCGATGCGTCGGGTCGTCGGGGTGCACCTGCTCCGCAACTCGATGATCCCGGTGATCACGTTCCTCGGTACCGACCTGGGCGCGCTCATGGGTGGCTCGGTCGTCACCGAGGGCATCTTCAACATCAATGGCATCGGCCGAGAGGTCTTCCGGGCGATCATCACCAAGGAGGGCGCGACGGTGGTCTCCATCGTGGTGATCCTGGTCCTGGTGTATCTCCTGATGAACCTGCTGATCGACCTGCTCTACGCTGCCCTGGACCCGAGGATCCGTTATGAGTGACCCCACTGTCGGATCGATGGCGACCACCCCTCCCGCCGAGCAGCCTACCGTCGCCGGGGGCACCGCGCCGCCCGATTCCGGCCTGCCCGCCAACGCGAAGCGTGACCAGCCGCGCGGCCTGCTCGGCGACGCCTGGATCGACCTGCGCCGCAAGCCGCTGTTCTGGATCTCCGCCACGATCATCCTGCTCTTCCTGGTGATGGCGGCGTTCCCGTCACTGTTCACCTCGGTGGATCCGACCCAGGGCGATCTGGCCCGGAGCCGGGTCGAGCCGTCCGGTGACGCCTGGTTCGGTTACGACGTGCAGGGCCGGGACGTCTACGCCCGGGTGATCCACGGTGCGCGGGCCTCGATCCTGGTGGCCGTGCTGGCGACCCTCGGTACCGTTCTGATCGGTGGAGCGATCGGTATCCTCGCCGGGTTCTGGGGTAGCTGGGTCGACGCGCTGCTCTCCCGGATCGCGGATGTCTTCTTCGGTCTGCCGTTCGTGCTCGGCGCGATCGTCATCCTGACGACGTTCAACAAGCCGGGTTCGGGCAACAGCTACATGAAGATCGTCTCGCTGGTGTTGTTCTCGCTGATCGTCCTCGGCTGGCCGGTCTCCATGCGGATCATGCGGTCCTCGGTACTCGCCACCAAGCAGGCGGACTACATCATGGCCGCCCGGGCGCTCGGGGCCGGCTCCGGCCGGATCATCCTGAAGCACCTGCTGCCCAACACCCTGGCCCCGCTGCTGGTCTACTCGACGATCCTGGTCGGCTCGTTCATCGGCGCCGAGGCGACGCTGTCCTTCCTCGGCGTCGGCCTCCAGTCGCCGGTGGTCTCCTGGGGCGTCATGATCAGTGAAACGCGTGACTGGGTCCGGGTGTCGCCGTTCCTGCTCTTCTTCCCGGCCACGTTCCTTGTCATCGCGGTGCTCGCTTTCGTGATGCTCGGCGAGGCAGTGCGCGAAGCACTCGACCCGAAACTGCGGTAGGAGTCCCTGTGTCCGACATTCTCGTGTCCGAGCGGTCCGAACCCGGTGCCGACGGCTCAGGACGCCCTTCCGGCCGGCTGCTGGAGGTCGACGACCTCCGGGTGGAGTTCCGCACCCGGGACGGGGTCGCCAAGGTCATCAACGGGGTGACCTATCACGTCGACGCGGGGGAGACCCTCGCCGTGCTCGGCGAGTCCGGCTCCGGTAAGAGCGTCACCGCCCAGACGATCATGGGTATTCTCGACACCCCGCCCGGCTTCGTCACCGGCGGTCAGGTGCGGTTCCACGGCAAGGACATGCTCAAGATGTCCGCCGAGGAGCGGCGCCGGATCCGGGGCGAGGGTATCGCCATGATCTTCCAGGACGCGCTCTCCGCGCTGAACCCGGTCTTCACCGTCGGGTTCCAGGTCGCCGAACAGTTCCGGATCCGGCGCGGCATGAGCCGCGCCGACGCCAAGAAGCGCAGCATCGAGATGCTCGACCTGGTGAAGATCCCGAACGCCAAGGGCCGGTTCAACGCGTACCCGCACCAGTTCTCCGGTGGTATGCGCCAGCGCGCGATGATCGCCATGTCGCTGGCGCTCGACCCCGAGGTGCTGATCGCCGACGAGCCGACCACCGCCTTGGACGTCACGGTGCAGGCCCAGATCATGGACCTGCTCGCGGAGTTGCAGCGGGAACGGCAGATGGGCCTCATCCTCATCACGCACGACCTCGGCGTCGTGGCGGACGTGGCGGACCGGATCGCGGTCATGTACGCCGGCCGGATCGTCGAAGAGGCGGACGTGCACGAGCTGTACGCGAAGCCCGGTCACCCGTACACGCTGGGCCTGCTCAACTCGATCCCCCGGATCGACGAGAAGGGCCAGCAACTGCGGACGATCAAGGGACTTCCGCCGAGCCTGCTGAACATCCCGTCCGGCTGCCCGTTCCACCCGCGCTGCCCCATGGTGCAGCCGGTGTGCCGGGAGAAGGTGCCCCCGCTGCTGCAACTCGGCGGCACCCGGGCCAGCGCCTGCCACTTCGCCGAGGAGGTCGTGAACCGTGACTGAGAACATCCTCGAGGTGCGGGATCTGGTCAAGCACTACCCGGTGACCCGCGGGATCGTCTTCAAGAAGACGATCGGGCAGGTCAAGGCCGTCGACGGGGTGTCGTTCGAGCTGCGGCAGGGCGAAACCCTCGGCGTGGTCGGCGAGTCCGGCTGTGGCAAGTCGACGCTCGCCCGGGTCCTGATGAACCTGGAGAAGCCGACCGCCGGCAGCGTCCTCTACAAGGGCCAGGACATCGCCCGGCTCAATGGCGGCGAGCTGCGTCGGCTGCGCCGGCAGATCCAGCTGGTCATGCAGGACCCGTACACCTCGCTGAACCCGCGGATGACGGTCGGTGACCTGATCGGCGAGCCGTTCGACATCCACCCGGAGGTGGCGCCGAAGGCGAGCCGGCGGGGCAAGGTCCAGGAGCTGCTGGAACTGGTCGGGCTCAACCCGGAGCACATCAACCGGTACCCGCACCAGTTCTCCGGCGGTCAGCGGCAGCGCATCGGCATCGCCCGGGCGCTGGCGCTGCGCCCGGAGATCATCGTCTGCGACGAGCCGGTCTCCGCGCTGGACGTCTCCATCCAGGCCCAGGTGATGAACCTGCTGGAGCAGCTACAGGGCGAGTTCGGACTGTCGTACGTCTTCATCGCGCACGACCTGTCGGTGGTGCGCCACCTCTCCGAGCGGGTCGCGGTGATGTACCTCGGGAAGATCGTGGAGATCGGTACCGAGGACGAGATCTACGAGCGACCGACCCACCCGTACACCCAGGCCTTGCTCTCGGCGGTGCCGGTGCCGGACCCGAAGGTGCGGGAGCAGAAGGCGATCATCCGGCTCACCGGTGACGTACCCTCGCCGGTCGACCCGCCGTCGGGCTGCCGGTTCCGTACCCGCTGCTGGAAGGCGCAGGACGTCTGCGCCGTCGAGCCGCCCGTGCTGGAGGTCCGGCCCGGCTCGGACCACCCGAGCGCGTGCCACTTCGCGGAGAAGCGCGAGATCGTGGTCACCCACGAGGCGTGAGGCGTCGTACCGCTTGCCGGCCTCCCGGGCCGGCAAGCGGTAAGGGCGCCCGGCAATAGGGCGCCCCGCCAGTTCTATTGCCGGGCGCCCTGAGCCCCGCGTGGTCACAACGGGCCGCGACCGGCCCGCAGGATGAGCAGCCCGAGCTGGGTACCGTCCGCGCCCAGCGCCTCCCGGAAGCGTTCGAGGATCTCACGCTCCCGGGACAGCACGAGCCGGGTGCCCCCGGAGGCGAGACGGGTCGCGCCGATCTGCTGCGACAGCCGGGCCCGCTCCTGCCAGAGTTCGATCAGCTGACCGTCGATCTCGTCGATCCGCTCCCGGGTCGCAACGATCCGTGCCGCCGCCTCCGGGGCATCCGTGCCGGCGTTCGCCGGGGCGGCATCACCACCCGGTGCCACGTCCGCGGCGCTCTCGGCCGTCGGCTTTCCGCTGGTCTCTTTCACGTCAGTCATCATCGGGTACTCCTCGTCGGTTCGGAGCCCGGTACCGCTGATGCCCGAAGCGCGAGAAAGCCCCGGGCTCCAGGAGCCCGGGGCTTTCTCGTAGGTCTGATCGATCAGGCGTGACCCACGGCTGCCGGACTCCCGGTGCCGTAGTAAAAGTAGAAGTGCTGCCCGATCACGTGGTCGAGTATGCCCAGCCGGGTCGGCCAGCGCAAGCCACTGCGGTTGGGAAGGGCCCCTTCTTATCGCATTCGGTATAGGAAGGGGCCCTTCCTTACACCTCAGCCGAGCTTGGTGATCCGGTTGGCCGGGCCCGGGCCGACCGGCTCGCCGGCGCCCAGGTAGCTCACCAGCGCGTCGACGTCGAAGCCGGGCGCGGTGGTCCGGCCGGTACCGGCCTTCAGGGTCGTGAAGCCGTCACCACCGTTGGCCAGGAAGTCGTTGGTGGTGACCCGGTAGCTGACGGCCGGGTCGATCGGCGCGCCGTTCAGGGTGATGCCGCTGACCCGGGAGCCGGCCGGCGCGGTGCTGTCGTACGAGTAGGCGAAGCCCGCGGAGACCTGGAGGATCCGCTGGGTGGTCTGCCCGTTGAAGCCGACGAACTGCTGCTCCAGCACGTCCTTGAGCTGGGCACCGGTGAAGGTCTGGGTGACCACCAGGTTGTTGAACGGCTGGACCGTGAAGCTCTCGCCGTAGGTCACCTCACCGGGCGCCTCGCCTCCGGTCGAGGCCGAGTACGACAGGGAGGCCCGGACGCCGCCCGGGTTCATCAGGGCGATCTGCGCCCCGGCGGCCTTGGTGTAGGCGAGCTGCGCGTCGGCGATCACGTCACCGAGCGGACTCTCCCCGTTGGGCCGGGCGTCCCGGACGATGTCCGCGCTGATCCGCCCGACGACCCGGTTGGCGATCGGCGCGACGGCCGTCCGGTACTTGTCGGCCAGCGCCTTCGCGCCCGGGTCCACCAGGTCGGGGTTGCGGACGAAGGCGCCGCCGCTCTGCTGCCAGGTGCCGTCGGCGTTGCGGACGCCGTTCTCCACGATCACGTTGCGGGCGCTGATCTCGGCGAACCGGCCGGTCCGCCGGTCCAACGTGTAGTCGATGTCGGTGATCAGCTGACCGTTGTTCCCGGCGCTGGTGACCACGCTCTGCGCGCCCGAGGAGTTCGGCAGCGAGCAGGAGTAGAAGCGGTGGGTGTGGCCGGAGACGACCAGACCGAACTCCGGCCGCAGCCCGGCCACGATCGGCACGATCGGGCCGGAGAAGTTGGCGCAGTCGGAGATCCCCGGGGTGGTCGGCGGCGCGGACTGCATGCCGCCCTCGTGCACCAGCAGCACCAGGGCCTTGACGCCGAAGAGCTTGAGCAGACCGCCCCACTTGTTGGCGGTCTCCACCTCGTCCCGGAACTCGACCGAGGCGATCCCGGCCGGGTTGACGATGCTCGGGGTGTCCTCCAGGGTCAGGCCGACGAAGCCGACCGGTACCCCGTTGACGAAGCGCAGGTCCACCGGGGGCAGGATCGGCAGGCCGGTCTTCTTGTCGATGGTGTTGGCGGCGAGGTAGGTGAACTTCGCACCGGCGAAGCCGTCGCCGTCCTGGCAGCCGTCGACCGGGTGGCAGCCGCCCTTGTTGAGCCGGATGAGCTCGTCGACGCCCTCGTCGAACTCGTGGTTGCCGACCGAGCTGATCTGGAGTCCGATCTGGTCCATCAGTTCGATGGTCGGCTCGTCGTGGAACGCGGCGCTGACCAACGGGGTGGCCCCGATCAGGTCACCGGCGCCGACGGTGGTGGTGCTCCGCCCCTCGGCGGCCGCCTCGGTGCGCAGCTTCTTCAGCCAGGTGGCCAGGTACTCCACGCCACCGGCGGGGGTGCCGTTGACGGTGGCACCGCTGCCGCCCGGCGGGTCGATCGCGCCGTGGAAGTCGTTGTAGCTCAGGAAGTTGCCCTTGACGGTCCGCCCGAGCGGCGTGCCGTAGGAGACGGCGACTGGCTTCAGGGCCGCCGCTGGGTCGATGGCGGGCGCCGGCTCGGACTGCGAGGTGATCGGCAGTGTGGCGACGACAGCCAACGCGAGGGCGGGCACCGTGAGGTGACGCAGCGCCGCCCAGCCGCGCGAGCGCGGTTGACTCATGATGTGTGCTCCCAGTCATGACGGGGGAGGATCCGGAGGGATTACCTGGCCATCGTCATGGACCGGGGCCGTACGCGCCAGCCCTGGACGGTGACCGGTTGGTTGCCGCCGGAAGTCGGCGGACGTCCGGCACGGTACGCGATGCGCGGCGATGTCCGACCGGCGGCATAGACTCGCCGTGCGATGCATCCTCTCTTCGAACTTCCGCCGTCCCGGCCCACGCCGTCCCCGCAGTCCGATCCGCCGTCCCGGCCCCCTGCCGGGCACCCAGACCCGCAGCAGTTGCTGACCGGGCTCAACGGGCCGCAGCGGGACGCGGTGACCCATGCCGGTTCCCCGCTGCTGATCGTGGCCGGTGCCGGCTCGGGCAAGACCCGGGTGCTCACCAACCGGATCGCGTACCTGCTCGCGGCCCGGGGGGTGCACCCCGGGGAGATCATCGCGATCACCTTCACCAACAAGGCCGCCGGCGAGATGAAGGAACGGGTCACCGCGCTGGTCGGGCCCCGGGCCCGGCTGATGTGGGTGTCGACCTTCCACTCGGCGTGCGTACGCATCCTGCGGGCGGAGCACGAGCACGCCGGCCTGAAGTCCACCTTCTCCATCTACGACGCCGACGACTCCCGTCGACTGATGCAACTGGTGGGCCGGGAGCTGGACCTGGACCCGAAGCGCTACCCGGCGCGCGGACTGGCCGCCCAGGTCTCCAACCTGAAGAACGAGCTGATCGACCCGGAGGAGTTCGCCGGTCGGGCCAAGGGGCCCAACGAACGCGCGCTCGCCGAGGCGTACACGCTCTACCAGCGGCGGCTGCGGGAGGCGCACGCGCTGGACTTCGACGACCTGATCATGACGACGGTGCACCTGTTCCAGTCCCACCCGCACGTCGCGGAGTCCTACCGTCGTCGCTTCCGGCACGTCCTGGTGGACGAGTACCAGGACACCAACCACGCGCAGTACGTCCTGATCAAGGAACTGGTCTCGGGTACCGAGGGGATCGACCCGGCCGAGCTCTGCGTGGTCGGTGACGCCGACCAGTCGATCTACGCGTTCCGCGGCGCGACCATCCGCAACATCCTGGAGTTCGAGCGGGACTTCACCAACGCCCGGACGATCCTGCTGGAGCAGAACTACCGTTCCACGCAGACCATCCTGAACGCGGCGAACGCGGTCATCGACCGGAACACCTCCCGCAAGCCGAAGCGACTGTGGAGCGACGCCGGCCCCGGCGAGCAGATCGTCGGGTACGTCGCCGACACCGAGCACGCCGAGGCCGACTGGGTGGGCCGGGAGATCGACCGGCTGGTCGACGACGCGGCGGCCCGTCCCGGCGACGTGGCGGTCTTCTACCGGACCAACGCCCAGTCCCGGGTCTTCGAGGAGGTCTTCATCCGGGTCGGCCTGCCGTACAAGGTGGTCGGCGGGGTGCGCTTCTACGAGCGCAAGGAGGTCCGGGACGCGCTGGCCTACCTGCGCGCCGTGGTCAACGACGACGACACGGTGAACCTGCGCCGCATCCTGAACACTCCGCGCCGGGGTATCGGTGACCGGGCCGAGGCGTGCGTCGAGGCGCTGGCCGCGCGGGACCGGATCTCCTTCGGTGCGGCGCTGCGCCGGGCGAAGGACGCCCCGGGCATCTCCACCCGGGCCGCCAACGGCATCGGTGACTTCGTCGCGCTGCTGGACGGCCTGCGCGAGCTGGCCGCCACCGGTACGCCGGAGGAGGTACTGGAGGCGGTACTGACCCGCTCCGGCTACCTGGCCGAACTGGAGGAGAGCCTCGACCCGCAGGACGCCGGGCGGGTGGAGAACCTCCAGGAGCTGGTCAGCGTCGCCCGGGAGTACACCGAGCGGATCGAGGCGCAGGGCGGGGAGTCCGAGCGGGCCACCCTGGCCGGCTTCCTGGAGCAGGTCGCACTGGTCGCCGACGCCGACCAGATCCCGGTGGACGACCCCGACCACCAGGGCGTGGTCACCCTGATGACCCTGCACACCGCCAAGGGCCTGGAGTTCCCGGTGGTCTTCCTCACCGGCCTGGAGGACGGCGTCTTCCCGCACCTGCGGTCGCTGGGCGACACCCGGGAGTTGGAGGAGGAACGGCGGCTCGCCTACGTCGGCATCACCCGGGCCCGCCAGCGGCTCTACCTCTCCCGGGCGGTCACCCGGTCGGCCTGGGGGCAGCCCGCGTACAACCCGCCGTCGCGGTTCCTGGAGGAGCTGCCGCCGGAACTGGTCCGCTGGGAGCGGACCGAGGGGTCGTACACCTCCTGGTCCGGCACCGGCGGCGGGGTCGGCGGCCGGGGCGGGGCCGAGGACCGCGTACCGGCGGGGCGCTTCAGTGGCGTCTCCCGGGGCGGTGGCTTCACCGGCGGTACCCCGAAGGCGGCTGCGCTGGCCCGCCAGCTCGGCGTGGACGGCAGCCGGCTACGGACGGCGAGCGAGCTGCCGCAGGCGCCCAAGGTGTCGGCGGGGGACCGGGTCAACCACCAGCGTTACGGATTGGGCCGGGTGCTCGCCGTCGAGGGGCACGGGCCGGGCGCGCGGGCCCAGATCGACTTCGGTGACCAGAAGCTCTGGCTGGTCCTGCGGCACGCGCCGATCGACAAGCTCTGACCCCGGCTCCGGTCGTCACCCGCTGGCCGGGCCGTCACCCGCCGGTCACCCGCCGGCCGGTGACGCCGGTCGGGCCGGGTTGAGCCGGTCGCTGCTCCGCCGGAGCCCGGCCGGCTGACCGACCGGGCTCCGTGGCGGTTCGCGGCGGCTCAGCAGCCCAGATCGACCCCACGTGCCCGCATGAACGCGGCTGGCTCGATCTGGCTCCAGAGCTGCCCCTGGTGCACCTCGAAGTGCAGGTGCGGCCCGGTGGAGTCGCCGGTGGATCCCTCGTAGCCGATCGTCTCGCCAGCGGCCACCCGGTCGCCGACGGCTGCGGCCGTCTCGCTGAGGTGGGCGTAGTGCGTCAGGTAGCCGTTGCCGTGGTCGATGACCACCGAAATGCCGTAGCCGGTGAAGTCCCAGCCGGCGTTGACGACCGTCCCGGCGGCGGCGGCGCGTACCGTGGTGCCGGCCGGAGCGGCCAGGTCGATGCCGGCGTGCAGGACGCCCCACCGCATGCCGTAGCAGGAGGTGACATCGCCGGCCGGCATCGGGTTCACCCAGGCGGCCTTGGGCTTCGGCTTGGGTTTCGGCTTGGCCGGTGTGCTGGTGGCTCGGGTGGCCGGGGTCTTCTTCGTCGTGGCCGGCGGGGCCGGGCTGACCGGTACCGGCGGGGTGGTCGCCGTCGCCGAGGGGCTGGGGACGGGTTCCCGGTCGGCGCGGTCGGCGCGGGCGGTGGCCTCGGCGCGGGACTGTTCGTCGAGGGCCACGGCGGTCGGCTCCGGGGCGTCGTCGTCCGCTCCGGCGGTGACCACCGAGACGCCGGCCACGCCGATACCGATCAGGGCCACGGCACCGAGGACCAGGTACCGGCCCCGCCCGGGGAACCGGCCGGGCCGGTGGTGGCGGACCACGTCGATGCCGTCGGTGGGGTTCTCGTTCGCGGTGTAGCTGTCTTCCTGCAACGGGGGACCTTCGCAATTCGAGGGGCACTGACCTGGGAAATAGTGGTCAGGCCGGCGGAGCGCGAAGGGTACGGGTGCGGGCCGGTGGGGATGGTCCACCAGCCTCGCGTCAATCTATGTCCGGATTTGATCCGTTACCGACCAATAAGTGATCATGAACTGGTGTGATGACCGGCACAGTACCTGGTGTGACCTACGGAACTTCAGAGGTCGGCAGGCACGAAAAAAACCGCCCGATCCGGTGGGGTCGGGCGGTCATCGGGCGACACGCAGGGTCAGGACGCCGCTACATCGGTGTAGATTGACTCCACCTGGAGCTTGATGTCCACTCCGCGGTCCTGTAGCCACGGGATCGGGTCCAGCGGCTGCCCGTTGACATGTACCTCCAGGTGCAGGTGTGCTCCGTAGGAGTGGCCGGTGTTGCCGACCAGGCCGAGCTGGTCGCCGGCCTTGACCTCCTGGCCCACCTTCACGTTGAGCTTGGCCGAGTGGCCGTAGATCGCCTCGCTGCCGTCCGGGTGCTGGACGATGACGGTGTAGCCGTAGCCGCCGAACCAGCCGGCTGTGGTCACCTTGCCGGCGTGGACGGCGACGTAGGGGGTGCCCTCCGGCGCGACCAGGTCGACGCCGGTGTGCAGCTTCCCCCACTTCATGCCGTACGGCGTGTTGAACTCGTAGTCCTGGAGCGGGAGCTGCCAGATGTCCGGCTCGGCGACCAGCGTGCCGGCCTCGCCCCGGTCGGTGGCCCGGGAGGCGCGTTCGGCGTCCGCAGCCCGCGAGGTGGCGTCCTGGCTGGCGGCGGAGGCCTGCTCCAGGTCGGCCAGGGCGGCGGGGCTGACCTCCTTGGCGTCCGGCATCGCGCTGGCGCCCAGGGCGACCAGACCGGCGCCGACGAAGGCGGTGGTGACGACGGCCGCGTAGCGGCTGCGGGGCGGGGTGGGTACACGGCGGCGGCCGCGATATCTATCGGGCTCAGACGACAGGCGCTGGCGCACGCACACCCTCCGTTGTCGGGTCACCGAGCGGCCGGAGCGGCCCCGGTGAACCCCGGGTGAACGCTCGCTGGCCGGGTCGTCACCCGGCCGTGGACCTGGTGACAACCGTACACACGGTAGCCAACAGCCACTCTGGTCACAAGCCGCAGCGCCAGTTTGCTGCGGCGATGTGCGACTGTGCGTCATGGAATGCCAGATTTCGTGACCTTTCCATGATGAGCTCGTAAGTAGCCGTCCGTCACCAAAGTCGGTACGAACCGTCAGGGGTAGGGGTGTCCGACCGGATGATCCCGGGTCATCATCGGTCGACCGGAGGGCCGCCCGGATTCCCGGGGCGGGGACGGCCGGGTTACCGTTCGTTCAGGTTTTCCCGCGGATGCCCTGGAGAGGTGTTGCGCAGATGAGCTCTCGAACTCGGATCGTCGTCGCCAAGCCAGGCCTGGACGGTCACGACCGCGGCGCGAAGGTGGTCGCCCGGGCACTGCGGGACGCCGGTATGGAGGTCATCTACACCGGCCTGCACCAGACGCCCGAACAGATCGTGGAGGCGGCCATCCAGGAGGACGCCGACGCGGTCGGCCTCTCCGTACTCTCCGGGGCGCACATGACCCTCTTCCGGCGGGTCATCGAGCTGCTCGGCGAGCGGGACGCGCGGGACATCGTGGTGTTCGGCGGCGGCATCATCCCGGACGCCGACATTCCCGAGCTGGAGCGGCTCGGAGTGGCGAAGATCTTCACCCCGGGGGCGACCACCCAGTCGATCGTGGAGTGGGTCCGGGAGCACGTCGGCCAGCCGGTGAGCTGAGCGGCTGGACCGGGCTGGGTGGCCAAGGCGGTCTACGGCATGGCCGGACCGGGCTGCGGCTGAGCCGGTCGGGCCGGCTCCCCCGGCGCAGCGCGCACGGGGGAGGGGCCGGACGCACCCCTCACACGCCCGGCCCCTCTATGCACGATGCCCCGCCGCCACCCCTCGACCGACAGGGCATCGGCCGCTCCCGCCGGTGCGCTCTCGCGCGCCGACACTTCACTCAACGACGGCCGCGACCAGGGGTTACGCGGTTACGGCGATCCGGATGTGGAGTCGGGGTGCGCGGGTGCGGGCGGCCCCGCCGTACGCTGTGGCCCACCCCGCCGCACCCCGCCGGAGTCCGTCGTGACCGTTCCGCCGCAACCGCCGCCCATGCCGCCGCCCAGCCTGCCCCCGGGCTGGCCGGATCCCTGGGCCGGACGGCCCGGCGCGGGCGGACCGGTCGGGCCCGAGCCGGTCGCCGGGCCACCCCCGCTGCCCCCGCCCCCACCGGTCGTGGTGACCCGGCGGATCCCCACCGACCAGCCCTACGTGGTCCGGCCCAACGCCAGCAAGCGGGCGGTCGTCTTCAGCGCCCTGCTGCTGTTCATCCTGTTGATGATGGCCTGTCCGACGGGGCTCGCCGCCCTGTCCGCGGCCGACGCCGTCGGTCTGCTGATCTTCCTGGCCGGCTTCGCCGTGTTCATCGGACTGCTCCTCGGCCTGCAACTGTTGCTGCTGGTCTCCGGCGGTCCGGTTCTGGCCGCCGGACCGGCCGGCGTGTGGATCAAGACCCGGCCGACCCGGGGGCAGGCCATCTGGCTGCCCTGGGAGTCCGTCGAGCGGATCTACCCGCGCCGGTGGGGGCTGGAGAAGATGGTCTGCGTGAAGCCGCGCGACCCGCGTACCGGTGCGAACCTGGGCGCCTTCACCGCCCTGGACTCCAGCATGCAGCAGCTCTTCTTCGGTACCGGGTTCACCGCCACGCTGAACTTCGCCGACCGGCCGGAGTCGGAGATCATGCAGGCCCTCCGGCACTTCTCTGCCGGCCACTGCCCGGTCGGCTGAGGCGTCCGGCCGGTTGTGCATTACGGCACACCGTGCACCCGCTCGGTTGCCGATGGTCGCGACCTCGCTAGGCTGCGCCCGATAGCCCGTTTGTTCCGCTGACGGGCGTCAACTTCATTTCACGCTGGCGGCGGCGCGACGGCGCGCCGCGGAGACGGGACGGGACGCGCAATCGTGGACCTGTACGAATACCAGGGGCGCGAGCTGTTCGAGCGGCACGGGTTGCCCGTGCTCGCCGGCGGCGTCGCCACGACCCCGGAGGAGGCTCGGGCGATCGCCGAGCGCCTCGGTGGCCGAGTGGTCGTCAAGGCACAGGTGAAGGTCGGTGGCCGGGGCAAGGCCGGCGGCGTGAAGCTGGCCGAGGGTGCCGACGAGGCGGTGGCCCGCTCCACCGACATCCTCGGGATGGACATCAAGGGTCACACCGTGCACAAGGTGATGATCACGGTGACCGCCGACATCGTCGAGGAGTACTACTTCTCGTACCTGCTCGACCGCGCGAACCGCACGTTCCTGTGCATCGCCAGCGTGGCCGGCGGGATGGACATCGAGCAGGTCGCCGCCGAGACCCCGGAGAAGGTCGCCAAGGTCGCCATCGACGCGAACGAGGGCGTCGACGAGGCGAAGGCCCGCGAGATCGTCACCCGGGCCGGGTTCCCCGCCGAGGTGGCCGACCAGGTCACCGCCATCGCGGTCCGGCTGTGGCAGACGTTCGTCGCCGAGGACGCCACCCTGGTCGAGGTCAACCCGTTGGCCAAGACGGGCGACGGCACCGTGCTCTGCCTCGACGCCAAGGTCACCCTCGACGGCAACGCCGCGTTCCGGCACCCCGACCACGAGGCCCTGGTGGACCAGGCCGCGGTCGACCCGCTGGAGCAGCGCGCCAAGGAGAAGGACCTCAACTACGTCAAGCTCGACGGCGAGGTCGGCATCATCGGCAACGGCGCGGGTCTGGTCATGTCGACCCTCGACGTGGTGGCGTACGCGGGCGAGCGGCACGGCGGCGTCAAGCCGGCCAACTTCCTCGACATCGGCGGCGGCGCGAGCGCCGCGGTGATGGCCAACGGTCTGGAGATCGTGCTCTCCGACCCGGCGGTGCGCAGCGTCTTCGTCAACGTCTTCGGTGGCATCACCGCCTGCGACGAGGTCGCCAACGGCATCGTGCAGGCGCTGGCCCTGCTGGAGCAGCGCGGCGAGAAGGTCACCAAGCCGCTGGTCGTCCGCCTCGACGGCAACAACGCCGAGGCCGGCCGGGCGATTCTCGACGGTGCGGCCAACCCGCTCGTCGAGCGGGTGGACACTATGGATGGTGCGGCCGAGCGGGCCGCCGAGCTGGCGGCTGCGGGGGTCTGAACATGGCGATCTGGCTGACCAAGGACTCGAAGGTCATCGTCCAGGGGATGACCGGTTCCGAGGGTTCCAAGCACACCCGGCGGATGCTGGCCGCCGGGACGAACATCGTCGGCGGCGTCAACCCGCGCAAGGCGGGCCAGACCGTCGACTTCGACGGCACCGAACTGCCGGTCTTCGCCGGCGTCGCGGACGCGATGAAGGAGACCGGCGCCGACGCGACGGTCATCTTCGTTCCGCCGCAGTTCACCAAGGCCGCCGTGATCGAGGCGATCGACGCCGGCATCGGGCTGGCCGTGGTGATCACCGAGGGCGTCCCGGTGCACGACACCGCCGCGTTCTGGGCGTACAACGTGGCCCAGGGCGAGCGGACCCGGATCATCGGCCCGAACTGCCCCGGCATCGCCTCGCCCGGCGCCTCGAACGCCGGCATCATCCCGGCCGACATCACCGGCACCGGCCGGATCGGCCTGGTCAGCAAGAGCGGCACGCTGACCTACCAGATGATGTACGAACTGCGGGACATCGGCTTCTCCACCTGCGTCGGCATCGGCGGTGACCCGATCATCGGCACCACCCACATCGACGCGCTCAAGGCGTTCCAGGACGACCCGGAGACCGACGCGATCGTGATGATCGGCGAGATCGGCGGCGACGCCGAGGAGCGGGCCGCCGAGTACATCAAGGCGCACGTCACCAAGCCGGTGGTCGGCTACATCGCCGGCTTCACCGCGCCGCCCGGCAAGACCATGGGACATGCCGGGGCGATCATCTCCGGCTCGTCCGGCACCGCCGAGGCGAAGCAGGCGGCGCTGGAGGCGGTGGGCGTCAAGGTCGGCAAGACCCCGACCGAGACCGCCCGCCTGATGCGGGAGATCATGTCCGCGAGCTGAGCCGCCGTCCGGACCCGGCAGGACCGGGTACGGACCGGTGCGACAGAGGTGAGGGGGTCGGCCCGGCGGGCCGGTCCCCTCAGTCGTTGTTGTACCAGTCCGGATAGTTGCCGGTGGCGTTGAGGAGGAAACTACCGATGATGTTCAGCACACCGGCCGCGATGGCCAGGTAGCCCAGCACCGGCGAGTTGCCGAACCGCTTGGCGTCCCGGATCGACAAATAACCGAAGACGATGCCCAGGATGCCGCAGCAGATCAGGCCGAGCACGATGCCGAGGATTCCCCAGAGCATCGTCCGGTCCCGACCCTGGGCTCCTCCTCGGGCGGGTGGGTATGGAGCGTTCACGGGTGCCTCCGTACACCTCGGCGCCGCGCCTGGAGCGCGGTGGCCTCCTGCAGCCGAGGCTAGACCGGATCGCCGGCCGATGGCCGTGGATCACCAAACTCGCCGCTGGTCCGGGTCGGTGTCGGTCAGCCAGGAACGGGCCGACGTGCCAAAGTAGAGCACGATGTCCTCCCGCACCCCCGATCAGCCCCGCCGACCCCCCGCCGACGTCGGTCCCGACGCCCGGCCGACCGGCCGTACCCGATCCGGGCGCGGGCCGGCCCCGGCCGTCGGTTCGCCCCGGCGCGTACCCGCCCGCCCGGCCGACCCGGCCCGCAGCCGGGCCCCGCTCGCCGTCGCTGCCGGGGTGGCGGTCGGCTGGGCGGCGATCGTGTCGTACCTGCCGGTCGCCGTGGTGCTCGGGCTGGCCCAGTTCACCGAGGGCGCCGGCAGCCTGGCCGGTGCGCTCCGGGCCGGGCTCGCCGGTTGGCTGCTCGGCCACGGCGTACCGCTGACGACCCCGACCGGACCGCTCAGCCTCGCCCCGCTCGCCCTCGCCGCGCTGGCCGCCTGGCGACTGGCCCGGGCCGGGGTGCACACCAGCCGGGCGATCGGTGCCCGCCGCACCGGCTCACCCCGTAAGGCGCTGGTCGTGGCCGGTGCCATCGGGCTCGGGTACGGCCTGCTCGGCGCGCTCGCCGCCTGGCTGGCCAGCGCGGGAGCGCTGCGCGTGTCACCGGTGCGGGCCGGGCTCACCCTGGCCGTCTTCGGCGCCTCGGCGGCGCTGGTCGGTGCGCTCGGTACCACCGGGGCACTGACCGTGCTGGCCCGGCGCCTCCCGGCCGTCGTCCGCGACGCACTGCGCAGTGGCGCCGTAGCGGCGGCCCTGCTGCTCGCCGCCGGGGCCGGTGCGGCCGGCCTGGCCGTCGCCACCGGGGGCGGCGAGGCGAGCGACATGATCAGCGCGTACCGCACCGGGGTCGCCGGTCAGGCCGGGATCACCCTGGTCAGCCTGGCGTACGCCCCGAACGCCGCGATCTGGGCCGCCGCCTACCTGCTCGGCCCCGGCTTCGCAATCGGTACGGACACCGCGGTCCGCACCACCGAGGTCTCCCTGGGGGCGCTCCCCGCCGTACCGCTGCTGGCCGGCCTGCCCAGCGGGCCGGTCGGCCCATTCGGGGCGGTGCTGCTCGCGGTGCCGTTGCTGGCCGGGATGGCCGCCGGTTGGCTGCTCGCCCGACGTCTGCTGCGGGTCGCCGCCGACGAACGGGCGACGGTCGGCTGGACCCACCTGCTCGGCGCGGCCGGCGGGACCGGGCTGGTCGCCGGGGTGCTGCTCGGCGCCGCCGCAGTGTTCTCCGGCGGGGCACTGGGTGACGGCCGGCTCGCCCAGATCGGCCCGGTGGCCTGGCAGGTGGCGGCCCTGGCCGCACTGGTCATCGGCGTCGGGGCGATGATCGGGGCTGCGGCGACCCGGGGCCTGGCGCGGCCCGCCGAGCCACCCGCCGGTCGGGTACCGACACCCCGTCGCTCATCGTCCTCATCGGCGCCGCATCCGGGCTCCGCCCCACAGACGTGAGCCGGGGCGCCCCGGATCACCCGGGGCGCCCCGTCGCTGAAACCGTGGGTCAGTAGTTGGTCGGCATGCTCACTCCGACCACCAGGGCGACGATCTGCAGAACGCCGAGCAAGGCACCCACCGCCCCGCAGATGATGCCGGCGATCACCTGCCCGTTGTTGCTGGCCAACCCCTGGGCGACCTTCTGCTTGCCCAGGTAGCCGGTGACCACCGCTCCGATACCCAGTGGAATGCCCAGATAGCAGCAGACGAGCGGGATCGAGGCGATGCCGAGGATCATCGACACCAACCCGAGGGTGTTGTTCTGCCCGCCGGCCGGAGCACCGTAGGCGCCCGCCGGGTAGCCCGGCGCCGCACCGTACGGCTGCTGCTGGGCGTACGGGTCGGGGTACTGCTGGCCGTACGGCTGCCCGGAGGTGGGCGGCTGCCCGTATCCGGGCGGCTGGCCGTACGGCTGCCCCGAGGTGGGCGGCTGCCCGTACTCGGGCTGCCCGGAGGTCGGTTGGCCGTACGGCTGTCCCGACGTGGGCGGCTGCCCGTAGCTCGGCTGCTGCCCATACTCGGGCTGCTGCCCGTACTCGGGCTGCTGGCCGTACGGCTGTCCCGAGGTCGGCTGCTGCCCGTAGCTCGGCTGCTGCCCGTACGGTGCCGCAGGCGGCTGAGCGTACGGATCCTGGTACTGCGGTGCGGTCGGATCCTGGTACGGCTGCTGGCCGTACGGGTCCTGGCCGGGGTTACCGGGCTGCATGTCGAGTTGCTCCTCGGAGGTGAGACAGACGGTCAGTAGGTGGTGGTGTCGCCACCCATGATCCCGGCAACCCCACCCAGTACGCAGCACAGCAAAGCGATGACGTACCAGGCGATACCGACGATCAGGGCCAGCTTGGACCACTTCTTGGAGGCGGCGAGGGCGGCCTGGGCGCCCGCGTAGTCGCCCTGCTCCATCAGCGGCTTGACCTTGGAGGCGTTGATGATGGCGGGGATGGCGAGCGGCCAGAACAGGAAGATGGCGACGATCGACATCGTCATGTTGTTATCGATCTGTTGTGGCGGCTGGCCTTGGTAACCGGGCTGCATGGGGATGGACTCCTTGATCTTCACGATGTGCTTAGCGTCGTACCACGGTGCGCATGTTTCCGGTGCGGCAAACGTGGCCTGAGCGACGGGAGCCTACCTGGTGGGTGCGACCTGCATGGGGCATCCGATGTGCCATGTCCGCACTCCGGACCGCGCCGACCGCCCGACGGCCGGCCCAGGTGGGCTGCCCGATAGGGTGCTGGCGTGACCGAGCCCGCGTCCGTCGCCCGCGTCGTCGTCCTCATCTCCGGTTCCGGGAGCAACCTCCAGGCGTTGCTCGACGCCACGGCGGATCCGGCGTACGGCGCCCGGATCGTCGCCGTCGGCGCCGACCGGGACGGCATCGCCGGCCTCGGCCGGGCCGAGGCGGCCGGGGTGCCGGTCTTCGTGGACCGGGTCAAGGACCACCCCACCCGCCAGGACTGGGACGACTCGCTCACCGCGCACGTCGCCGAGTACCGCCCCGACCTGGTCATCTCGGCCGGATTCCTCAAGCTGGTCGGCCCGAGGTTCCTGGACGCCTTCGGGGACCGCTACCTGAACACGCACAACACGCTGCTGCCGGCGTTCCCGGGCATCCACGGTCCCCGGGACGCCCTGGCGTACGGGGTCAAGGTGACCGGGGCGACGCTCTTCTTCGTCGACGCCGGCATGGACACCGGCCCGATCGTCGCGCAGGTCGCGGTGCCGGTGCTCGACGACGACGACGTGGGAACCCTCACCGAACGCATCAAGGAAGCGGAGCGGCGCCAGCTCGTCGAGCAGGTCGGCCGGCTGGTCCGCGAAGGTTGGACGATCACCGGCAGAAAGGTCACCATCCCGTGAGTTCCACCGACGGCCGGCGCCCCATCCGGCGCGCCCTGATCAGCGTCTACGACAAGACCGGGCTGGTCGAGCTGGCCCAGGCTCTGCACGCGGCCGGGGTGGAGATCGTCTCGACCGGCAGCACCGCCACCAGGATCGCCGAGGCGGGCGTCCCGGTCACCCCGGTCGAGTCGGTGACCGGCTTCCCGGAGTGCCTGGACGGCCGGGTCAAGACCCTGCACCCGAAGGTGCACGCCGGGCTACTCGCCGACCTGCGGCTGGACTCGCACGTCAGCCAGCTCGACGAGCTGGGCGTGCAGCCCTTCGACCTGCTGGTCTCCAACCTCTACCCGTTCCAGGCCACGGTCGCCTCCGGCGCCAGCCTGGACGAGTGCGTCGAGCAGATCGACATCGGTGGGCCGGCCATGGTCCGGGCCGCCGCGAAGAACCACGCCTCGGTCGCCGTGGTCACCGCCGTCGGGGCGTACCCGCTGGTGCACGCCGCCCTCGACGGCGGCGGTTTCACCCTGGCGCAGCGCCGGGCCCTCGCCGCCCGCGCGTTCGCCGACATCGCCGAGTACGACGTGGCGGTCGCCGAGTGGTGTGCGGTGCAGTTGGCGCCGGAGGGGCAGGACTGGCCCGCGTTCGCCGGGCTTGCCCTGCGGGCGACGAAGACCCTGCGCTACGGGGAGAACCCGCACCAGCAGGCGGCCCTGTACACCGACCCGGCCGGGCCGGCCGGGCTGGCCCAGGCCGAGCAGTTGCACGGCAAGGAGATGTCCTACAACAACTACGTCGACGCGGACGCGGCCTGGCGGGCGGCGAACGACTTCGCCGCCCAGCCGGCCGTGGCGATCATCAAGCACGCCAACCCGTGCGGCATCGCGGTCGGCGCCGACGTGGCCGAGGCACACCGCAAGGCGCACGCCTGCGACCCGGTCTCCGCGTTCGGTGGGGTCATCGCGGTGAACCGCCCGGTCTCGGTCGCGCTGGCCGAGCAGGTGGCGGAGATCTTCACCGAGGTGGTGGTGGCACCGGACTACGAGCCTGGCGCGGTCGACGTGCTCGCGGTGAAGAAGAACATCCGGCTGCTGAAGGCCCCGGCCTGGGCGCCCCTGCCGGCGGAGTGGCGTCAGGTCAGCGGTGGGGTGCTGGTCCAGATGGCCGACCGGATCGACGCAGGCGGCGACGACCCGGCGAACTGGCGGCTGGTCTCCGGCGAGGCGGCCTCCGACGATGTCCTGCGGGACCTCGCCTTCGCCTGGCGGGCGGTCCGCGCGGTGAAGAGCAACGCGATCCTGCTGGCCAGCGACGGCGCCACGGTGGGCGTCGGGATGGGCCAGGTCAACCGGGTGGACTCGGCACACCTGGCGGTGAACCGGGCCGGCGCCGACCGGGCCCGGGGCTCGGTGGCCGCCTCGGACGCGTTCTTCCCGTTCGCCGACGGGCTCCAGGTGCTCCTCGACGCCGGGGTGCGCGCGGTGGTCCAGCCCGGTGGCTCGGTCCGCGACGAGGAGGTCGTCGCCGCGGCCCAGGCCGCCGGGGTGACCATGTACCTCACCGGCACCCGGCACTTCTTCCACTGAACCGGCCGACGCCGTTACCGGCGCGTCGATCATGGAGTTGTGGTGGGCGCTCTGCCCTGTTTCGCTAACTTTGCGGGGCACCACAACTCCATGATCGACGCTTGGCGCGGTCGAGCCGGCGCGCGACCCGGGTCAGCTGAGGCGGGGCGCCACCTCCGCGAAGTGGCAGGCCGACGGGTGTGGGTCGGCAGCCCGGAGCACCGCGTGCGGTTCCTGGGTGGCGCAGACCTCCTGGGCCTTCCAGCAGCGGGTACGGAACCGGCAGCCTGACGGCGGATCGGCCGGGGAGGGTACGTCGCCGGTGAGCCGGATGATGGTCCGCAGGTCGCGTACCTCCGGGTCCGGGACCGGCACCGCCGAGAGCAGGGCCTGGGTGTACGGGTGGGTGGCCCGCTCGTAGATCTCGTCCTCGGTACCGATCTCCACGATCTTCCCGAGGTACATCACCGCCACCCGGTCGGAGATGTGCCGCACCACCGACAGGTCGTGCGCGATGAAGATGTAGGAGAGCCCGAATTCGGCCTGGAGCTGCTCCAGCAGGTTCATCACCTGGGCCTGGATGGAGACGTCCAGCGCGGAGACCGGCTCGTCGCAGACGATGATCTCGGGGCGGAGCGCCAGCGCCCGGGCGATGCCGATGCGCTGCCGCTGGCCGCCGGAGAACTGGTGCGGGTACCGGTTGATGTGCTCCGGGTTGAGCCCGACCACCTCCAGCAGTTCCTGCACCCGGCGGGCCCGGGAACCGCGTGGCGCGGCGTCCGGGTGGATCTCGAACGGCTCACCGATGATGTCGCCGACCGTCATCCGCGGGTTCAGCGAGGTGTACGGGTCCTGCATCACCATCTGCATGTTGCGGCGAAGCCGGCGCAGCTCGCCGCCGGACGCCTTGAACAGGTCGCGCCCCTCCAGGGTGGCCCGGCCGGCGGTCGGTGTCTCCAGGCGCATGAGCAGCCGGGCCAGGGTCGACTTGCCGCAGCCGGACTCGCCGACCACGCCCAGGGTCTCGCCCCGGCGCAGTTCGAAGCTGACCCCGTCCACCGCGCGGACCGCGCCGCTCTGCTTCTTGAGGAACACCCCCTGGGTGATCGGGAAGTGCTTGACCAGGTTGTCGACGGAGAGGATGGTCTCCCCCTGCACCTTCGTGCGGTCAGCGGCGGGCGCTGGCATCGCGTACCTCCTGGGCGAAGTGGCAGGCGCTGGTCCGACCGTCGTCCAAGGCCAGGTCGTGCGGGACCACGTCGACGCAGACCTGCTGGGCGTAGGGGCAGCGGGGATGGAACGGGCAACCGGACGGGATCCGCATCAGGTTCGGCGGCAGGCCCCGGATCGTGGACAGTTCCTGGCCGCGCACGTCCAGGCGCGGGATCGACTCCAGCAACCCCTTTGTGTACGGGTGGGCCGGCGCCCGGTACAGCGACCGTACGTCGGCGTGCTCGACGATCCGACCGGCGTACATGACCGCGATCCGGTCCGCGACCCCGGCGACCACCCCCAGGTCGTGGGTGATCAGGATCATCGCCATGTTCAGGTCCCGGCGCAGGTCGGCGAGGAGATCCATGATCTGCGCCTGGACGGTGACGTCGAGAGCGGTGGTGGGCTCGTCGGCGATCAGCACCTTCGGGTTCATCGCCAGGGCCATCGCGATCATGACCCGTTGCCGCATACCGCCGGAGAACTGGTGCGGGTAGTCGCTGATCCGCTGCCGGGCGGCCGGGATCCGGACCAGGTCCATCAGCTCCACGGCCCGGTCCCGGGCGGCGACCCGGGACAGCCCCGCCCGCTGGCGCAGCGTCTCACCGATCTGCCAGCCGACCGGGAAGACCGGGTTCAGCGCGGAGAGGGCGTCCTGGAAGATCATCGCGATCTCCCGGCCGCGTACCTGCCGACGCTGCTCCTCGGGCAGGGCGAGCAGGTTCCGGCCCCGGTAGCGGATCTCACCGGAGGTGATCACCGCAGGCGGCATGTCGAGGATGCCCATGATCGCCTGGGCGGTCACCGACTTGCCGGAGCCCGACTCGCCGAGTACGGCGAGCGTCTCGCCCGGGTCGAGGTGGTAGGTGACCCCGTTGATCACCTTCGCCACCCCGTCCCGGGTACGGAACTCGATGTGCAGGTCCTCGACCTCAAGCAGGTGTGCCGTTGACATCCTCTGATCACCGCAGCTTCGGGTCGAAGGCGTCGCGGATCGCGTCGCCGAGCATGATGAAGGCGAGCACGGTCAGGGCGAGGAACGTGGACGGTACGACCAGCGGCGTCGCCGACTCGCGCATGTGCACCCGGCCCGAGTCGATGTCGATGCCCCAGGAGATGGTGGGCGCCTTCAGGCCGATGCCGAGGAAGGAGAGCGTCGCCTCGGCGGCGATGAACGAGCCGAGCGCGATGGTCAGTACCACCACCGCCGGTGCCAGCGAGTTCGGCAGGATGTGCCGCCACATGATCCGGCCGTTACCGGCGCCGAGCATCCGGGCCGCGGCGACGTAGTCCTGCCCCTTGGCGATGATCACCGAGGAGCGGACCACCCGGGCCGCCGTGGTCCAGCCGAGGATGGCCAGTACGAAGACCACCGCCAGGATCCGGACCGTGGAGCTGTCGCTGTTGACCCGCTTGAGCAGCACGATCGCGGCGAGCAGCAGCGGGATGCCGAGCACGATGTCGATCACCCGGGAGAGCACCGCGTCGATCCACCGGCCGAAGTAGCCGGCCACCATCCCGACGACCAGCGCGATGATCCCGGTGAGCAGCGCCGAGAGGGCGCCCACCAGCAGCGAGGCCCGGGCGCCGTAGACCGAGCGGGCGTAGGTGTCGCAGCCCTGGAAGTCGTACCCGAAGATCGCTGCCCCGGACGGCCCGGCGTGCTGCCGGGCGAGCGCACAGTCCCGGGGGTCGTTGCCGGTGAACAGGCCGGGGAAGGCCGCCATCGCGGTGACCAGGACCACCAGGGTCAGGCTGATCCAGAAGATCGGGTTGCGGCGCAGGTCCCGCCAGGCGTCCCCGGCCAGGCTGCGGGCCTTCCCGGGCACCCCGACCTGGTTCGGGGCACCCGGCTCGCCGGACGGCCCGCGCCGGGCGGCCTGGTTCTCGCTGGCCGCCACCGTCTCGAAATCACTCATGCTCACTCATAGCGGATTCTCGGGTCGAGTACGGCGTAGAGGACGTCCACCAGCAGGTTGGCGACCAGGTAGACCACGACCAGCACGCTGACGATGCCGACCACCAGCGGGCCGTCCTCGGTCCGGATGCCCCGGAAGAGGTTGAAGCCCACGCCCGGAATGTTGAACACGCCCTCGGTGATGATCGCGCCGCTCATCAGGTTGCCCAGTTCCACGCCGAGGAAGGTGACCACCGGGATGAGCGAGTTACGCAGCACGTGGACGCTGACGATCCGCCGCCGGACCAGACCCTTCGACTTCGCGGTCCGGACGTAGTCGGCGCGCAGGTTCTCCGCCACCGAGGTCCGGGTCAGCCGCAGCGCGGTGGCCAGCGAGAGGGAGCCGAGCACGATGCCGGGCAGCAGCAGCGCGTACAGGCTGGGCTGGGCGCCGGCGGTGGGTGGGAAGAGCTGCCACTTCACGCCGAGGAGGTACTGGGCCAGCGGGGCCAGCACGATGGTGGGGATACCGAGCACCAGCAGGGTCAGCAGCAGGGTCGAGTTGTCGAAGACGCTGGCCCGCCGCATGCCGGCGATGACCCCGGCGGTGACCCCGACGACGATGGTGACGGCCATCGCGATCAGCGCCAGCTTCAGGGTGACCGGCCAGGCCGTGGCGAGGATCTCGCCGATCGACCGGCCGGTCAGCGAGTCGCCCAGGTTGCCGCGGAGCAGGTTGCCCACGTAGTCGAAATAGCGGTAGAAGAAGCCGCCCACCCCGGTCTTGTCCAGGTTGAACTTCTCGGTCAGGTAGGCCCGCTGGGCATCGGTGACCGGTCGCTCGCCGGCGAGCGCCTGGATCGGGTCGCCCTGACCGGCGAACATCAGCGCGTACACGATCAGCGTGGTCCCGAAGAAGGCCAGGACCATCTGAAGCAGGCGCCGCACGATGAAGCGGAACATATTAGGCAGTCTCTCCGAAAGTGCAAGGAAGGGCCCCTTCTTATCGTTTTCGGTATAGGAAGGGGCCCTTCTTAACAGGGCCGAGCGGACCGGCCAGCCGGTCCGGTCAACGCCGGCTGACCGGGAAGGTCAGCGTGGACCTACTCGACGGTCTCGATCTTGAGCAGGTCGACCCGGTCGAAGAGATCCATCTCCACGTTCTTGACCTTGGTCGAGTGGCCGAAGTTGTTCTGGCCGTACCGCAGCGGGATCACCGGCAGGTCCTTGGCGAGGAGATCCTCCGCCTGCTGGTACTTCTTGATCGCCTCTTCCTCGTTCGGGGCGCTCGCGCCCTCGGCGAGGAGCTTGTCGAACTCGGGGTTGGCGTAGCCGTAGTAGTTCGACGAGCCGTTGCTGCTGTACAGCGGGCCGAGGTAGTTCTCCATGGACGGGTAGTCCATGACCCAGCCCATCCGGAACAGCCCGACCGACTCCTTCGCCTTCAGCTTGGTCAGCAGGTCGGCGAACTTCGGCTCGGCGTTACCGACGCACTCCACGCCCAGGTTGGCCGTGAGCTGGTTGCAGGTGGCGTCGATCCAGTCCTTGTGCCCGCCGTCGCCGTTGTACGACAGCTGGATCTTCGCGGGACCACCGGCGGCGGTGTACATCGCCCTGGCCTTGGCCGGGTCGAACTCGCCCGCCGCGCCGATGGTGTTCTCCCGGTACCCGGCGACCACCGGCGAGACGAACGAACGTGCCGGCTGCTGCGAGTCCTTGAAGATCGACTTGGTGATTTCGTCCCGGTCGATCGCCATCGAGATGGCCTTACGCACGTCCGGGTTGCTGAACTCCTTCTGGAAGGTGGGGAACGCCAGCACCTGGAGCGAGGAGGCCGAGCTCTGCTGGAACCGGTCACCCAGGTCCGTCGACGCGGTGGAGAGGTTCTCGGTCGGGATCGTCTTGATCACGTCCAGGTTGTCCGAGAGCACGTCCGCGTACGCGGCGGTCAGCTGCTGGTAGATCCGGAACTCGACCCCGGCCACCTTCGGCTTCGTACCCGGGAAGGCGTCGTACTGCTCGACCTCGACCTTGGCGTCGTGCTGCCAGGTGCCCTTCATCCGGAACGGGCCCTGACCGATCGGCGCCTGCTCGTAGCCATCGGCGAGGACGCCCGGGGCGGAGAACGCGGCCTTCGGCATCGGGTAGAAGGTGGTGTAGCCGAGCATCGTCTTGAACTCGCTGTACGGCTCGGTGAGGGTGACCGTGAAGGTCAGGTCGTCGACCTTCTGCAGACCGCTGAGTGTCTTCGCCTTCGGGGTGCCGCTCTCCGCCTGGAGGTCGGCGTAGCCGGCGATCTTCTCGAAGAAATAGCTGCTGTTCTGGCCGTTCGGGCCGTACGCGCCGTAGTTCCACGCGTCGAGGTAGTTGTCGGCGGTGACCGCCTCACCGTTGTGGAACGTGTAGCCCGGCTTGAGCTTGATGGTCCAGGTGGTGTTGTCGCTCGACGTCACCGACTCGGCCGCGACCTCGTACGGCTTGTTCTCGGCGTCGTAGTCGACCAGCGGGCTGAACAGCGCGGCCAGGACCTGCGAGCCGCTGGTCTCGTTGGTGTTGGTGGGCACCAGGTGCTGGGGCTCGGCGATCTCGATCCGGACCGCCGCGTCGGGGTTGCTCTCGCCGGCGCCGCCGCCGCTACCACCGCAGGCCGCCAGGCCCAGGGTGACCGCGAGCGGGAGGGCGGCCCAGGCAGCGAGCCTACGAACCTGCATTATGCCTCCTCGTATCCTCACGCTGCGCTGTCGATCCCGACGCTGGGTTACGCTGCGCAACAATCGGCAACGGTAGGTCGCAGGCCGGGGTGTCGACCACCTGCGGGTTGCAGGTTGGCAACGGATCCGGCTCGGTGGGTTTGTCGCCACGGGCGGAAGGTGATAAAGCGGATCCCTGAATTGGCTGGTCCTGGCAGGTATTCGGCGGCTGCTCCCGAGCCCTGCTCGGCGTCCACGCGTGTTTTCGGCCTTGTGGCGCACTTTCGCCCTCGCTGTCGCCGACGGTCCTCCGGCGGTCGGCGAGCCTGGAGTGGTTCGTGCGTGTGATCACGTTGAGTGAACAACAGCACGTTACGCAGAGTCACTCGGCCGTCGGTTCGGGAGAAGTCGGCCGGTGGCGGCCGGGTACTCCGTGCCCGGACCGGCCGGCATGAGACGATCTGGAGGTGACGGCGACGGTACTGGACGGCAAGGCGACCGCGGCGGAGATCAAGGACGAGCTGCGGGTACGGGTCAAGGCGCTCGCCGAGCGGGGCATCGTCCCCGGCCTCGGCACGGTCCTGGTCGGTGAGGACCCCGGCTCTCAGGCGTACGTCAACGGCAAGCACCGTGACTGCGCCGAGGTGGGCATCGCCTCGATCCGGCGTGAGCTGCCGGCGGACGCCACCCAGCAGCAGGTCGACGAGGTGATCGCCGAGCTGAACGCCGACCCGGCCTGCCACGGCTACATCGTCCAGTTGCCGCTCCCGGCGCACCTCGACACCCAGCGGGTGCTGGAGTCCATCGACCCGGACAAGGACGCCGACGGCCTGCACCCGATCAACCTCGGCCGGCTCGTGCTCGGGTACGAGGGCGCGCTGCCCTGCACCCCCCGGGGCATCGTCGAGTTGCTGCGCCGGCACGATGTCGCCCTGCAGGGCGCCCGGGTCGCGGTGGTGGGCCGGGGCAACACGGTCGGACGGCCCCTCGGGCTGCTGCTCACCCGGCGCAGCGAGAACGCGACCGTGACCCTCTGCCACACCGGCACCCTCGACCTCGCCTCGCACACCCGTGCCGCCGACATCGTCATCGTGGCCGCTGGCGTACCGGGCCTGCTCACCACCGACATGGTCAACCCGGGTGCGGTGGTGGTGGACGTCGGCATCACCCGGGTGATCGGCGCCGACGGCAAGGGTCGCTACACCGGTGACGTGGCCGCCGACGTCGTCGAGGTGGCCGGGGCGGTCGTGCCGATGCCGGGTGGCGTCGGGCCGATGACCCGGGCCATGCTCCTGGCCAACGTGGTCGAGCGCGCCGAGCGCGGCTGACGGCCGTCGCAGCGGCAGCACTGGTCCGCATCCACGACGACGTCCGCATCCACGACGACGCCGATTGCGACCCGCCCGGAACCCTTCGTCCCGGCCGGGTGATCTGCCCAACCCTCGGCGCCCCTGGCCTGTCCGGTGCCACCATGGCTGATACGGTCCGGAAAACCCGACTGGCATCAGGGAGTGGGACGACCATGGGTAAAAAGGTCACTGTCGTCGGAGCCGGCTTCTACGGCTCCACCACCGCGCAGCGCCTGGCCGAGTACGACGTCTTCGAGACCGTCGTGATCACGGACATCGTGGAGGGCAAGCCCGAAGGTCTCGCGCTGGACCTCAACCAGTCCCGCCCGATCGAGGGCTTCGAGACCAAGGTCATCGGCGCCACCACCGGCCCGAACGGCGAGGGTTACGAGGCCATCGAGGGCTCCGACGTCGTGGTGATCACCGCCGGTCTGCCGCGCAAGCCGGGCATGAGCCGGATGGACCTGCTGGAGACGAACGCCAAGATCGTCCGTCAGGTATCCGAGAACGTCGCCAAGTACGCCCCGAACGCCGTGGTCATCGTGGTGTCCAACCCGCTCGACGAGATGACCGCGCTGGCGCAGCTCGCCACCCAGTTCCCGAAGAACCGGGTGCTCGGCCAGGCCGGCATGCTGGACACCGCCCGGTTCACCAACTTCGTCGCCGAGACGCTCGCCGTACCGGTCGCCTCGGTACGCACGCTCACCCTCGGCTCGCACGGCGACACCATGGTCCCGGTCCCGTCGCAGAGCACCGTCAACGGCAAGCCGCTGCGTGACGTGCTGCCGGCGGACAAGATCGAGGAGCTGGTGGTCCGGACCCGCAACGGTGGTGCCGAGGTTGTCGCGCTGCTGAAGACCGGTTCGGCGTACTACGCCCCGTCGGCTGCCGCCGCCCGGATGGCCAAGGCGGTCGCCACCGACTCCGGCGAGGTCATGCCGGTCTGCGCCTGGGTGGACGGCGAGTACGGCATCTCCGGCGTCTACCTGGGCGTCGAGGCGGAGATCGGCGCCGGGGGTGTCAAGCGGGTCGTCGAGACCGGACTGGACGCGGACGAGCTGGCCAGCCTGAAGGAGGCGGCCGAGGCGGTCCGCGCCAAGCAGGGTGACGTCGCCAACCTCTGACCGCTGATCCACCCCCGGGCCACCGCCCGGGACGCTCCCGGGCCGGGGCACACCGTCGTCACGATGGTGTGCCCCGGCCCGCGTCATGGCGTGGCTGCGGCGTGCGGTTTCCGCCGATCAGGGCCCCTTCGGGACGGTACGTCCGCAGCGGTGACCGGGCCGCTGGTTGGCGCTGCCGGGGCGGCGCGGAGGTGGCAATGTGGGCAACCGGACGGTACGGAGGCGGTCAGTGTAGGGCCCTCCGGCGGCTTCCAGTACGCTCGTACTGCTTGAGCATGTCCCCTGAGAGGAGCGCCGGCCGATGGCGAAGATCAAGGTAACCAACCCGGTCGTAGAGCTCGACGGCGACGAGATGACCCGGATCATCTGGAAGCAGATCCGAGAGCAGCTGATCCTGCCCTACCTCGACGTCGACCTGCACTACTACGATCTGTCGATCCAGTACCGCGACGAGACTGACGACCAGGTCACCGTCGATGCCGCCAACGCCATCAAGCAGCACGGTGTGGGCGTCAAGTGCGCGACCATCACCCCGGACGAGGCCCGGGTCGAGGAGTTCGGCCTGAAGAAGATGTGGCGGTCGCCGAACGGCACCATCCGTAACATCCTCGGCGGTGTCGTCTTCCGTGAGCCGATCATCATGTCCAACGTGCCGCGGCTGGTGCCGGGCTGGACGAAGCCGATCATCATCGGCCGGCACGCCCACGGCGACCAGTACAAGGCCACCGACTTCGTCGTGCCGGGTCCGGGTACGGTCACCATCACCTACACCCCGACCGACGGTGGCGCCCCGATCGAGATGGAGGTCGCCAACTTCCCCGGCGGCGGCGTCGCGATGGGCATGTACAACTTCGACGAGTCGATCCGCGACTTCGCCCGCGCCTCGATGCGGTACGGCCTCGACCGGGGCTACCCGGTCTACCTGTCGACCAAGAACACGATCCTCAAGGCGTACGACGGTCGGTTCAAGGACATCTTCGCCGAGGTGTTCGAGAACGAGTTCAAGGCCGAGTTCGAGGCCGCCGGCATCAGCTACGAGCACCGGCTGATCGACGACATGGTCGCCGCCGCGCTGAAGTGGGAGGGCGGGTTCGTCTGGGCCTGCAAGAACTACGACGGTGACGTGCAGTCGGACACCGTGGCGCAGGGCTTCGGCTCGCTGGGCCTGATGACCTCGGTGCTGATGACCCCGGACGGCCGTACCGTCGAGGCGGAGGCCGCGCACGGCACGGTCACCCGGCACTACCGGCAGTGGCAGAAGGGCGAGAAGACCTCGACCAACCCGATCGCCTCGATCTTCGCCTGGACCCGTGGCCTGGCCCACCGGGGCAAGCTGGACAACACCCCGGCGGTCACCGAGTTCGCCAACACGCTGGAGCGGGTCTGCATCGACACCGTCGAGGGCGGTCAGATGACCAAGGACCTCGCCCTGCTGATCTCCCGCGACGCGCCGTGGCTGACCACCGACGAGTTCATGAACGCGCTGGACGAGAACCTGGCGCGTACGCTCGCCGCCTGATTCCGCCGTACCCCGGACAGGGCCCGCCGGTCGTCCGGCGGGCCCTGTCCGCGTGGTGGCCCGTTGCCCGGTGCCGCCGATCTCGTTGAACAGGATGGACGTGATGCCAGTCGCGTCCCGCGAGGAGGAGGCCGGGCGGCCCGTGACCGGGTGTCTGCCGGCGGACCTTCCACGGCTGTCGTCGCACAGCCGGCCGTCCCTTCCCTGCGGGGGGCCTGTCCCGGGCCCCCCGCACCCTCACCCTCTGCCGCCGCCCCTGGTCTTCTGGGCCGCCCCTGGTCTTCTGGGCCGCCCCTGGTCTACTGGGCCGGGCCGGTTGCCGGATCCGGTGCGGGATCCGCGGTCGTCGCCGGCTCCGCACTGCTCTCCGGCAACTCCTCCGGGTCGACCTGGTCGGGCTGCGGGGCCGGTCCGGGCCGGTGTGCCGTCCAGGCGAAGGCCAGTGCCCCACCGGTCAGACCGAGCAGCAGGCCGATCAGGAAGCCGCCCAGGTTCGAGGTCAACCAGGACGCCAGCGACAGCACGATGGACAGGATCGAGTAGAACACCCGCTGGCTGGGGTTGAACAGCAGCAGCAGACCACAGAGCAGCAGCAGGACCGGGACCAGGTACGCGGCCAGCCCCTGGAGGCCGACGTGCAGGATCACCGGCAGGGGAGCGCGAACCGACACCAGGATCTCGATGGCGCCGAGGCTGACGAGCAGGCCGCCCCAGAACGGCCTGCTGCGTCGCCATGAGCGCCAACGGTGTACCCGTCGTGCCGGGTGCGCTGCCGGTGACCCGTCCGTGGCCGTCCCCACCGGCGCCGACGCCTCCGGTGGACCGTCGTCGTGCTCCCCGGTCACGGTCAGCAGCCCTCCGAGGCGAACTGCATCCGCAGGTGGGGGAGGCTGAAGGTGGCGGCGGTGGTGGCGTAGTTGTGCTGGCGCAGGTTGACGATGGTGACCTTGTCGGCCTGCTGCCCGAAGACCCCGAGGTTGCCCCGTACCCCCGGCACCGTGTCCAGGGTGCTGGCGTCCTGACCGATGTTGATTTTCTCGAAGGAGGCGTCACCGGAGATGACGTCCGAGTCGACCACCAGGGTGCGCGCGGACACCGGCCGGCCCTCGTCCCCGGCGGTCAGTTTGAGGACGATGCCGCCCATCTCGATGCTCTGGCACAGGTTCGTCAGCTTGGCCTGATCGATGGCCGACACGATCAGCACCAGCTGGCCGCCGGTGTCGCCCTCGTTCGGGCTGCCCGGCGCCATGTGGTCGAGGGTGGCGAACTGGGCGAACCCGGTGCCGTCGAGCCGGTCGGCGGTGACGGTGAACGGTATGCCCGACAGGGAGAACTGGGCGGCGAGCACGCCCTGCGCGGTGAGGGCGATCATCGCCGCGCCCACCGCGCCCGCACCGAGGAAGGTCGCTGCGAAGCGCCGCCACCGTACCTTGCCGTGCGGGGCTCCGGTCGAGGTGTATTCCGAGGACATCTGCCGCTCCCTTGGCCGTCTGTGGTGCACTGTTCGGCTGGAAAAGCCGCCGTCCGGCGCCGAGGAATTGATCCGGAACGGGTGAGGTGCGCTGCCTTCCTCTGATCGACGGGGCGGCAAACCGGAAGTTACCCCTGAGTAGGAATGGGGTCAAGATTTGCTCGGAAGTTGATCGCTGTCGTTTGAGCATTAAGCGGAAAGAGTCAAAAACCTCGGCGATTTCTGATCACATACCGGATTGCTCGGGGTCGTCGACGGGTGGATCGACGGCGTTGGCCGGTGCGCACGGGGGTCGGACCGGCTCGTCGGCCGGGTGCTCTCCGGCGACCCGGGCCGCCTCCTGTGGCCCGAGGAACGGGGCGACCATGAAGTAGGCCAGGGTCGGCAGCAGGTCCGGTAGTTCGGCGACCCGTCCGGCGGCCACGTACCGGTAGACCATGCTGTTGATCCCGCCGACGACCGCGCCGGTCAGGCCGGTCGGGCCGACCGGGCCGGGGCCGGGTGGTGCGTCGCGGAAGAACTGGTCGAACCGGCGCAGCAGCAGGTCCCGCTCGTACCGTGCGGCCGGCCCCACCGCGTCGATCTCGACGATCGCCATCATCGCGAACGCCGGCACGCTGGCCAGCACGTCGAGCAGTACCCGCAGTGCGGCGCGGCAGCCGGCCGGCCAGTCCCCGGCGTCGGAGTAGGCCTGTTCCATCAGCTTCAGCAGCACGTCCGTGCCGTGCCGGTAGGTGGCGAGGAACGCGTCGTCCTTGCCGGCGAAGAGGGCGTAGAAGGCCGGCCGGGTCACCCCGGCGGCCTGGCAGATGTCACTCACGCGGGCGTTCGCGTACCCCTTGGTGGCCACCGTGTGCACCAGGGCGTCGAAGAGCCGGTCCCGCTGGGTGGCCCGTACCACCTCGGCCGGCAGTTGACGTGGGCCGCGCTTGATCGCCCGGGCCGGATCCCGTCCGGTACGGGCACCGGGTAGCGGCGTCAGGGCCGTTCGACGCGCCGGAGAGGCCACCATCTCATTGATCTCCTTGATTTGTGTGCTTGACCGGCGTACCTCGGGAGGTTTATAACTTCCACAGGTTTCCCTCAATACTCTACGTAGCGTCCGAGGTGGGAGACAATTCCCGGCTCGACCGCGAGGAGGGCTCAATGGTCCTCGGAACGGCTGGCGGCCTGATCGTCGCCGAGCAGATCATCGGGCAGGTGTCGCGGCTCAGCCGCAGTGCTCCAGCCTGACCCTCTACGCAATTCCCTGTCGCGCCCGCCGGTGTGCCCGTTACTGCCCGGAGCGGTGCTGACTTTCCATTCCGCGACCCCACCGGTTTGCCGCCCGACCGGTACGGCGTGCCCGCACGCCCTGTCCCGGTCCGTCTCCACGAGGAGTTGCTGCGTGCGTTCCCCGTCCATCGAAACCGCTGTCCGACCCCCGTGGTATCCGGCGCCCACCGGCCCACCGGGCGGCTGCCGTGATCCACCGGACAGCCACGCCCCGACCCCGTGCCGTCCCGACCCCGTGCCGTCCAGACCCCGTCCCGGCTCCACGAACACCACCACCGAGGAGAGTGACACCCACATGCGCAGACTGGTCCGTCTCGCGATCGCGGCGTCCGCAGCGCTGCTGACCACCCTGGCCGTCGGAACCCCCGCCCTGGCCGCCGGCAACGTCCTGACCTACGGCAGCAACGGTGGCAACGCCGTCGCCGTCGGCGACACCCTCACCTCCGGCCTGAAGACCGGTACCACCGCCAACCTCTACTCGACGGCCACCGGCACCACCGGTGTGAAGTGCTCGGTCTCCACCTTCACCGCCCGGGTCACCGGCAACCCGCTCGCCCCCGGCACCGCCACCGAGACCGTCACCGGGCACACCTTCAGTAGCTGCTCCAGCAACGTCGTCGGGACCAGCGGCGCGACCGTGACGGTCAACAACCTGCCCTTCGCCAGCACCGTCACCAGCGGGGACGTGGTGACCGTCACCGGGACCGCGACCGCACCGATCCAGACCACGATCGTGCTCAGCAGCATCTTCGGCCCGATCACCTGCGTCTACCGGGCCAGCAACAACACCATGACCGGCACCGCGTCCGACCTGGACAACTCGATCAAGTTCGTCAGCCAGCAGTTCGTCAAGTACTCCGGCGCGAACACCTGCTTCGCCAACGGCTTCTTCAGCGCGACGTACGCGCCGGTGCGGGACACCACCCAGACCGGTAGCCCGCTCGTCTTCGTCAACTGATCCACCGACCGTGGTCCCGTCGGTCGCCGGCGCACCTGCCCGGCGCCCGGCGGGACCCGGCCGACCGGCGGATCAGGCGGGCTGCAGGCGCGGCTCGACCCAGCCCGTCTCGGTCAGGTGGTGCATCACCGCCTGCACCGCCTCGTCCACCTCCATGCCACTGGTGTCCAGCACCAGGTCCGCGTCGACCGGCTCCTCGTACGGGTCGTCGATGCCGGTCATGCCGGTGAGCTGACCGGCCCTGGCCCGCGCGTAGAGCCCCTTGCGGTCCCGCTGCTCGCACACCTCCAACGGGGTGGCCACGTGCACCAGCAGGAACCCCGCACCGGCACCGATGGCCATCGCGCGGGCGGTCGCCCGGGCCTCCGCGTACGGGGCGATCGGGCAGCAGATCGCCACCCCCCGGTGCCGGGCGATCTCGGCGGCGACCCAGCCGATCCGCCGGACGTTCAGGTCCCGGTCAGCCTTGCTGAAGGTCAGGCCGGCGGAGAGCTCGCGGCGCACCACGTCCCCGTCGAGCAGGGTCACCGTCCGGTCCCCGTTCTCTCGCAGCGTGTCGGCCACGTTGCGGGCGATGGTCGACTTGCCGGAGCCCGACAGACCGGTGAAGAAGAGCACCAGCCCCCAGTGCCGGCGCGGCGGGCGGGCCCGGGCCAGCTCCTTGGCCACCGCCGGTGGGGTGTGCCACTCGGGCAGCGGGAAACCCCGGTCGAGCAGATCGTCGATCTCCTCCCGGCGCAGCGCCAGCCGCCGGTTGCGGGGCGGGATGTCGTCCCGCCAGCGCCACTGCCCGTCCCGGTTGTCGTAGGCCAGCTCCCGGGGGACGAGCACCCGCAGGCCGGCGCCGGAGAGCGCGTCCCCGGTGGAGAGCAGGTGGGTCACCCCGTAGTTGGCCGCCACCCGGGCGCGCAGCAGGGCGTCGCTGATCTCGTCCCCGTGGGTCGAGATCGGCACCGCGACCAGGGTCGCCGGGGGCATCCGGTCCCGGGCGGCGAAGATGCTGCGGACCAGCACCTCCGACGGCAGGTCGGTCTGCCCGCCCTCGCCCACCGGGATCAGGACCAGCAGGTGGGCACCGAGCGTCCGGACGGCATGCGCGATCTGGGCGAGCTGCGGCCGGTGCAACGGCCGGTCCGCGATCACCCCGAGCACCCGGGTCGGTGGGAGCAGGTCGCGGACCTCCTCCGGGGTACGCCGCAACCGCTGGAACAGGCCGTGCCCGCCGTCGCCGAGCCGGCGTACCGTGCCACCCACCCCGGCCGTGCCGTCCCGGGCCGGCCAGACGTCGTTGACGTCCAGCGCGGCGATCGGTGCACCCTCGCCGTCGGCCAGCACCAGCACCCGGCGCAGCGGGTTGTCCAGCTCCAGGCCGGCAGCCAGGGCCGCCGGAACGTGCAGGGTCACCGGTACCGGCCAGGGCGTGCCGTCGGCGGTCCGCCCCCGGCGGGCCAGCGAGGTGAGGTCCGCCCGGGTCATGAACCCGCTCAGCGGTGCGTACGCCCCGGTGAGCAGCAGTTCCAGATCGGCCAGCTCAAATGGGCGTGGCGTGTACGCCGGAGCGTCACGCAGCACCTCTTCGGGTAGCACCCACCCGTTGCTCATCGCACCCCCAACTCGCCGGCCGGCACACAGTTTCTCAGCCGCGCGCCGATCGGTCGAGAGCGCCACTCCACCGCTGGACGCTTCGGTTCACCGGGTGGGACCGGCCAACGGCGCGGCGCCGAACGAGACCGAGAACCGCTTGCACCAGATCGAGACGCTGCGATAACTGGCCGGATCCACCCCGGCCGGGAGCGGATACACCTGGTCACCGCGGTTTCCCTTGAGCCGGCCCAATTCGACCCGGCGGCCGTCGTCGAAGACCCGGCAGCCGGCCGTACCCGGCCGGACCGGCTGGTCGGTCAACCAGATCCGGAGGTCCGGTCCGTTGGAGGTGGACAACCCGACGATTTCCAACCGGTACGACCCGTCGGGCTGCCGGACGATCCGCGCCTGCCCGGTGGTCTCGTGCTCGTGCGAGATGAACTCACCCGCGCTGACCAGCGTCGCCGCCGTCGGGGACGGGTCCGTCCGGTCGGCCGAGGGGACGGCGGTCGGCCCCGTGCCCGGCGCCGTCGCGGTGGGCAGATCGGACAGCGCCTCGTCGACGGTGTCGTCGGTGACCAGCTTCCACGGTTGGAACCAGTAGAGGCCGAACACCGTTCCGGCACCGATCACGGCGACCGCGATCCAGGTCAGCGGCGTACGCAGCAGGCGGGCGAGCATGGGTCGAGTCTGCCGGTCCGGGCCGGGACGGATGACCCGAAAGGGCTTACGGAACGCTTACCGGATCAGGGGGCACCGGAGAACCCGTAGGGGGCGGGCGGCCGGCAGGATCCGGGGCGCGCCGGATCCCGCAGCACCTGACCAGTCCCTAGTCTTGGTCACGTGACTCTGATCGCGACACAATCGCTCACCAAGACGTACGGCGGGCGGGTGACCGCGCTGGCGGACCTGACCGTCAGTGTGGCGCCGGGCATCGTCGGACTGGTCGGTGCGAACGGTGCGGGCAAGTCCACCTTCATCAAGATCATGCTCGGTCTGATCGCGCCGACCAGCGGCACGGTGCGCGTGCTCGGCCTCGATCCGACCACCGATCCGGCCGCCGTACGGGCCCGGGTCGGCTACATGCCGGAGCACGACGCCCTACCGCCCGACCTCTCCGCCGCCGAACTCGTCACCCACCTGGGCCGGATGAGCGGCCTGCCCGCCACCGTGGCCCGGGAACGCGCCTCCGAGGCGTTACGCCACGTCGGGCTCTACGAGGAGCGGTACCGGCAGGTGGGCGGCTACTCCACCGGTATGAAACAGCGAGTCAAGCTGGCCCAGGCCCTGGTCCACGACCCCGACCTGCTGCTGCTCGACGAGCCGACCAACGGTCTCGACCCGGCGGGCCGGGACGCCATGCTCGCGCTGATCCAGCGGATCGGCACCGAGTTCGGCATCTCCGTGCTGGTCTGCTCGCACCTGCTGGGCGAGGTGGAACGGATCTGCGACACCCTCGTCGCCATCGACGGTGGCCGCCTGCTGCGCGCCGACCACATCTCCGCGATGACGTCGGCCACCGACGTCCTCGCGGTCGAGGTCAGCGAGGGTACCGACCAGCTCGCCACCCGGCTGGCCGCACTCCACCTGCCGGTCCGCCGCGAGGGGCGCCTGCTCCTGGTCGAGCTGGCCGACGACGACACGTACGACCTGATCCTGCGCGCGGTGGCCGACCTGGAGCTGCCGCTGCACCGGCTCGACCAGCGCCGGCACCGGGTCGCCGAACTCTTCGCCCAGAGGGAGCCCAGCCATGTCTGAGCCGAGTGGGGTCATCCACGACATCGGATACCAGCGGTACACCGGGCCCAGGCTGGGTCGCCGACACGTCTTCGGCGCGCTCTACCTGCACGGACTGCGTACCGCGTTCGGGTTCGGTCGCAGCGCGAAAGCCAAGATCTTCCCCTGGCTGGTGGTGGGCATCCTGGTCGTGGTGGCCGCCGGGGTCACCGCGGTCCGCGCCCAGGCCGGCGTGATCATCATGACCTACGCCCAGTTCCCGGACATGATGAGCTGGCTGGTCATCTTCTTCGTCGCGGTGGTCGCCCCCGAACTGGTCTCCCGGGACCTGCACAGCGGGGTACTGCCGCTCTACTTCTCCCGGCCGCTGCCGCGCGGCGACTACGTACTCGCCAAGCTGGCCGCGCTGTTCACCGCGCTGTGGCTGCTGCTCGGCGCACCGCAGCTGCTGATGTTCGTCGGCGCGGCGTTCACCCAGGACGACGGGATGAGCGGGGTCGCCGAGGAACTCGGCGACGTGCTGCCCGGCATGCTCTACGCCGGGCTGTGGGCGGTGGTCTTCGGCGCGATCGGGCTGCTGATCGCCTCGCTCACCGGCAAGCGGGCGTTCGCCGCCGGTGGGATCGTCGCCGTCTTCCTGATGACCACCCCGATCGTCGGCACCCTGTCGATCATGCCGTCCCGGACGGTGAACGAACTGGCCCTGATCGCCTCCCCGCCCACCCTGGTGCAGGGCGTCGGCGTCTGGACCCTCGGCGACCTGCTGGTCCCACCCGGCCAGGGCGGTCCCCGGATCGGCGACTTCGGCCCGGTCTACGCCATCGTCCTGGTCGCCGTGGTCGCCGGCGCCATCGCCCTGCTGCTGGCCCGCTACCGGAAGGTCGCCACCTCATGACCGAGCTGCAACTAGCCGGCGTCTCCCGCTGGTACGGCAACGTGGTCGCGGTCAACGACGTCACCATGACCCTCGGTCCCGGCGTCACCGGCCTGCTCGGCCCGAACGGCGCCGGCAAGACCACCCTGCTGCACATGATGGCCGGCTTCCTCGCCCCCTCCCGGGGCGCGGTGACCCTGGACGGCGAGCCCACCTGGCGCAATCCGGCGGTCTACCGGCGGCTCGGACTGGTCAGCGAGCGGGAGGCGGTGCACACCTTCCTCACCGCGCACGAGTTCGTACTGGCCAGCGCGAAACTGCACAAGCTGCCCGACCCGGCCGCCGCCACCCGCCGGGCCATCGACCTGGTCGAGCTGGACGACGCCCAGCACCGGCGGATCGGTACCTACTCCAAGGGCATGCGCCAGCGCGCCCGGGTGGCCGCCGCGCTGGTCCACGACCCGCAGCTGCTCCTGCTCGACGAGCCGTTCAACGGGATGGACCCCCGCCAGCGGCTGCACATGATGGACCTGCTGCACTCGCTCGGCGACGCCGGTCGGACCATCCTGTTCAGCTCGCACATCCTGGAGGAGGTCGAGCAGGTCTCCGGTACGGTCCAGGTGATCGTCGCGGGCCGGCTCGCCGCGTCCGGTGACTTCCGGACCATCCGGCGGTTGATGACCAACCGGCCGCACGTCTTCGTGGTGCGATCCACCGACGATCGGGCGCTGGCCGTCCGGCTGATCGGGGAACCCTCGGTCAACGGGGTCGAACTGGACGCCACCGGCCTGACCGTACGCGCCGGCGACTACGGCGCCTTCACCCGCGCGTTGCCCCGGATAGCCCTCGACTCCGGCATCCGGGTACGCCACCTGCTCCCCGAGGACGAGTCCCTGGAGAGCGTCTTCTCCTACCTCGTGGAGGCCTGATCCCATGTCCACGGTCGCCTGGATCACCACGCGGGGCCTCTTCGGTCGGCGCCGCTTCCTCATGCTCTTCCCGTTGCCGCTGCTGCTGGTGGGCCTCGCCACGACCTCCCGGGCGCTCGGCGTCGACCCCGGCCAGTGGGGTCAACCGGTCCTGGTCGGGCTCGGCCTGGCCGTCGTACTGCCGGTGATCGCACTCATCGTGGGTACCGGGGTGCTCGGCTCCGAGATCGACGACGGCACGGTGGTGCACATCCTGACCAAACCGTTGCCCCGCTGGCAGATCGTCCTGCCGAAGCTGGCCGTGGCGGTCGGGGTGACCGCGCTGACCGCCGCCCTGCCGCTCTACGTCGCCGGGGTGCTCGCCCACTCGGTCCGGTTCGGCCTGGCGCTGGCCGCCGCCGCCACCGTCGGCGCACTGGCGTACTCGGCGATCTTCCTGGCGCTCAGCCTGGTCACCCGCCGGCCGGTGCTGCTCGGCCTGGTCTACGTGCTGATCTGGGAGGGGCTGCTGGGCAACGTCGTCAGCGGTACCGGGGTGCTGTCGATCCAGCAGTACGTCGTCGCGCTCGCCGACCGGATCGCCCCGACCGGGCTGCTGGAGACCCCGGTGTCGGTGCCGGTGGCGGCGGTGATGAGCGTGGTCGCCGCGGTCGGCTTCACCTGGCTCGCCATCAGCCGGCTCCGCTCGTTCAGCATGGCCGGCGAGACGAGCTGAGCCGGTAGCGCCGACCGGCCGGGCGGAGCCCAACCGAGCGGACATCGATCCGGTGGTGCCGGGCCGGACGGCCCGGCACCACCGGCGTCAGTGGGCCGTCAGCGGCCCCGGAAGGTCGGCTGCGGATCGGTCCGGTCGCCGGGCAGCCCGGCCAGCGCCGGGCCGGTGGTGGCCAGCCGCAGATCCAGTGACCCACCGGTACGCGCGTTCGCGCGGGCGAGCACGGTCGACACCGGCGCGTAGTGGTTGCGTTCCTCGGCGTTGGTGCAGGCCCCCTGCCCCGGGTCACCGTTGGAGAGGATGCCCAGTGCCCGGCCGTCCGCCTCCAGGAAGAGCGGCCCGCCGCTGTCGCCGGGACGGGCGCAGATGCGTACGTCGATGCCGCCGGAGGTCTTCCCGGTGATCTCCCCGCACCGGGTACCCGGCACGTAGCCGGTACCGGCTCCCGAGTCGACGTACCGCTCACCGGCGGCGGGCGTGTACGCCGAGCCGGTCGCGCAGGCCACCCAACCGATCTGGATGGAGCTGTAGGCGACCACCCCGGTCACCCGGACGTCCTTGCTCGTGGCGCAGCCGACACCCGGCCCGCACCAGTAGTTGACCAGGGCCGGCCGGTCGGTCGTGCCCGCCGGGTACGCCCAGCGGGAGACCGCTCCGCCCGGGTACGTCATGAGCGCGTAGTCGTACGGGTAGGCGTTCTCGCCGAGCCCGGCCTGGGTCGCCTCCACGGTCACCGGCACCTTCGGCCCGAGGTACTGGTGCCAGGTGGAGTCGACGTGCTGGTGCCGCCCACCCACCACGCAGTGCCCGGCGGTGAGCAGGTAGTACCGCCCGGTGGTCCGGGAGAAGACGGTGAAGCCGCTGGTGCAGCCACCGACGGTGCCGTCGTCGCGGGGGATGTCCAGCCGGATACCGCCGCGCATCGGCGCCCTGGCGCAGTAGCGCGGGTCGCACGCCTTGGGTACCGCCGTCGTCGTCGGGGTCGGCGCGCTGCGGGCTGGTACGCCGGCACCGGCCAGCGCGTCGGCCAACCGGGGATCGTCGGCGGGCACCCGGTCGCCGGTGAGTACCACGATGCCGTTCGCCTGCTGGTCGACCAGCACGTCGAGCCCGTTCTCGGCGCCCAGCGCGGCGGCCACCCGCCCGGCTGCCGAGGTGAGTTCGCGCAGCGGGTGCCGGGCCGGCACCACCCGGATGTGGGCGGCGTCCGGCAACCCGGCCACCGCGCGGCTGACCGCTGCGGGGCTGGTCGCCGCGATGGTGAGCACCCCACCGCCGGCCTGGTCCAGCCACAGCCCGGCGTAGCTGTCCGGGAACTGCCCGGCCAGCCGGTCGGCCAGCGGAGCGGACGCCTCCTGGAGGGCGAGCCGTCGGGCCGCCTCGGTGGCGGTCACGCCGTACCGGGTGCGCAGGTAGGCGACCGAGGCGGGGGCGGCGGCGGCCACGGTGGCGGCGGTGCGCCGGGGCGCGGCCGATTCACCACCGGCCGGCGCGCTGCCCCATCCGCCACTACCGGCCGGCGCGGTGCTGCTGGCCTGTCCGGCCCGCTCACCGGCGACGAATTCGCCGTCGGCCGGGCCGGACGGACCGCCCCCGGCGGCCAGGGCGACCGCCGTCGCGGTGACCAGCACCGTACCCACCACCAACCCGGCGATGGTCATCCTCCGTCGTGTGCGCATGCCGTGCCTCCCCGTTCCCCGTGACCGTCCGTCGTGCCGGCCCGGGTGCCATCAAACCAGTGAGTCGCGCCACTGCCGATGCAGGGCCGCGTACCGGCCACCGTCGGCGATCAGTTCCGCAGGTGGACCGTCCTCCACGATCCGTCCCGCCTCCAGCACCAGCACCCGGTCCGCGATCTCCACGGTGGAGAGGCGGTGCGCGATGATGAGCGCGGTCCGGTCCCGCAGGATGGTCCGCAACGCCCGCTGCACCGCCCGTTCGGTCGGTACGTCCAGCGACGAGGTCGCCTCGTCGAGGACGAGCACCGCCGGATCGGCCAGGAACGCCCGGGCGAACGCGACGAGCTGCCGCTGCCCGGCGGAGAGCCGCCCGCCGCGCCGGTGCACGTCGGTGTCGTACCCGTCGGGCAGCCCGACGATGAAGTCGTGCGCGCCGATCGCCCGGGCGGCGGCCTGTACCTGCCGGTCGTCGGCGGCCGGCCGGCCGAACCGGATGTTCTCCGCCACGGTGCCACCGAACAGGTGGGTCTCCTGGGTGACCAGCACCACCGCGCGGCGCAGGTCGGCGTCGGCGACGTCGCGCAGGTCGACCCCGTCGAGGGTGACCGTGCCGGTGAGCGGGTCGTGGAACCGGGCGACCAGCTTGGCGACGGTGGACTTGCCGGCGCCGGTCGGCCCCACCAGGGCGACGGTCTGCCCGGCCGGTACGACGAGGTCCAGGCCGGGCAGGATCAGGGCACCGGGCCGGTAGCCGAAGGCCACCGAGGCGAACCCGACCGCGCCGCGCGGCGGCCCGGCGGGCAGCGGCACCGGCCGGGCCGGTTCCGGTACGCCGACCGGCTCGTCGAGCACCCCGGCCAGTTTCTCCAGCGCGGCGGTCGCCGACTGGAGGGCGTTGTAGAACTGGCTCAGCTCCTGCATCGGTTCGAAGAACCGGCGCAGGTACAGCAGGAACGCGGCGAGCACCCCGAGTTGCGCGTCACCGCCCAGTACCCGCCAACCGCCGTAGGTGAGCACCACCGCCACGGTCACGTTGCCGATCAGCTTGATGCCCGGCGAGTACGTCGCGATCAGCCGGAAGGCGTCCCGGTTGGCCCGCCGGTAGTCGTCGTTGACCGCCATGAAGATCTGCTGGTTGCGCTGCTCCCGGCGGAACGCCTGCACCGCACGGATCCCGCCCAGCGACTCGACGAAGTGAACGATGACCAGGGCCACCGCCTCCCGGGTGCGGCGGTACGCCGAGGCCGACGCGCGGGTGAACCAGCGGGACAGCCAGAGCAGGAACGGGAACGCCAGCAGGGTCACCACGGCCAGCGGTGCGTCCAACCAGAGCAGGACGCCGGCCACCGACACGATCGACAGCCCGGCCAGTACCAGCTTGTCGATGCCACCGTCGACGAGTTCGGCGATCGAATCCAGGTCACTGGTCATCCGGGAGACCATCCGGCCCGAGGTGTACCGCTCGTGGAAGGCCACCGGCAGGCGCAGGAACTGGTCGTACACCCGCTGCCGGAGGTCGAGCAGGACGGCCTGGCCGACCCGGGCGGAGAGCACCAGGAAACCGCGCTTGGCCACGTGGTCAACGGCGGCGGCCACGGCGAACGCGGCGGCCACCATGACCAGCGGACCGGCGTCGCCGGCCCGCAACGGTCCGATGCCCCGGTCGATGCCGAGCATGACCAGGTACGGTCCGGCCATCCCGGCGGCGTTCTGGAGCAGCAGCAGCGCGACGGTGACCGCCAGCGGGCGGCGGTGCGGGCGCAGCAGCGAGCCGAGCAGCGCCCGGCTGCGGGCCCGTAACCGGGCGACCGCCTCCGGCGAGTGCTGTTCGGCGGCGGACCGGTCGGCGTCCGGGTCGGTCGCCCGGCCCCGCCACCGCGCCAGGTCGGGCCGGTCCGGGTCGGACGCCGGATCGGGTTGCCCGCAGACCCCGGATCCGGTCCGGTCCGCCGTCTGGCCCGCCGCCTGGTCCGCCGTCCGGTCCGCCGTCCCGTCCATCGCCGGGGCCGCCGGGGGCGGCCGTTCCTCGACGCTCACGACCTGACCAGGTCGACGTCGTCCGGATCGCCGGCCGACGCGGTGGGCGCGGCGGAGAGCACCGCCCGGTACGCCGGCACGGTGGCCAGCAGTTCCGAGTGGGTACCGACGGCGGCGATCCGGCCGTCGGCGAGCAACGCCACCCGGTCGGCCAGCGCGACCGTCGAGGGGCGGTGGACCACCAGCAGCGCGGTGGTGTCCCGGAGCACCCGGGCCAGCGCCGCCTCGACAAGTGCCTCGGTGTGCACGTCGAGGGCAGAGAGCGGGTCGTCGAGCACCAGCACCCCGGGGCGGCCGAGTACCGCCCGGGCCAGGGCGAGCCGTTGCCGCTGCCCGCCGGAGAGGGAGAGTCCCTGTTCACCGACCCGGGTGGCCAACCCCCATGGCAGTTCGTACGCGAAATCGGCCTGGGCGACGGCGAGCGCCGCCCGGACCTCCTCCTCGTCGGCGTCGGGCCGGCCCAGGGTCAGGTTCTCCCACACCGACATGGAGAACAGGGTCGGTTCCTCGAACGCCACGCCCACCGTCCGGCGCAGGTCGGCCAGCCGCAGGTCCCGGATGTCCCGACCGTCCAGGGTGATCCGGCCCCCGGTCACGTCGTGCAGCCGGGGCACCAGGGAGAGCAGGGTGCTCTTCCCGCAGCCGGTGGCGCCCACCACGGCCAGCGTCTCGCCCGGTTCCACGGTGAGATCGACGCCGTGCAGGACCGGCCGGCTGCCGCTGGGGTAGCCGAAGCAGACCTGTTCGAAGCGGAGCCGCCGGGCGCCTGTCGTGCGGGGCAACGGAACCGGGTCCGGCCGGTCCACCACGGCGGGCCGGGTGTCCAGTACCTCCTGGATCCGGTCGGCGGCAGTCACCGCCTCCTGGGCGTTGGCGATGATCCAGCCCAGCGACTCGACCGGCCAGATCAGCATGAGCTGGAGACTGACGAACGCGACCAGTTCGCCCACGGTGAGCCGGCCGTACGCCGTCGCCACGGCTCCGGTGACCAGCACCACCGCCAGGGTCAGGTTCGGTACCAGGTCGAAGTAGGCGGAGGTGCGGGCGAGTAGCCGGCTCTTGGCGATCGCGGTGTCGTGCAGGCGCTGGGCACCGTCGGCGAAGCGGGCGGTCATCTCCGGGCGCCGGCCGTACGCCCTGGTCGTACGCAGGCCCCGGGCGGACTCCTCGACCAGGGTCGCGACGTCGCCGAGCTGGTCCTGCATCCGGCGGGACGCGACCAGGTAGGCGCGGGAGAACCGGCGGCTGACCAGGAACAGCGGTACCGCACTGGCGGCGACGAGCAGGCCGAGTGGCCAGTGCAGCCGGATGAGCAGCACCACCACCGCGAGATAGGTGATCACGTTGAGGACGCCGAACATCAGCCCGAAGGAGAGGAACCGGCGGATCACCGAGAGGTCCGTGGTGGCCCGGGACAGCAACTGCCCGGACTGCCACCGGTCGTGGAAGCCCACGTGCAGCCGCTGGAGGTGGGCGTAGAGGTCGGACCGGATGGCGGCCTCCATGCGTACCGCCGACGACGACTGCACCCACCGTCGGATGAAGATCAGCACGGCCTCGGCGATGCCGAGCAGCAGGGCCAGGGCGCCGAGCCGGAGCAGCCCCGACGGATCCTGCTCGGCGATCGGCCCATCCACCACCCGCCGGGTGATCAGCGGTACGGCCAGCCCGGCACCGGTCGCGGTGAGCGCGGCGAGCAGCAGCCAGCCGTACTCGGCGAGGTGGGGACGGACGTAGTGCCGGAGCCGCCACAGATTCCGGGCCCGTCGCCCACGACTGCCGGACTCCGACCGCCGGTCCTGCGCCGCCGCCTGCCAGTCCGGCCGTCCCGCCTGCTGGCCCTGCGTCCCCGCCTGCCGATCCAGCCGTCCCGCCTGCTGGTCCGGCCTTCCCGGCTGCCGGCCCGCGTTGGTCCCGGCGGCGGGGTCACGTTCCGCAGGCACCCCATGACGGTATCGGCAAACGTCACTTCGGTGCAGCTCCGGCTGCCGTCAACCGCCGTTCGTGACCGAGAAGCCACTTTTTCACCGGCAGCCCGTACCGATAGCCGCCGAGGCTGCCGTCGGTGCGCAGTACCCGGTGGCAGGGAACGAAGAGAGCGACGGCGTTGCGGGCACAGGCTGCGGCGGCGGCGCGTACCGCAGCCGGGCGGCCGGCCAGCGCGGCGAACCCGGTGTAGGTCACCGGCTCACCGGCCGGCACGGTACGTAGCACCTGCCAGGAATGGGCCAGGAAGGCGCCACCGGTGTGCTGCTCGACCGGTACCTCGTCGATCGCGGTCAGGTCGCCGGCGAGGTAAGCGGTGACCGCCCGGTTCGCCGGGCCGAGTTCCGACCGGAGGCGGATCGGTGCGCGCAGTCCCGGGTGGACCAGTGGCAGCAGCGCCTCCGGATCGGCCAGGAAGCCGGCGGCCCGGACCGCCCCCTCCGGCCCGGTGACGATGCTCAACGGTCCGGCCGGAGTGCTGATCGTGGTGCCCTCGTTCACGCCGCCGTTCCCGTTCAGGCCGCCGTTCTCGTTCCCGTTCATGTCGCTGATGGTGGCGTCTCCGTTCATGCTGATCTCCATAGTCTGATCACCGCGTACGACCGCCAGGGCCGCCAGCGGATGGCGTACGCGTCGAGGTCTGCGGGGGTGGCGGGCAGGCCAAGGGCTGCCGCGCCCCGGCGTACCGCCACGTCGGTGGGGAGCAGGACGTCCGGGTCACCCAGGGCGCGCATGGCCAGGTAGCCGGCGGTCCAGGCGCCGATCCCGGGCAGTGCGGTGAGGGTGCGTACCGTCGACGCCCGGTCGGCGCCCTGATCCAGGTCGAGTCCGTCGTCGACCACCGCCCGGGCCAGCGTCCGGATGGTCTCCCGGCGGGCCGCCGGCATCCGGTACGCGTCGTTTGGCAGGGAGAGGATCTCCTCCGGCGTCGGGAACGCCCGCAACTCCCCACCCGCCCGCCCACGCTGAGGTTGATCATGAAGTTGTTGCTGCGACACGCCGTTCTCGCGGACAACAACTTCATGATCAACGAGGGGGGACGGGGGAACGGGGAGAGGGCGCAGGAGGCGGCTCACGGTGGTCCGGGCACCGGCCACCGAGACCTGTTGGCCGACGATGGCCCGGACCGCCAGCTCGAAGCCGTCGGCGGCACGTGGCAGGCGTACCCCCGGCTCGGCGGCGACCACGGCGGCGAGTGCCGGATCCGCGCCGAGCACCGCGTCCACCGCCGCCGGGTCCGCGTCCAGATCCAGCAACCGGCGGCAGCGCGCCACCGCCGGCGCGAGGTCCCGCACGTCCGCCAGCCGCAGCGTCGCGGCGACATAGCCGGGCAGCGGCGTCAGCGCCACCTCCGCCGGTCCGTGCGGCAGCCGCAACCCCCGGCGGTACGTCCCGTCGTCGACCGCCTCGATCCCGGGCAGCGCCCGGCAGGTGAGGAAGTCGAGCAGGGCCGGGGCGTGCAACGGTGGCCGGTACGCCAGCCGCAGACTGATCGTGCCCGCCCCGACCGCGCCCGGTGACCGCCCCGGCGCCGCCCGCAGGGCGGACGGGGCGACCGCGTACACCTCCCGAATGGTCTCGTTGAACTGCCGGACACTGCCGAACCCGGCCGCGAAGGCGATCTCGGCCAGCCCCAGGTCCGTCGTCTCGATCAGGGTGCGGGCGGTCTGTGCCCGTTGCGCCCGGGCCAGGGCCAACGGTCCGGCGCCCAGCTCGGCGGTGAGCATCCGGTGCAGGTGCCGCTCGGTGTACCCGAGCCGGGACGCCAGGCCGGGTACGCCGTCCCGGTCCACCACGCCGTCGGCGATCAACCGCATGGCCCGCCCGACCACGTCGGCCCGGACATCCCACTCCGGCGAACCGGGCGCGGTGTCCGGGCGGCAGCGCCGGCAGGCCCGGAACCCGGCACCCTGCGCGGCGGCGGCCGACGGGTAGAACCGCACGTTACGCCGCTTCGGGGTGACCGCCGGGCAGGACGGCCGGCAGTAGATCCCGGTCGACGTGACCCCGGTGTAGAACCAGCCGTCGAAGCGCTGGTCACGGCTGTCCACCGCCCGGTAGCACCGCTCGAAATCCAACTCCACACCACCGATCCTGCCCCGCCACCCGGCCCACCGACTCGCGGAAATCGGACCTGGCAGTAAGGAAGGGCCCCTTCTTAACGCATTCGGTAGAGGAAGGGCCCCCTATTAACAACCCGGTCGTCTGGCACCGGGCCGAAAGTGTCAGCCGGCGTCGGTACGGTCCCGGCCAGCGGAGGCAGAAGGGGTACGTCGATGGCGAGCGTGACGGTGCGGGACGAGACCGCCACCGGGCGGGAGATCGACAGTTGGGTGCTGGCGGGTCTGCCGGAGACGATCTCCGCCCGGGACCTGGTCCGGCTGCCGCTGCGGGTGCGGGAGGAGGTCGCGCAGCACAACCTCGCCGCGTCGGCGGGGGTACCGACCCGACCGGCGGCCGCCGGGGTCGCGCGCGACGCCGAACCGCCGGCCCCGCCACGTCACCTCGACTGGGTACGCCACGCCGACCGTGCCTGCGCGGCGTTCGCCCGCAACGGGTTCCCGCTCCTCGTCGGCGAGCGGCAGATCGATGACTTGGACGAGCAGATCGATCTGCGTACCGGTGCCGAAGTCTGCTTCGTCCGGCTCGTACCCCTGGCGGGTGGCTGATGTGGTCGGAGCGCGACCGTCCCGACCCGGTTGTGGTGCAGGGTTTCTACGACCGGATGCGGGTGGTCGCCCCGTCCGGTGCCGGGGCGATCGAGCGTGACGCCCGGCGGGGAGCCGGGGGCCGGCGCTTTGCGGAGACGGCCTGCGGCCGGCTGGTGGTCTCGCTCGACGATGCCGGCCTGCGGGCCCTGGGCATGTGGGTGCACCACTGGTGTCTGCGGTGCTACGAGGACGACACCCGGGTGGGGCTGCGGCTGATCGAGGAGATCGCCGGTCGCACCGGTCTGGGCTGGACGGTGGACGAGGTTCTCTGGATGTTCGGCGAGACCCACGCCACGCCCTACGTCGAGCAGGGCTTCCGCCTGCCGGTCGCGGCTGCGGCCGAGTTGGGTCCGACGGCGTTGCCCGCGTTGCGTCCGGAGATCGAGGCGATTCTCGACTGGCTGGACGCCGGCCGGTCCCCGTTCTCCAAGGCGGCGCGCTGGCGGATCGCCCGCCAGCTCTGGTCGGTGATCGACGGGTCCGCTGCGGCGGCCGATCCGTTGCCGGCCTGGCTGCTGCACGTCGGCGACCGGTTCGGGGCCGCTGCCCGGGAACGGCACGGCGACCTGTTGCGCCGCCCCGGGGTGGTCGCCGTGCTCACCCATGCCGTGACCCTGACCAGGGTCGAGCCGACGGCCCGTTGGCTCCGCACCGGGCGGGCGGCGGTCGCCGGGGCGCCCGACGCGGTACCGGCGATCCGGGGACTTTTCGACCTCTTCACCGAGCAGGAGGAGGCGCCCCTGCGCGACGACGGGTACACCGTCGTGCTGCATCCGGATGCCGAGACGCTGCTGCGGGGCCTGCTCTGGCTGATCGTCGACTCCGACCAGGAGTGGGTCACCCCGCTGCTGGCGGCGGTCACCGTACACGCGGCGACCGCGTTCACCGAGGCGCCCGGCTTTCCGCACTGCCCACGGCTGGCCAACGCGGCGGTGCTCGCGCTGAGCCGGCGAGCCGGTGCGCTACCGGTGATCACCCTCGCCCGGCTGTCCGTGTCGGTCCGTAACCGGGCACTGCTCACCCGGATCCGGGCTGCGCTGACCGGGTTGGGCGCGGCCCGGGGCTGGTCACCGGACGAGGTGCTGGAGCTGTCGGTGGCCGATCACGGGCTGGACGCCGAGGGACGGCGGGTGACCAAGATCGGCGGGTACGAGGCGGTCGTCGGAATCGAGGAGAGCCGCGCGGTGCTGCGCTTCGAGCGCGACGGCCGGCCGCTGAAGGGGGTACCGGCCGTGGTCCGGGCCGACCACCCGGGGGAGTTGGCCGACCTGCGGAGTCTGGTCCGGGACGTCGGGGCGAGCCTGACCGCCGAGCGGGGGCGGATCGAGTCGCTCCTGTCGACGGACCGGGTGTGGTCGGCGGCGGACTGGGCGACCCGCTACCTGGACCAGCCGGTGACCGGTTCCTTCGGCCGGCGGCTGATCTGGCAGACGGAGGTCACGTCGGCCGGTCAGGCCGGCGCGACATGGCCGTCCGCCGGTTCGGCTGCCGGGACGGCCGGGCCGACAGTTCGACGAGGGTCACCTCGTGGCGGGCCGCCGACGGGCTGGGTGAGTGGCGGGCCGCTGACGGGCTGGGTGAGTGGCTGGCCCCGCCGGGATCCGTCGGGTTGGGTGCTGGTGGCCCTGGACGGGACGGTACTGCCGGTCGGGCGGGTACGGCTGTGGCATCCGCTCCGGGTCCGGGCGGACGAGGTGCGGGCCTGGCGGGACCGGATCGTGGAGTGGAGTCTGCGCCAACCGGTCAGACAGGCGTTCCGGGAGGTCTACGTCGTCACCCCGGCAGAGGAGGCGACCCGCTTCCACTCCCACCGCTTTGCCGGTCACCTCCTGCGCTACCGGCAGGCGAACGCGTTGATGCGTACCCGGGGCTGGGCGGCCAACTATCTGGGGCAGTGGGACGGTGGTTTCGAAGGCGAGGCGGTACGCGAGTTCGGCGCCTGGCGGGCCCGGTTCCTCCACGCACTGGTGGAGAATCCGGAGGAGCGCGACTACGAGGCCCGGTACTGCGCCACCGAACAGGTCCGGTTCGACCGGCGGGACGGGAGCGTCTGGCAGCCGGTGCCGGTGACCGGGGTGCCGCCCCTGGTGTTCAGCGAGGCGATGCGGGACGTGGACCTGTTCGTGGGGGTCGCCTCGATCGCCGCCGACCCGCAGTGGCGGGACCGGGGTACGGACCGGTTCCGGAGCTACTGGGCGACGGCGGTCACCGGCCCGCTGACCGCCTCCGCCGAGGTCCGGCGGGAGGTGCTGAGCAGAAGAAACGCACCCACCGGGACACCTGGAGTGTGGTTCCCCTCGTAACGTGGAGGCCAGGACTTGAGGGATAGAGGCTCATGGCTGAAACGAG